>JBDTOJ010000179.1:0-10533 GCA_039933295.1 Chloroflexota bacterium
TGCGGGCACTAGCTCCTGAAGCTAGCGCGTCTGCCAATTTCGCCACCTCGGCGTGGATCAATCGAGCCGGTTTGCCGAGCTCACCGGGTCGCAGCGAGGCGCCATGTTAGCACATCCCAGAACCGATCCCCGGGGCCCCCGATGGGCCTCGGACGGGGTCCCGTGAGCGTGTCCCGGACCACCAGGACGACGTCGGCAAAGGCGATCGGGAGGACGAAGGTACCGGCGGCGAGCTTCGTCTGGAGGGCCACGTAGGCAGCCATCCGCGCAGCGTCGGCACCGGGGGCGCGGGCGCGAACCAGGAGGGCATCAAGGCTCGCATCCTGGAGACCGCTGTAGTTCGAGCCGTGCAGGGTCGTCTGGCTTGAGGCGAGCAGCGGATAGAGGTCCGGATCAAGCCCGATGGTGGTGCCGGTCACGGCAACCGAGAAGTCGCCGGTCTGCAGATGCTCGCCAACAAACTGGGCGCCAGCCAGCGCCGTGTGCGCAACGTCGAGGCCAATCGACGTCCAGGCGGCGGCGACCGCGTCGGCGATCGCGTAGGCAGCTGGATTCGCGTCCGCCTGTGGACTGAAGATTTCGATCGTCAGGGGATCCTTGCCGCCCTTCGGGATCCATCCGCCACTGTCTGATTGCTTCCATCCGGCAGCGACGAGGCCGGCTTTCGCCGCTTTGACATCGAACGGGATGTCGGGGTTCGCGGCGGGGTCGAACGCCCAGCTGGTCGGCGGGATCAGGCCATCCGCTCGCGTCGCGAGGCCACCCAGCGTGTCCCGGATGATCGCGTCTCGATCGATGGCCTGCAGGAGTGCCATCCGCACCGCAGCGTCCCGGAACTCGATGTGCGTTGGCCGCAGGTTCAAGGTCACGGCGAACAGCGTCGTCGACGGGTACTCGAGGAGATGGGCTCCGCCGCCCGCAGCCAGCCGTGTCGCCACGTCGGACGGCAGCCCCACGGCACCGTCGAGCTCACCGAGTCCCCAGGCCGATGTCAGCGCGTCAACGTCCGAGTAGAACCGAAAGTCGATCCCGTCGAGGTACGGCAGCGCAACACTGCCCGGCGCAGTCGCCGTCGGCGTCGCGAGCGAATCGGTCGGCGGCGGTGAGCCGGCATTCGGTCCGCCGGGTTCGCCGGACTGGCCGTCGTTGACATAGGGCACCAGGAGGGCATGGGCATCATCGAGCGCGGCGAGCCGGAAGGCCCCGGAGCCCACCGGCCTCTGGCCGAAGGGATCGGTCGGCAGATCGGCTGGAGCGACATCCGCGAGCAGGTGCGCCGGCGCGATCTCCTGGGTCGCTGCCTGCAGGAAGCCGCCGAGCGGGGTCGCAAGGGTCAGGGTCACCGTCTGGGCATCGCCGGCGGTCGCGGTCACCTCCTGCCAGGACGATGCCCCAGGGCCCGTATAGGACGGATTACTGAGGGCGCCGACGGTGAACACCACATCCTCAGACGTGATCGGCTCGCCGTCCTGCCAGGTCTGGCCGGGACGCAGATGGAATGTCCACGATGCACCCGTGGCATCAACGCTCCAGTGATCTGCCAGATCGCCCACGAGCGTGTCGTCCGGTCCCAGCCGGACGAGTCCCCGGAACAGGAGCGAAACGATCTGCCGTTCGGCGACCGATTGGGCGCTGAACGGACTGACCGACAGCGCACCGCCGATGATCCCCTCGACATACGGGTGAGCCGGCGGGAGCGTGGCGCTCGGCGTTTCACTTGGGGCCCGGGCTGAGAAGGACGGCGCGATGACCACACCGGTCAAGCCGACCAGAGCCAGGGACAGGATCCCGATGACCGCTCGATCTCGAATGTGCATCGCGTTCAGCCCGCGAGTCGCCCGAAGGGGCTGACTAGGCGACCGATTTGTCGAGCAGGTAGGACGTCATCGAGAAGAGCACGAACAGCACCAGCAGGGCGATGGTGAACTGCCAGAGGCGCCGCTCAATCCCACGGCGGCTGCGATAGACGGCCGAATCGCCACCGAAGGCACCCGAAAGCCCGGCCCCGCGCGCCTGAAGGATCACCGACAGGATCAGCGCGACGGAAACGATCAACTGGCCCGCAGCCAGAACGGGATTCACGGGTTTGGACCTCCAAAAGTGACAGCGACGGATGGTAGCACAGGGTGGCCGCCTGTCCTGAGGGAGCGCCCGGGCCACACCCGCAGGCGGCGTGCCGAGGTCAGGCTCGCGGGGCGAGGAGTGAGTGGCCCGAAATCTCGGGCCAGATCGGCAGCCCGCCCAGCTCGAGCAGCGTTGGGGCCACGTCGGCAAGGACGCCATCCTCGAGCCGGCGGCCCTCGACCGCCCGGCCGGCGATCAGGAATGGCACAGGATTCAGCGAATGGGCCGTGACCGCCCGCCCCGAAGCGTCGCGGAGTTCATCTGCGTTGCCATGGTCGGCGGTGAGGGCAAGGATCGCGCCGGGCCCGTCCGGATCTGCGTGCTCAACGGCGTCGATCGCGGCAACGAGCCGGCCCAGGCAGGCGTCGATGACTTCGAGGGCTTCGACCGTGGCCCCCCAGTTGCCTGTATGGCCGACCATGTCGGGGTTCGCGAAGTTGGCGACGATCACGTCGTGCTCGCCGCGCGCGATCGCATCGACAATGACGTCCGCGACGCCCATGGCGCTCATCCCCGGATCGAGGTCGTAGGTGGCGACGCGCGGGCTGGGGACCAGGATCCGATCCTCGCCCGCATGCGGCGCCTCGGTTCCGCCGTTGAAGAAATACGTCACGTGCGCGTACTTCTCGGTCTCGGCGACGTGCAGCTGGCGCAGGCCGGCCTCGGACCAGGCATCGGCCAGGGAACGCGCCTCCTCGGGCGGGAACGCGACCGAGACCGGCAACCCCTCTTCGTACGAGGTCATCGTCGTCACGGCGAGGTCGCGCGGTGCCGGCGCGCCGTCCGGCGCGGCGCGATCAAAGGCATCGAACTCGCCATCCACAAGCGCGTGCGTCAGCTGGCGCGCCCGATCGGCCCGGAAGTTCAGGTGAATGATCGCCTCCCCATCGCGCAGTCCCCCATCCACATTCCCGATGACGGTCGGCATGACGAATTCGTCCGTTTCGCCACGCGCGTAGGCGTTGGTGACGGCGTCCCACGCCGTCGCGGCGCGGAGCCCGGCCCCGTGAACGATCGCGTCGTACCCGATCTCGACGCGATCCCAGCGCCCATCGCGATCCATGGCGAAGTAGCGCCCCCCGACCGAGGCAATTCGCGCGTCCGGATGCGCGGCCGCGAGGCGGTCTTCGAGATCGATGACAAATCCCAGCGCCGAACTCGGCGGCGTATCCCGGCCGTCCAGGAGCGCGTGGATCCGAACCGACGGGACGCCGCGCGCGGCGGCCAGCTCAGCGAGGGCAACGAGATGGCGGTCATGCGCGTGGACCCCGCCCGGACCGACGAGGCCGACGATCGACAATCGACCCGTCGTCACCACCGCGTGGTCACAGGCCGCGAGCAACGCGGGCCGCTCGAAGAACGAACCGTCGGCAATGGCCGCATCGATGCGCGGCAGATCCTGGAGGACCGGTCGACCGGCCCCGATGTTGAGGTGACCGACCTCCGAGTTGCCCATCTGGCCCGGCGGCAGGCCGACGGCCGCCTCCGAAGCTCCAAGCACGCTGTGTGGCCAGCGATCAAGGAGGGCGTCCCAGACGGGCATCTTCGCGGCCCTGATCGCGTCGGACTCGGCGTTGCGCCCGATGCCGAACCCGTCGAGAACGATGAGGACAATGGGGCGAGGAGATCGACCGAGCGACGTCACTCGAGGCGGGTGGCTGCACGGGCGGCAGCGGTCGTACCGGCTCGAGCCACGATCCCGGCCATCTCATCCACCTTGAGGGAGGCGCCACCGACAAGCGCGCCATCGATGGATGGCTCGATCAGGAACGCGTCGATGTTTGCCGAGGTCACCGAACCCCCATACAGGACCGGAATCGACTCGCCGTCGATGGACAGGTCGGCCAGGACGCGCCGGATCGTCGTCGCCATTGCCGCGGCGTCCGATCCGAGGGCATTCCGGCCGGTGCCGATGGCCCAGACCGGTTCGTAGGCGATCGTCAGCCACGGAAGCTCGGCTCCGTTGCCCTCCCATGACGGGATCTGGGCACCGGCGAGCGCACCGCGGATCTGCTTGATGACCACCGCATCCGCGTGGCCGGACTCCCGCTCCTCGAGGGTCTCGCCCACGCACAGGATCGGACGGATGCCCGCGGCCCATGCGTTCGCGAGCTTGGCGGCAATCTGGGCGTCCGTTTCGCCAGCATCCCGCCGTCGTTCCGAGTGACCGACGATGACCCAGCTCACGAGTCCCTTGAGCATCGGGGCCGAGATCTCGCCGGTATGGGCGCCGGCCAGGTCGTGATGGACGTTCTGGGCTCCGATCAAGACCATTGAATGATCGGGCGCCGCACCCGCTGACGACGCCAGGGCACCAACGACCGCGTCGATGCAGACGAACGGTGGGCACAGGATCCGGACCACGCCGTCCACCCGGGTCCGGGCTTCGATCGCGACCGCGAGCTGCCCGGCATCGGCCGGCGTCGAATTCATCTTCCAGTTGGCGGCGATGATCACATTGCGCATGACTGAATCATGCCAGAGGTGCGGATGAAGCCTCGTCATGCATCGCCAGCCGCTCGACACGCTCGAGCGCCCGCTGCACGCCGGATCGATGCAGACCCAGGCGTTCGGCAAGGTCGGCAAGCGTGGCCTCGGGCGTCTCCCTCCTGGCCTCGGCCACCGAACGGACGACGTACGGCTGTTCCCCGAGTCGTCCGTCGGCTTCAAGTTGATCGATTGCCGCCAGCTGCCGGCCCGCAGCCGCGACCGATCGCTGCAGGTTCGAAGACTCGGCGTTGAGAATCCGGTTGAGCTCGCCGCGCATCGCCCGTGAGACCTGGCGCGCCTCGAGTTCCAGGAGCGCGGCGCCGGCACCGATCCGTCGCAGGAAGAGGCCCACGATCTCGCCGCTCTTCCAGGTCACGACGCCGCGGCCGCGGCGCACGCGCCATGAGGCCGGCATCTCGGCGTCCCCGACCCAGCTGGCGAGGACGGGTGCCTCCTCTGGTCCCAGGACAAACTCGAGATGGGTACGCGCCCCGACGAGGCTCAGCGAACCGTGGGCCAGGAATCGGCCGCGCAGATAGGCCATCCGACAATGTTCCGGCGATGCGGCCCAGTCGAACGGGCCGTCGTCCGTTGGGACAGCGCGACGATCGAGACGGAGCGCGAGCCGCGCGAGAACCGGGTCACGACGCGGCGCAGGACCCGCGTCCGCGGCAGCGGGACCCAGCCCGAGCCCTCGTCGTTCCGCGGCGATGTCGCAGGTCCGGGACGGCTCGATCGCGGCGAGCTCTGCTCGCAGCGCAGCCACGAGGTCACGATCGATCGTGGTCATGCGCGCGGCGGGGCCACTCGGTCTCGCAGCGCCGTCAGGCCGACCTGGCCACGGTGGTCCGCCGCCGCGCGGACAACTCCTGCTCCGCCACACGGAGCACGGCCGCGGCCAGACGTGCCGGATCGTGGCGATGGGCATTGACCGCATCAACGACGTTCTCGGTCACGAGGGCCGGCACGGGATCCACGGCCGGCGGCCAGCGGAGGCGCACGGACTCCGCGATCCAGTCGTGCGGGACGCGTGCGTCGAAACGGTCATTTGCAAGCACGACGTCGACGAGTCCGGGACTGGTGTGGCCGATCAGTGCCTCGAGATGATCCCCGAGGTCGTAACCGGCCGTCTCACCGGCCTGGGTCGCCACGTTGCAGATGTACATCCGCAGGGCGCTCGTGGCCAGGAGCGCCGACCGGATCTCCGGGACCAGCAGGACCGGGAGCAGGCTCGTGAACAGGCTTCCCGGACCCATGACAACGATATCGGCCTCGGCGATCGCCGCGAGCGCATCTTCCGACGGCGTGACGTCCGGTGGGGTGATCCAGACCCGTTCGATGCCGGGCGTTCGCATGACATGCGACTGGCCCGAGACGACTACGCCGTTGCGCGTGCGGGCATGCAGGGTGATCGGTGTCGGCGACACCGGGAGTACCTGGCCGCGGACCGCAAGGACCCGGTTCATCCGTCGGACGGCGGCCTCGAAGTCGCCACCCTCGACGGCCGTCAGGGCTGCGATCAGGAGATTGCCGATGGCATGACCGCCGAGACCACCCGGCTCGGTCTCGACGGGTTCCCCGTCCGAGGATTGCCCACCGGGAAACCGGTAACCGAGGAAGTCGTTCATCAGCGGTTCGGCGTCGGCGAGGGCCGCGATGCAACTCCGGATGTCACCCACGGCCGGAATGCCGAGTTCGTCGCGGAGTGCGCCGGACGAACCTCCATCATCGGCCACGGTCACGATCGCGGTGATGTTTCCGGTGTGCTCCTTCAGGCCGCGGAGCAGGGCCGACAACCCCGTTCCCCCACCGATCGCCACGATCTTCGGGCCGCGGGCAAGGAGCCGCTTCCGGTACAGGAGCTCGCCAAGGGACTCATCCTCGTCGGTAGCTCGGAGGGGCTCCGTGACGGCGCGGATCACCCGCACGCCACCAGCGACGACCAACGTGACGCCCAGCACGCCGACGATCAGCCCGCGCAGCGGATACGGCAGGAACTGAAGCGTGACGGCATCGAGGATGCCACCCGCGAGTCCCCCGGGATGCGCCGTTGCCGTGGCCTGTCGCACGACATGGGCAACGGCCAGGGCCAGCATGAACAGTCCCAGGAAGACGACACCGAGCCAGCGCTTGATCCCGATCCCGGGTTGCAGCCACCGGCGGAGGTTCACGGGCGCTCCAGCTCGCGATGGAAGACGCCCACTGGGCCATACCCTTCGGCACGGAGCCAGCTCGCGAGCTCCTCGGTCAGGACGATCGATCGATGCTGCCCGCCGGTACACCCGACCGCGATGGTGAGGCGACTCTTGCCCTCGGCCTGGAAGGCCGGGATCGTGAACGCGAGGAGGGGCTTCAGGAGGGTCAGGAACTCCTCCGTCGCCGGCTGTCCCAGGACGTAGTCCCGAACCGGCTCGGTCAACCCGGAATGCTCGCGCAGCTCTGGAACGTAGTACGGGTTCTGGAGGAAGCGGGCGTCGAACACGAGGTCGGCTTCTAGTGGCACGCCGAACTTGAACCCGAAGCTCAGCAGCTGGATCGCCATCCGATCGGGCTCGAGGTCCCCGAGCCTGGCGAACAGGCGCTCGCGAAGGTCACGGAGCGGCAGATCCGAGGTATCGATGACGACATCGGCCTCGGATCGAACGCCATCGAGCATGACGCGCTCATCGGCGATCGCGGCCGCGACGCCGCGGCTCTCGCCGAGTGGGTGGCGATGTCGAGTTTCCGAGAAACGCCGGATCAGCACCTCATCGCGTGCTTCGAGGAAGAAGACCTGCGGGCGAATCCCTCGACCCTCCAGGGCGCCGCGCATCGCTCGATACGCCGACTCGGCGTCGCCGGCACGAACATCCAGGACGATGGCCACCCGGCCATAGCGCACTCGGTCCGTCGTCACGAGTTCGGCGAGGTTCGGCAGCAATTCGCCCGGCAGATTGTCCACGACGATGTAGTTGAGATCCTCGAAGAACTTGGCGGCCGCGGTCTTGCCGCCGCCGGACAACCCGCTCAGGATCACGACGTGCGAATCGTCCGGTTCGGTGCCCGGACTGCCATACGGTCCGTCGGAATCGACGGATGTGCGCTCAGCGGGGTCCATGCCGGTCAGTCTACGCCGCGTCCGAAGCCGCTCAGCGACCGCTCCGACGGATCACGATGACCGTGCCCTCGAACAGGACGTAGAGCGTCAGGCCCAGGACAGTCGGGCTGACGAGGTCGCCACCCGGCGTCGCGACTGCCGCGAAGATCGCGATGGCCAGGATGATGATCCGGCGGGATCGTCGCAGTCGATCCGAGGTGACGATCCCGACCCGGGAGAGGCCGACCAGCAGGATCGGGAACTCCATCAGGAGCGCGAAGGTCAGGAACATCGTCGACACGAAGTCGAAATACTCGCGGGCCGTCAGGAGTGGCTTCAGCTCGGGCGTTTGGAAGGACAGCAGGAAGGCCGTTGCGAACGGCAGGATGACGTAGGCGATGACGACGCCGATCGCGAAGAACGTCAGCGCGGCAGGAATCCAGGGCAGGATCGCCCGGCGTTCCGATCGGGTCAGCCCGGGGGCCACGAAGCGCCAGAGCTGCCAGAGGATCACCGGCATGCCGAGGATCACGCCGGTCACAAGGGCGATCCGGATGCGGATGGCGAAGGCGTCACCGATCCCGGTCGTATAGAGCTGCAGGTCGTCCGGCAGCGGAGAACTGAGGAAAGTAACAATCTGCTCGCCGAACGCGAAGCCGACCACGGCCCCGAGCGCGATGCCGAGGAGCGACCAGGCAATCCGGTTGCGCAGCTCGGCCAGATGATCGACCAGCGACATCGCCAGGACCGGATCCACCGATCCTGGGGCTGCCGGAACCACGGCTGGAACCGGGGCCTCAGGCTCGGTCTCGTCCGCACGGCCTTCGGCGGGCGCCGTCGAAGGCACCTCGTGATCGTCGTCCATGTGCTGGGCGATCGAGCTCGCGCCCGATCAGGAAGCCGGCGTCTCGGGCCCGGAGCCGGATGCGGCGTCCGCCACCGGCGCGTCAGGGGTCTGCGCGGGCGCTGGCGCGCTCAGGACGTTCGGCTTGGGTGCTTCGGGCGCGACCGGGTCAACACTGGCGGCCTCCTTGACATCGGAGGCGGCCTTGCGGAACTCGCGGATGCCTTTGCCGAGCGCCGTGCCGACTTCCGGCAACTTGCCCGGGCCCAGGACGAGCAGGGCGATGACCAGGATGATGATCAGTTCGGTGGGACCGAGGTTTCCGATGAACGGCATGGTGGTGTCAGACCCGTGGTGAAGCCGTGGCCCAGTGCCTCGGGACGACGATCAGGTTAGCACAGGGAGCCGCGCGGACCACTCGGTGGCGGCGGCTCGCAGACGTTCCGCTGGGTCCCCGCCGTGCCCGAATTCGGGCCTCGAAGCAGCACTCGCGATGCCCCGCGAGACGTTGACCAGGAGTCCCCCGCCGGCCCGTCGCCCGACAGCCCCGACGGCCGTCGCCCCGAACCGGAGCACCGCCTCGAGGTCGCCACCCTGCGCCCCGATCCCAGGCACCAGGAACGCAAGCGACGGGGCAACACCACGGATCCGTTCTAGCTCGTCCGGGGCTGTCGCCCCGACGACCAGACCGACGGTGCCACCTGGTCCCCAGGTGCGTGCCCGACGCGCAACGCGTGCGTACAGGGGTTCCGATGGCGACTCGCCGTCATTCTCAAGGACCAGGTCCTGGAGCTCGGCTGCGCCCGGGTTCGAGGTCCGGCACAGGACGTAGGCGAAGCGATCCAGTCGCTCCAGGAGCGGCTCGACGGCCTCGGATCCGAGGTATGGGTTCACCGTCACCGCATCCGCACCGAGCGCATCGAACAGGGCCACCGCCTGCCGAGCGGCCGTCGTGCCGATGTCGCCGCGCTTGGCGTCGGCGATCACCGGGATCCCGGGCGGGATCCCGGCGCGGATTCGCTCGAGGGCAGCCATTCCCGCACTTCCGTGGGCCTCGAAAAACGCGAGGTTCGGCTTGATCGCAGCGGCGTACGGACTCGCAACCTCAACCAGCAGCCGTGCGAATGACTCCAGGCCTTCGAGGTTCCTGGCAAACCCGCTCGGCAGGGACCCGATGTCCGGGTCGATCCCGAGGCACAGGACCGATCCGACGTCGATGCTCCGTGCTGAGAGTCGCTCGAGGTACGTTGACGCCGACGGGGCCGTCACGGCGCCGTTGAGGCGCTCGGCAGGTCGGACGCTGGCGCGATGACCGTGGGCGACGGGGTCGGTGTCGGGGCGGGCGTCGGGAGGAGCTCGGCCGGGATCCACCAGCCCGGTCGCGAGGCTGCGTCCAGACCGGCGGCGATCGTGAGGGCCAGCGGATCCCCCTTGAGAGCCGGCACGCCGGTCATATCGAGCTTGGCCAGCCACAGGTCGGTAACACCCCCGGCGATTGACAGGTACGAGATGGCGTCACCGGCAGGCGACCAGACGGGATCGAAGCTGCGCTCATCACTCGTGACGCGCAGGAGCTCGGTACCGCGCAGCGCGTCGAGAATCACCACGTCGGTCCCGAATGTCGTGGTCCGCGTGGCGGCCAGAAAGCGACCGTCCGGGGACCAGGCCGGCGATGTGTACCCCGGCCCGGTGACGGCAGAAGCCTTTCCGGTCGTGAAGTCGTAACGCATGACAATCGGGGCACCACGAGCGCCGTCACGGGCATTCTTCACGAACGCGAGGTACCGGCCGTCCGGTGAGAACGCTGGATCCTGGTGACCGAGTGGCGAGATCTGAGGCGCGTTGAGCGGCGTCAACTTGCCGGTCGCGGGATCGAATGCCTTCAGGACGACATCGCCCTTGGTCGGATCCGGACCATCCGTGACCACCACGATCCGGCTGCCGTCCGGCGAGACGACCGGCTGGCGAAGGAAGTAGGACCAGCTGTACTGGCCGGACA
>JBDTOJ010000180.1:0-2290 GCA_039933295.1 Chloroflexota bacterium
TCGCGGGCGTGGTAGCTGGACCGCACGAGCGGCCCGGATTCGACGTGCTTGAAGCCCAGCGCCATCGCCTCAGCCTTCATCGCGACGAACTCGTCAGGGTGGTAGTAGCGCTCCAGAGGCAGGTGCTTGAGCGACGGTCGCAGGTACTGGCCGATCGTGAGGATGTCGCAGTCGACCTCGCGCAGCGCGACAAACGCCTCAGTCATCTCATCGGCGGTCTCGCCGAGGCCGACCATCAATGAGCTCTTCGTATGGACGTCGTGCCCGTACTCGGCGGCATAGACCTTGGCCCGCTCGAGAACGCCGAGCGTCCGATCCCATCGCGCTCGCTTCCGCACGGGCTTCTGGAGGCGCTTCACCGTCTCGAGGTTGTGATTGAGGATGTCCGGACCGGCGTCCATCACGGTGCGAAGCGGCGCCTCCTCCCCGTTGAAGTCGGGAATGAGGACCTCGACGCCCATGCCGGGCACGCGAGCCTTCAGCTGGCGGATCGTCTCGGCGAAGACGTGGGCGCCGCCGTCGGGCAGATCGTCGCGAGCGACCGAGGTGACCACGACGTGTTCCAGGCCGAGGCTCTCGAGGGCGTCGGCGACCCGGCGCGGCTCGTCGTCATCGAACCACGTGGGCTTGCCGGTCTTGATGTTGCAGAAGCCGCAGGCGCGGGTGCAGGTGTCGCCGAGGATCATGATCGTGGCCGTCCGCTGATCCCAGCACTCCCCGATGTTGGGGCAGTGTGCTTCCTCGCAGACCGTGTTGAGGTTCAGGCCACGAAGCAGGCGCTTCAAGTCCTGGTAATGCTCGCCTGACGGCATCCGTGCCTTGATCCAGTCCGGGTGCCGGCGGAGCGCCTCCGACCCGTCGGCCGCGGGCAGCCCGATGAGACCGCCGCCGCCCATCGCGATCGAGATCGGCTCGGATGGAGCGTGGCCGTGCCCCAATCCTGCGGGTTCGAACATCGGCAGCTCGCGGGTCATGCGCTGAGTGTACGGCGAGCGTTGGTTCCGGAGCTCCGGCGGGCTCGGCAAGTCCGTCCGGTCCGGCCCCTCCGTCGGGGCCGTCGGATCCGTCGGACCCGTCGGGTCGGTCACGACGCGCGGCCCCAAGTGTCGGCCGCACCCTGCTCGAGGGTTCGTGGTGCGAATCCGAGTTCCCGGCTCGCCTTGTCATGCCTCGCCCAGTACGTGACGCCGGCGCCCGAACGGATCGTCTCGGCCACGCTGGCCGGCATGCCCGGGAACCCACCGATGGCATCATTGATCGGTGCCATCAGGCGAGCAAGGCCAGTCGGCAGGGCAAATCGCGGCGCACGCTGCCCGCCGACCCGGGCTGCGATGCGGATCGAGTCGTCAAAGCGCAGGCACTCGCCCGCCAACACGTAGGCCTCGCCGATTCTGCCTCGATCAAGGGCCGCCACGATCCCGTCGGCCAGATCATGAACGTGGACCCAGGCCATTCCCGTGTCCGGCAACCCGATGTACGGGAGGCGTCCGGCATGGGCGAGCGCGAGCTGCCGGCCCGCCACCGAGTGATCGTGCGGGCCGTAGACCATCCCTGGCTGGACGATGACGATCGGCGCGCCCGCTGCGATCCGAGCCTGGGCCTTCTCGTGGGCACGGAACTTGGTCTCGTCGTACCAGCTCAGGAAGCCGTCATCGAGGTTACGACGGTACGTCTCATCGACGACGTTCCCGTATGTATTGCCGAAGATGTTGATCGTGGAGACGTACACGATCCGGGGCACGCCGGCATCGATGGCAGCGTCGAGCACGCGCTCCGTGACCTCGACGTTCGCGGCCCACATGGCTGGGCGCTCCGAGCGCGCGATCCCGACCTTGTAGCTTCCGGCAGCGTGGATGAAAGCGGTGGCGCCGTTCATCGCGGTGCGCAGGGTCACGGATTCCGCGAGGTCCGACTGAACGAGCGTGACGCCACTTCGGACCAGATGCGCGGCCCTCGCCGGGTCGCGGACGAGCGCGACGATCTCGTCACCGCGATCTCCAAGCCGCTCGACCACGGCACGACCGATGAACCCGGCCCCGCCGGTGATGACGATGCGGGACGATCCCCTAATAGATTGCAGTGTCCGGACCAACGGCCTCGAGCCAGTTCTTGATGTCGCGCAGCAACGCCGCTCCGAGCGCCCCGTCATTGGCCCGGTGATCGACGCCGAGGACCATGTTCATGACGCTGCGAATGGCGATCACGTCGCCTTCCGGAGTCTCGACGACGACCGGACGCTTGGTGATCCGATCCATGGTCACGATGCCGACCTCGGGCACGTTCATGATCG
>JBDTOJ010000181.1:0-3428 GCA_039933295.1 Chloroflexota bacterium
GAAGCTCGGGCGTCGAACGCATTGTGGCGCGGGGATAGAGGACGAGGCCAACGAGCCCCGCGGCGAAGCAGACGCTGCCCCCGATGAGGAACGCACCCTGCACCCCGAAACGCTCCGCGAAGATGCCGGCGGATGCCATGGAGATGACGGATGTTGCCGCCATCGAGGCGTTCATGACCGACATCACGCGGCCCCGAACGGCGTCGACCGAATTGACCTGCAGGAGGGTGACAATCGCCGATTGGAGCGGCGTGATGACCCAGCCGATCAGGAACAGGACGAGCATCACGTGCCAGACCTCGGTCGCACGGCCGAGGCTCGCGATCGCGAGGCCGGCGGCGAGCGACGCGACGGTCACAATCCGCGTTGACCGGAAACGAACGGCCAGTCCCGCCACGATCCCCGTGGCGAGGACCATCGAAACGGTCTGAGCCGCCTCGAGCGGCCCGAACCAGGCCGCGCTCGCTCCAAGGACGTTCACGATCAACGGCACGAACAGGACGTTGATCGCGCCGAGTCCGAGCATCGCCATCGACAACACCACGATCGTAACCCACAGGACCCGCGAACTGCGGACGATCCGAAGACCCTCGGCCAATGCCGGGAGGACGCCGCCAGTGCTGGTTCCGTGCTCGCCCCGGATCACCGCACCGAGGCTTGCGGGCAACCGGCTCACGAGCAGGAATGACGCGACGAATGACAGCGCATCCAGGACAAAGGCGGGCCAGTAGATGCCGGCCAATCCGATCATCCCGCCGGCGATGGCCGTCCCGGCGACGTTGCTGATGACGCGGGTCGCCTGGGAGACCGAATTCGCGGCCATGAGACCTTCGCTGGGAACGAGACGGGGCAGCATCGCGCCCTTGGCAGGACTGAAGAACGTCCCGACGCTCGACTGCAGGAAGGCCAACAGGTACAGGAGCCACAGCCGATCGATCGAGTCGACCAACACAAAACCGAGGACGAGCACGGCCCGGACGAGGTCCGAGGCCATCATGATTCGACGCCGATCCCATCGGTCGGCGTAGGTACCAGCCACCAGACCAATGGTGAGGGGCGGAACGGCCAACGCGATGGCCATGACTGCGAGGGCCGCAACCGATCCGGTGAGGTGGTTCACCAGCAGGAGGAGCGCTGTCGCAGTCAGTCCATCTCCGAAGTCGCTGATCAGTTGGGCTGACCATAGAACGCGGAAATCGCGCATCCGGAGCAGGGCGCGGGCGCCGAGAGGCGCGGCCCCGGGTGCCGCGGGCTCGCCGTCCATCAACCGGCGTCCGAACCGCCGGGCTCGGGATCGCCATCGGGCTCGGCGTCGCCCGCTGGTACGGCAACGGGGTGGAGGCTGACGAGGACGGCGAGTGTCATGTCACCGGACGAGTCGTCCGCGTATTCGTGGAGCAGGGACTGCATCCGCTCACGGAGCTCAATCGAGCGCGCATGTGTCGTCCTGATGAGGGTGCGCGTAAGGATGAAGGGGCCGGCCAGAGGCCCAACGCCGTCCGCGGCAACCAGACCGCCCTGAACGGCGGCTTCGAGATCCTGCCGGGCGAGGTCGAATACGCTCAGGAGCGCTGCATGGGCGGTCGATCGGACCTCGTCGCTCGTGCTCGAAAGGAACGCGCGATCCAGGCGAAGTTCGAGCTGTGCCGTTCGATAACTGGTCTCCACGATCCCACGGACAAGCTGTTGCCCGGATGGATGAATCAGCTCCCGCTCCTCGAGGATCCGGATGTGGTGGTAGAGCTTCGTGGGTCCGGTTCCAAGCGCCTTGGCAATGTGCTTGACGGTCCAGTCCTGAATCGGATGACTGCACATCGCCTCGAGGATCCGGATGCGAACAGGGTCCGCAAGCGCCTTGAGCGTCTCGACGTCAGCGATGGTCCTGGACGGCACCGGCTCAGCGAGTGCCGAAGCTGACGCCTTCATCGCTCAGCGACCGATCAGCTGCGGGGCTGACGGGCGAAGGCGAGGTGAGATGACCGTGGCCTGCCGAACCGGCGTACCCGGCGCGAGCA
The DNA here is from genome assembly GCA_039933295.1 of Chloroflexota bacterium. GTDB lineage: Bacteria > Chloroflexota > Limnocylindria > Limnocylindrales > CSP1-4 > UBA5189. The sequence goes on from JBDTOJ010000181.1 coordinate 2,016, forward strand.
CCTTGTCCGAGCGCACGAGTCGCTCCACCGAGGCTTCCCGAAGTTGCGCCTCGCGACGCCCCCGGGTCATTTCCAACTGCACTTCCGACCACGCATCCATCAGTCCATTGCTCCTGTCCCATCCGACCATTCATCAGATGATGAACGAACAATGACTTGTGACTAGTCACTTGTCAAGAACTATTTGCAGATGCTCGAAAAGGCACGCGAGTCGGGGCCATTGGCCCGGAGGCGGGAACGTTGGCCCGCCCGGCGGGGGCTGCTCAGTCCCCGTACGGCGGCATCGTGGGTGGTCGCTGGGCGATCGTCAGCGCAGTGATCCGCGCAAGACCAGCGTCCACGGTCATCGCCAGGTCGAGTTCCCCGTGCGCTCCGCGCAGCCGCCAGGTTGCCGTGGTCGTGCCATCGCCAGCGGTCGCGGGACCCAGATCGACTGGCGCATGGCGCGCCGCGACGATCCGGGCGATCCGATCGAGCGCTGTGCGATCGAGTGAAGGGCCAAGCTCGAGATCCGATGGCAACGTCGGTTCGGCGCCGTTGATCGCAGCGACGATCGCGGCTGCGCAGGTTCGCAGTGCCTCGGCCGGAGCCGGAACGGACGTCACGCTGAAGGTCTGAACCAGGGGCGGTGCTTCCGGTGACAGCCGGATCTCCAGCCGTATACGGCCGCCGTGGTCGTCCGCCAACCACCAGGCGACGTGAAGCGGCGTCTGGGATTGCTCCGGCAGGTCCGGATCCGGGCGCAGGACGCCGTGGACCTCCCGAATTCGTGCCAACGCATCTCGGCGCCGCTGGAGCCGCTCGTCGAGGTCCACGTTCATCGCGAACAAACCGGCCGCGAGGTCGTCGTCCCAGGCTGCGATGAGACGTTCGATGGCGGCCCTGGCCGACGTGAGCGCGCTGGCCGGACGGATCCGGCGAGCCGGCACGGAGCCAGACGCGAGCAGCGATGCCATCAGCTCCCGAGCGAGGAGCGAACTCGGCCCGTACCGATGATTTGCCAGGACGATGACCCCGAGCCCGGAGGCGGGCTGCCAGCGCATATTGGATCCGAAACCCGGATAGCCGCCGCTGTGCGCGACGATCCGGCCCCAGCGCATGTCGTCCTCCACGAACAGCCCGAAGCCGTAGCCGCCAGCGGCGATCTCGAGTTCGCTATCCGGGTTGGGCATCGTGACGCTTGGCCACCCGGTGCCGGCAGCCTGCTGCATCTCGCGCCGACTGGCCCGGGAAAGCGGGCCCGACTCGGGATCGTCGCGTGGGGGATAGGCATCGGTGAAGAAGCCGATCCACGTCGCGAGGTCGCGGAGCGTGGTGAAGATGCCGCCCATCGAGGCCAGAGCCCCGTATGGGTCGATCGGCTCCTCTTCGAACGCGTCGTCCCGCCAAAGGTAGCCGTGCGCCAATTGCGCT
>JBDTOJ010000182.1:0-12522 GCA_039933295.1 Chloroflexota bacterium
CGATCGCGGCGATGGCTTTGATGCCCAGCCAGTCGGCCGTCCGCATGTCGCCGGGATTGCCGGCCAGCGCGAGGCGCTTTTCGGTCCGCTCCGTAAGGCTCGTTGAGGTGCTTCGGGAGACCTTCCCCGAGATCCGGGCCGCCAGAGGCTTGATGGTCCGATCGAAGAACGGAAGCTGGAGCTCCATCTCTTCGAGGGTCCGAGCCTGGCTCGCTCCGAGCTGGGTCAGCCGGGCCTGGACAGGATCAACCGGCCCGCCACTCGAGACCCCATAAGCGATCAGGATGATCGCCAGGGCGGCGACGATGGCGACGATCAGGGGAAGGGGTAGGGGCATCGCGCTAGACCTCGATGTCCACGATCTTCTGGATCGCGAAGAAGCCGATCATCATCATCAGGACACCGAAGCCCAGGATGATGATGCCGGCGGGCAGGCCGCCGACCGCCACCTTCGAGTCGAACATCGGATCGAAGAAGGTCGGCGCGGCGAGATAGATGAACCCGGCAAGGCCGAAGGGCAGGAGCCCCACCACGTAGCCGGACAGGCGCTGCTGAGCCGTCAGCGTGCGAATCTCGCCCTTGATCCGGACCCGCTCGCGAATGGTGAACGCGATGGAGTCGAGGATTTCGGCGAGGTTGCCACCGACGGAGTGCTGGATGTTGATGGCCGTGGCCATCAGCTCGAAGTCATCCGACTTCATTCGGCGAACCATGTTCTCCATGGCGGTGTCGAATGGGAGTCCGAGGTTGACCTCGCGGATGACGCGTCCGAATTCGGTCGCGACCGGAGGTCGAGATTCCCGGACGACCAGCTCGATGGCCTGGAGGAACGAGGAACCGGCCCGGAGCGCATTCGCGATGAGCGTGATGGTGTCCGGGAGCTGCTTGTTGAAGGCGCCCAGGCGGCCGGACTTGCGGCGCCCCAGCCAGATCCGTGGGGCCATGAACCCGAGGACCAACCCGCCGATCAAGGCGATCGGGCTCTGGAGGCTGGTGATGACGAAGCCAAGCAGGAAGAAGACCACGGGAGTCCCGACGGTTGTGGCAGCCCAGATGCCGAGGTACTCGGAGACCTTGAGCTTGAGGTCGGCGCGCGCCAACTCCCGGGCGAGGTTCGCCCCGAAGTCACGCTGCTCAACCGCCTTGTTGAGCGAGGCCATGGCCGCGCTCTGGGCGATGAGTTCGGACAGGCCCTCCGGCTTGGCAGCCTTCTTCTTGTCCTGGCGCCCGGACGCGTACCGCTCGAGGCGATCGCTGACGCCGGAGCTCCCGCTGCCGCTCGAGGCGATGCCGAACGCGATCAGGAGGATCGCGACGGCGGCAACGGCGGCAACGATGAGGGTCATGTTGGTCACGTCAATCGTTCCTCCGGATCAGCCCGCGAACCCGAAGACGCCCTGGGGCAGGTGAATGCCCTCGGTCTCGAATCGCTCGACGAACTTGGGCCGGATGCCGGTCGGCTTGAGCCGACCCTGGATCTTGCCGTCGATCACGCCCGTCTGCTCGAAGACGAACACGTCCTGCATCACGATGACGTCACCCTCCATGCCCTGCACTTCGGTGATGTGGGTGATGCGACGCGTGCCGTCCTTCATGCGCGCCTGCTGGACGATGATGTCCACGGCGGATGCGATCTGCTCACGGATGGCTCGGACCGGCAAGTCCACGCCGGCCATCAGGACCATCGTCTCGAGACGAGACAGCATGTCGCGCGGCGAGTTGGCGTGGCCCGTGGACAGCGAGCCGTCATGGCCGGTGTTCATGGCCTGGAGCATGTCAAGCGCTTCTCCTGAACGACACTCCCCGACAACGATTCGATCGGGTCGCATTCGTAGTGCGTTGCGGACGAGCTCCCGGATCGGAATTGCGCCCTTGCCCTCGATGTTGGGCGGTCGGGACTCGAGCGTCACCACGTGCTCCTGGCGGAGCTGGAGCTCGGCGGCGTCCTCGATCGTCACGATGCGCTCGTCATTCGGGATGAAGGACGAGAGCACGTTCAGGGTGGTCGTCTTGCCGGAGCCGGTTCCGCCGGACACGAAGCCGTTGAGGCGAGCCTCGACGCAAGCGCGGAGGAACTCGAACATCTCGGGCGTCGCGGTTCCGAACCGGATCAGGTCATCGACCGTGAACGGCGTTGCCGCGAACTTTCGAATCGTGACCACCGGCCCGACCAGGGAGAGTGGCGGGATGATCGCGTTGACGCGGGAACCGTCGGTCAGTCGAGCATCGACCATGGGCGACGACTCGTCGACACGACGTCCGATCGGGGCAATGATCCGATCGATGATCCGCATGACGTGGTCGTCGTTCTGGAAGACGACGTTCGTAAGCTCGAGCTTGCCCGATCGCTCGATGTAGACCTGACGCGGCCCGTTGACCATGATTTCCGTGATCGACTCGTCCCGGAGCAGCGGCTCCAACGGACCGAGGCCGATGATCTCGTCCGTGATCTGCTCGAGCATCCGGACGCGTTCGGCGCGGGTGAGGGCCAGGCCCTCCTCGTCGATGACCTTGCCGAAGATTTCCTCGATCTGGCGACGAACCTCGACCTGGTTGGACAAGTCGAGTTTGGGATCCAGGTCCTGGATGACCCGGCTCTGGATGCGAAACTTGACGTCACGGAAGGACTCGCGGACGGGCGCCTGCGATGACAGGCGAGGAGCGGCTGGCGTCGGCATGCCGGAGCCGCCACCGGCGGGGCCGGCCGGCACAGGCATGTTGGAACCCGCGGCGGGCTCCTGACCCGGACGCTGGCTCTCAATGCGCTTCAGCAGGGACATTGCCGCAACCCCTTCCTCGCCCCCGAGGGCCGTCTCTTCATGTCAATCACCGCCACGCGAACAGCGACTTCTTCGCTGCCGCCGCGGATGGTGAGGTGGTGGTCGCGGGCGCGACCTTGGCTTCCGTGCCGACGATGTCGTTCGCCAGTCGGAGGATGTCCTGTGAGACCTGTGCCTCACGGTTACTCAGGAAGAACGGCACGCCGCGATTGAGCGCATACACGACGCTCCGGCCATCGCTGACGATCGTGTGCTGGACCTTGCGCCCGATCGAGTTCTCCACATCGGAGACCTTGATGCCCAGGGCGGCGTCGGCTCGATTGAGCACGATCCGGATCTTTTCCGAACCGTATCCCAGCTGATCCGTCACCTCCATGAACAGGCGCATGTTCTTGATGCTGGTGATCTCGAGGCTCAGGATCGTCAGGATGACGTCCGCCTCGTCGAGGATCGCGAGGGTCGTGTCGTTGAAGGTGGCCGGGCAGTCGACGATCGTGACGTCGTTGTCGGCGCGAAGTCGCTCAAGGACGCGCTTGGCGTGGCTTGCCGAGACATGCTCGGCGGCCTCGGGCGACGGCGGGGCCAGCAGGACGCGGACGCCCGACGAGTGGTCGATGATGAACGTGTCGATCGATTCGATCTCGCCCGCATCGAGTTCGGGCACGAGATCCGCGATGGACTTGCTCTTCGGATTGAGGTTCAGGAGCACCCCGACATCGCCGAACTGGAACGAGCCGTCCATGAGGGCGACCCGCTTCGTGCCGATCGATGCCGCAGCGACGGCGAGGTTCACGGCGACCGTGGTCCGCCCCACGCCGCCCTTCGGACTGAAGACCGCGACGACGACCCCGCCGTCGCCCGATGGTCCGGCCGGAGCCTTCTGTGCCGCCGCCGCGTTGGCTGCGGCCGTGATGCCCATGCGGGCCATCTTGTCCCGCTCGCGCGTCCATACCTGCCGGATCGACGCGTTGAGCTCGTCCGAACTGAACGGCTTGACCAGGAATTCGCGGGCGCCGGCGAGCATGGATCGGCGGAGGTAATCCGCCTCACCCTGGACCGACATCATCACGACAGCGGCCGTCGGGCACTTGATCGCGAGCAACTCGGTCGCCGCGATCCCGTCCATGTCCGGCATGTTGATGTCCATGAGGACAACATCCGGCGCGAGCGCCACCGCGCGCTCGATCGCCTCAGCCCCGGACGCGGCGACACCCACGACGTCGATGTCCGACTCGAAGCTCAGCAGCTTCGAAAGGTGGTCACGCGTCTCGAGGATGTCGTCGACGATCAGGACCTTGATCTGGTCGTTCATGGTGTCGGTGGAATTCCCTGAATTGACTGGTTACGGGGCCGCGACAGGCTGCAGGTCGATGATGACCTTGGGCGGCAGCACGCCGTAGTCCGTGATCATCGTCCTGAGGACGATGCCGGTCGTGGTGACGGTCTGCGGGACCACCGGGTTGCCCTGGTCATCGACGAAGTCCAATGGCGAGCGGAGCGTCAAGGTGATGCTGCCGTCCAGCTGCGCGAACTTGATGACCTCTGCCTGCTGGGGCGTGACCGCGAGGATCACAATCTCCTGCTGGCCGTTGAGCGCCGTACCGCCACCGCCTGCGGCGGGAGCCGCACTCGCGCCAGGAGCGGCGGTGGCCACACCCGTTTCCGCGGTTGGCGGCGGTGGCAGCAGAGTCGTGACAACCTGCATTCCCTGGAGGAGGACCTTGACGCTGGTGTGGTCGTAGTTCTCGTCCGGGATTTTCACGACCGTCTTCGAGTCGAGGATCGGAAAGAGCGGGCTGATGCCGGCGACCATGTCGACGTAATCGCCCGTCTTGATCAGTGTTCCGACACCCGACAGCTGGTCAACCTGGAGCGCGATGCACGTGAAGCCGGCCGGGCACTGGAAGTTGGCGTTCTGCTCCGTGAAGGACACCGTAGTGATTTGCTGGCCGGTCTTGATCGCCTGACGCGTGACGCTGCCGACGACCTGGCTCGCATCCTTAAAGGCGCCCGGAAGCCGGACGTCAGGCTCGAGATCCTGGGACTTGAGCATGTCCTTCGTGATCGTCACGCCGAGGGCGATATCCCGGCTGGCGATGACAGTCGCGACCTTGGTCGGTGGCGGAGTCGCGTTCGGATCCTGCGGTGGGTTCTGCCCGCTGAGCAGGATGATCACGAACACGAATGCCAGTACGGCAAGGAACACGCCGATGAGAAGAACCAGGCGATTTGAGCGCTTCAAGGAAGGAACCCCCCCGATCAATTGCGGTGTGACAGGTGGCACCACTCTAGCACCGTGACCGCCCCGCGCGACTATACCAATGGGCTAGTACCTCTGGTAGGTTCCGGCAGGATCCGCTGCGTGGCGCAAGGTTCATCGCAAGGTTGACACGGGCGGTGCCGGACAACGAAGAAGGCCCATCCGGGAGCCGGACGGGCCTTCATATTGGCGCTTGAACAAGCTTCAGATCGCGTTGCCGACGACGCTCAGCTTGCTGCTGATCTGGCTGCCGAGGAAGAGCAGGGCGACGATGGCGACGATGGCGATGAGTGCGAGGATGAGTGCGTATTCCGCGAGACCCTGACCTGCTTCCTCTCCTCGAACCTTGACGAAGGCTCGGTGGACGAAGTGCGAGAGCATGGTGCGTTCACCTCCCGGCGAGGTCCTGTGCGGACCCCTGAAAAGATCGAACCGCCGGTCCCCCGAGGGGAACGCGGCGGTCCGTGCAGGTGACAGTCGGGACCGCCTAAATGGACTTGCCGACCGTGCTGAGGATCGCGCTGATCTGGCCGCCCAGGAAGAGCAGCGCAACAATCGCGACGATGGCGATGAGGGCGAGGATCAGCGCGTACTCGGCGAGACCCTGACCTTCCTCATCCCGACGGAAAGAAGCGATAAGTGCAGAGAAGAATGACATGTGTGTGAACACCCCCTTTCCTGTCCGAGCTCCCCGCCGAAGCGGAGGCGGTCCTCAACATAGGGTGTGAGTCATCGTCATGTCAACCGCACCAATCGTCCTAGGACCATATCGAAATTGAAGAACCGCCGGCCTCTCGGCCGGCGGCTCGTTGATCCTGAAACGTGGCCGACGTTAGATGGACTTGCCGACCGTGCTGAGGATCGCGCTGATCTGGCCGCCCAGGAAGAGCAGCGCGACGATGGCCACGATGGCGATGAGGGCGAGGATCAACGCGTACTCGGCGAGGCCCTGACCTTCTTCGTCACTGCGGAGCGATGCGATGAATGAGTGGATGAGTGCCATGCCTGTATTCGCCTCCCAGCGAGTCCTGGAACCTGATGGCCCCGATATACGCCACGGTACGGGAGGACGCCGCACCAGGCATATAGGACTTTCGACTCACTGACGCGGGCCCGCGCCAAGACCACTCGTGATGTGGGGCGCTGGACATGAAACGACCGCCGGTCGGTTGACCGGCGGTCGTGATCCCTGACGAAGGCGGGTCCTAGATGGACGACCCGACCGTGCTGAGGATCGCGCTGATCTGGCCGCCCAGGAAGAGCAGCGCGACGATGGCCACGATGGCGATGAGGGCGAGGATCAACGCGTATTCGGCGAGGCCCTGACCTTCTTCGTCACTGCGGAGCGATGCGATGAATGCGTGGATGAGTGCCATGCCAGGTTCGCTACCTTTCACAGGTTCGGAGATAATGATCTCCGAGGATCCGCAACGTAGCGAATAAGTCCTCAGTTGCAACACGGAATATTCGTCAGACCGGCGCAGCGGCCTCGATTCTGGTGCTCACAGGCACCATCAGGCGCACGAAGCCACCGTGGTGGCCGATATCCAGGTTGATTCCGAGCGTAGCCGCCCGCTGCTCCAGGTCACGAGCCAGAGTGGCGGGCAGGTTGACCGTAGCCGCGTCCTCGGCCGCTCCGACCTCCACGGCATGCTTGGCCCGCCGCTCGCCCATCATCCTGACCAGCGCCGGTGGCATGTTCTCGCCATCGGGCGGCAGGTCCAGGGCCGGAACGGCCTCAGGTGTCCGTTCCGCGCGAATGGTGATGACGAGCGAGTCGCCCCAGTCGATGCCAACGGACATCCGCTCGGGCTTGCGGGCCAGGAACCCACCTAGCGCCTCGTCCGCGATCCGGAACAGGGCGCTCTCCGTGTCCACGTCCAATCGCTGATCGACGCCGATCGATTCGAACTCCACCGTCACGCCCGCCCGCTGGCCCCGGTCGCGCGCGCTGCGACGGAGCGTCGGGACCAGGCCGAGGTCGTCGAGGACCATGGGTCGGACATCGAAGATGAACGTTTTGGTGGCCTCGAGCGTCTGCTGGACCATCGCCACCAACTGACGGAGTTCACCGGCGGCGGCGCTCGGGTCGCGGCTCACCAGCCGCTCCACGATCTCGGCCTGGAGCACAATATTGGTCAGGCTCTGGGCCGGGCCGTCGTGCATGTTCCGGGCGATCTCCCGTCGAAGATCCTCCTGCGCGGACAGGACCAGCTTGGACAGCGCCTGTGGCGACGGCGCCGGGTCCTGGGCCTCGATGGGTGCCCCGCCCGTACCGTTGGTCGAGTCGGACCCGTTCGATGAGGCGGCACCGACCTGCTCCGAGGCGGTATTGACCTTCTCCGCTGAGACGCGGATCGTCTCCTGGAGACGCGTGATCGAGCGGCGCTTTGCCTCCAGGATCTCGAGCTGCGCGTCCATCAGCGCCGAGCGCCTGGTCAGGGTCACGACCTGCGTCGCCAGGTCCATGACGTCCTGCACCGAAGCTGTCTCGGCGAGCTTCGTGAGCTTGTCCGAGGCGACGGATCGACGCGTCTGATGGTGGCCGGCCTCGGTCCTGGCCTGCGCGACCAGCATGTCGATCTCGGCGATTTCCCGCTCGAGCGCGGCCGCGTCCTCAAGCAGCGCTTCGGCGATTTCGGAGGTCGTGCTCACGAGCGGTCGATCAGATTGAACCGAGACCGGTTCAATCCTCCGGCATCTTGATCCAGCCCTGGCGCATCGCATACACGACGGCCTGGGTCCGGTCATTGACGGACAGCTTGCGGAGGATCGAACTCATGTGGTTCTTGACCGTCTGCTCGCTGATCGTGAGGGTGTAGGCGACCTGCTTGTTGGTCATGCCCTGCGCGATGTTGTCCAGGATCTGGACCTCGCGTGGTGAGAGCGGGGCGAAGATCGGCTGGGCCTCCTGGCCATAGATCGCCAGCTCGCGGAACTCCTTGAGCACCCGTGACGCAACGGACGGCTGCGAGAACACGGTGTCGTTGATCAGGTACTCACCGTTCGCGACCCGCCGGATGATGTTGACGAGGTCATCCGGGCTGACGTCCTTGAGGATGAATGCGGCAGCGCCGGCCTTGATCGCATCGAACAGGGCGTCCTCGTCTTCGCTGACGGCCAGGACGATGATCGACACGGAGGGCAGTTCGCGCTTGATTCGCTGGGTCGTCTCGATGCCACCGGGCGACGGCAGCGAGAGGTCCATGAGGATGATGTTCGGCGAGGTCTCGAGGGCCGCTTCCATCGCGCTGCGCGCGTCGTCCGCTTCGCCGACGACCTCGAGGTCGGACTCCTTCGAGAGGATCTGGGCGATGCCCACGCGGAAGAGGACATGGTCGTCGACGATCAGGATCCGGGTCGAATCCTCACCGGGGCGGCGTCGCCGTTCAGGCCCGCTGTAGTCCATCGCGCTCATGTGGTCTCCTCTCGTCCGCCCGGGATGACAAGACGCACCGAGGTGCCGTCATCAAGCCGTGATCGTACTTCGAATCGCGCGCCGATCGATTGTGCGCGTTCTTGCATGAATTGGATTCCGAAAGCGCGCCGACCCGATTCTGGCTCCTCCGCCTGCACGAATCCGTGGCCGTCGTCCTTGATTTCCAGGACCAGGTCGCCGTCTCTCGTCGTGGCTCGGATGTCCACGTGCGATGCGTGGGCGTGCTTCCGCACGTTCTGGAGGGACTCCTGGACGATCCGAAGGACGACCAGGTCGGCGGACGCGGGCAGCTCGTCGATCGCAGGATCCAGCTCGACCGCGATCGGAACGCCGAGGATCCCCGCGACCTGCTCGGCGGTGTCACGGACGGCCCCGGACAGGCCGAGATCAGCGAGGATCGGGGGCCGCAGCTGGCTGATGTAGGACCGCACGTCCGCGAGCTCGCGCCGGAGGACATCGCGCAGGAGTCGCAGTTCCGCGCCGGCCAATGCAGGGTCGCGGGCCATCAGGCGTTCGACGATTTCGATCTGAAGGATCGCGTTGGACAGGGCCTGTGCCGGACCATCGTGGATTTCGCGGGCCAGACGGGATCGCTCCGCTTCCTGTGCCTCGAGAATTCGTTGCTGTAGGTCGGCGGGCGTTGTCGGGCTCGGCTGTGCATTGCCTGTCATGCGACGCGAGTATACGGGCGCCGATCCCCGTCGCCGAGCCCATTCGGCGACCTCTCTCAGGGGCAGATGATCCGGAATACGCGGAGGTCATCGAAAAGGCCGCGGCCAGATGCGTCGATCAGCGGGACGGGCTCGAAGCACTGGACACCGACCGGGTCCGTCAGCGCGATCGACGGCCAGCGCTCCCCCTTGTTCGTGCCGCTGATCACGACGGTCGTTCCCGGAAAGGCACGGGCGAGATCGAGCACGTCAGCCGGTGGCTCATCGGGCAGGGCAAGGGTCCGCACCCCGGTTTCCTCGGCCAGCCAGATCGGGGAGCGGGCGATCACCGGTCCCAGGTCAGGCCCGATCGGCATGCCCGCGGCAGCGAGGGCTGCCGGAAGCGCGGCGTACTGGTCACGGACGTCGTCGCCGCCGCGCCCGAAGGACGGGATCAGGACCACCGTGAACAGCAGGCCTGACGCGACCGTGAGGAACGGCCCGAACCACGCAACGGGCCTGGTCCAACCGCGACGCCTCCCGATCATGGCGATCAGGTTGTCCAGGGCCACGAGCGCGGCCACGATCAGGAGGACCAGTACGGCTGCCGACGCGTGGAGGAACGTGCCCCAGGTGGTGGCCACCGGGAACAGCAGCGTCGTCGTCACGAACGTGAGGATCGAGAAGATCATCAGGAGCCGGAGCGCCGAGCCGCGCCCGGCCCAGGGCAGCGCCACCATGCCGATGGCCGTGACCGGCAGGCCCGTCAGAAACAGCACGCTGATCAGGTTGTGGAGGAACCCCTCCCAACGGAGCGCCAGGAGGGTCGGGAGTCCCGCCGCGAGATAGCGATCGAGGGTCGGCGGATGGGCCCACGCGAAGATGTCCGCGCCCGTGAGTGAGAGTGCGTTGGTCAGGGCCTGCCCGGGCAGCGGGTTACCGAAGACGATCCAGTCGCGGATGGCCCAGGGCACGAAGATCGCGATCGCCGGGATGGCGGCGCCGGCCACGAGGCGGACCCACACCGCGCGTCGCGCGCCGGCTCCGGCCCCGCCGCTGATCCCCGAGGCCACGATCGTCCAACCGAGGGCCAGCCAGACGGCCTCGTTGCGGGTCAGTGCCGCCAGGCCGAGCGCCACCCCGAGGCCGAGAACGCGCCGATCCGTCAGCCGCATGGCCTGCGGATCGCGCGCCACGCGGCCCGCGAGCAGGCACACGATGAGGACGAGCGCCGCGAACGGGATCGTCGAATCGGGCAGCGCCGAGTGGAAGACCAGCGGCAGGAGGACTGCCGCCGTCAGTCCGGCTCCCAGTCCGAGGGTTCGGGCGCGACCCAGCGCCATGTCCCGCTCCACCGCCACGTCCGCCGCGAGACGCCAGGTGAGTCCCGCGACCAGCGTCCCGGCCAGGATCGAAGACCACTGGGCCGCCGCGAATGTTGTGCCGAGGAAGGTCATCGGCACCGCCGCGAGGAGCGACGGCAGCGGCAGCCAGACCTCGAAGGCCGGACGCGGGAACTCGAGCGGTGGCGTGCCGAAGCTCCAGATGGCGTTCGTGACCAGGCCCGCCCCGTTGACCAGATTCCGGGCCACGCCAACGTAGTAGGCGGTGTCCTCGGGTCGAGCGAAGGTGATGAGGCTGGAAGCCCAGACGCGGATCGCGAGGGCGACGACCGAGACCAGGAGGACCGAGAGCCACGCCTCGCGCCGGGTCATCGCCTGGCCCAGCGGGCGGTCATCGCCGAGGTCGGCCTGGGTCATCCGCCGGTTCCGCAGCGCGTATCGCCCGGCCCCGTGCAGACGGCATAGAGCTGAAGGCGCGGGATCGGGTGACCGTCATTGACCGTGAACAGCGGCGTGCCAATCCAGGTCGGATGGATCTCGCCCTTCAGCACCGGCCCGAGGGCCTCCGCGGCATCGTCCCGTTCGATGACCAACCAACGAATGTCATAGGCGCGCGCCACCGCCTCGATCGTGTCGATGGGATCGTCCGGGCTCACCACGCCGGGCCGGCCGGTCCAGTACTTGAACCCGGCGGCATCGATCGTCATGAGCCGGTCGGTGATCGGGATGCCCAGGCGATCGAGCTCGGCGGCCAGCTGGATGCGCGGTTGGCGGCTTGCGTCCCAGCGGGTGATCACGGGCTGGGCGAACACAGCGGCGGTGACCAGGGTCATGCCCACCACGCCCCAGGTGAAGATGGCACCTGCAGATCGCTCATCCCACGTGTGACGCCTCGAGGCGATCCAGCGAACCATCAACAGGACGCCCTCCATGGCCAGGATTGCGGCATGGGGCGCGAGGCCGATGGCCGAGTGGATGAACGCGCCGCCCGGAACGTGGAGCGGGTACAGGAGGGTGGCGGTCATGAAGACGACGCCCGTGTACAGGAACCACGGCCCGAAGTCCCTCGAACGCAGCCGCCCGATGGCGCCGACGAGGATGAACGGGATCAGGATCACGGATCCGATGACCACGGCGAAGTTGCCGATCGCGGACCCGAGGCCGCCGAGTCGGCTGGCGATGATGGTGCCCCAGCCCTGATCCAGGAACTTCCCGAGGCTGGGCTGGGCCGTGATCGAATTCCACTCGTGAATGGTTCGAATCCAGAGCGCTGCGCCGTTCGAGCTGGTCGGCGAGATGGACCCGAACACCGAGAGTTGTCGAGCCCACCAGGGCCCCATCACCAACAGGAAGAGACCAAGGCAGGCGGCCGCGGCCCAGAACGCGATCGGGCGACGATCCTCGACGTGCACCCAGCTGCCGCTGCCACGCCGGCTGCGCATCCATCGCCAGCGATCCCAGAACCAGACGAGTCCGACTGCGGCGCCGAGGAAGACGCCGTCGTTCCGGCCGAGCGAGGCGAGGCCGGCCAGCAGTCCAGCGAACGCGTAGGCCCGGTTGTCTCCCTTCAGACCCCGCGCGGTCATCCAGATCGTCGCAGCCACGAGGGTGTGCATGATCGCGAAGTTCTCGGGCTGGGCCATGAAGACGGTGGCGGCGGCCGGCACGGCCGAGAGAACTCCTGCGGTGACGGCGACCAGCGGCTCGGCCCGCGCGTCCCGGGCGATCGCCCAGGTCAGCGGTGCCGCCAGTGATCCGATGATGGCCAGCGGCAACGCCGAAGCCAGCGCGGTCGGGCCGAGGACCCAGATGAACGGCACCTGGACCAGGCTCGCCAGCGGGAGCCAGTGCGCGTTCGATGGGATGGGGAGCATCGGAACGTCCGGGATCCGGTTGCCGACCTCGGCGAAGATCCAGATGAAATCAACGTTGAGGCCGTGGCCCGCGGCGATGGCCCGGGCGACATCGACGTAGTAGTACGAATCCGGGTACGCAGGGTCGGGGTAGACGGCGATCAGCGCAAGGCGGACCACCAGGGCAAGCACGAACA
>JBDTOJ010000183.1:0-4872 GCA_039933295.1 Chloroflexota bacterium
CCCGGGGACATCGAATGGCGTCGCGGGGCATACCTCGTTTCGACTGACGCGAGGCGTCTGGATTACGCCTTGACGGCCAGGGTCCTGGCCGAGACCTATTGGGCAACCGGCATCCCGGAGCGCGTGGTCCGGCAATCCGTCGCAGGTTCGCTCGCGTTCGGGCTGTACGAACTAGCGCCATCAGAGGTTGGCGTCGCGACCGCGCCGGCCAGCCAGATCGGATTCGCACGCGTCGTGACCGATCGCGCCGTGTTCGCGTGGGTTGGCGACGTCTTTGTGGCCGAGTCGCATCAGGGACGCGGCCTCGGCCTGTGGCTGATGCAGTGCGTCATGGCTCACCCTGACCTCCAGGGCATGCGGCGCTGGATGCTGGCCTCGACCACGGCGCGCGGCCTGTACGCGAAGCTCGGGTTTTCCCAGCTTTCGAAACCCGAATTGTTCATGGAGATCTACGACCCGGAGATCCATCGACGCCCGGCCTGACGAGCGATCAAACCCGGATGATCGCGAGTGCCGTCACGCCGACGAACACGAGCAGGATCCCCACGAACTGCACGCGTCCAAGCCGCTCCCCGAACAGCACGAACGCGGAAAGCGCGGCGATCGCCGCGAACTGCGAACTCAACACGGCAGCGGCGGCGGGACTAGCGTGCGCACCCGTCACGTACAGGGCGCTGCCGAGCGCTTCGAGCACCCCGGAAATGATCACGAATGGCAGCGCTCGCCGCGAAATCCGGAGCCGCCCGCGAGCCGCGAGCGGGATGGCGATGACCAGCACGCCGACGAGCCGAGAGACCAACAGGATCCAGCTGATCGGCACGTCGCCAAGGCGGGCGCTCGTGACCAATCCGATCGAGAACGCTGCGGCGGCGGCAATCGCCAGGAGAATGCTCCGGCGCGTCGCCGCCGGATCCTCGCGCGCATGGCGCGGTCGAGCGCCGGGCTCGGGGGCGGTTCGTGCAGGCACGACGTCCACGGAATCAGCAGGATCGCCGCGGCTCATCGGGATTGTGGCTTCGGCGATCTCATCTGCCCGGCGATCGAACGATGCCAGTACCACCCCGGCGGCGATGACCACGAGCACGATGGCGGTCGGCACGCCAAGGGCCTCCCCGAGCACGACCGAGGCGAGGGCCGCGACTCCCCCTTCGGTCGACACGATCGGCGTGACGATCGAGACCCGCCCGATGACGAGGGCCTCATAGGCGAGCAACAGACCGGCGGTGTACGAGGCCCCGTTCACGATCAGGCCGAGAATCTGGGCACTCGACATCGAGGCCAGCGCTCCAGCCGACGCGAGAGCTGGCGGAATGCTCACGATGAGCCCGAAGATCATGACCCAGGCCAGCACCGACACGGGCCCGATCATTCGACTCGATCGCGACGAGAAGAGCGTGGCTACAGCCCAGCACACCGCGGCACCAAGTCCGCCCACAATCGCGATCATCGTCGCGCAGTCTGACAGTCGAGCCCGAGGTCCGCCGCTGCCCGGTTTGGCCACCCCTGCCACCTGCCCGCCGCACCACGCGCCCGCCGCGCGGAATGGCGGAACGGTCGATCGCGCGACCGCGGTCGCCCGGTGGGGCAACGGACCCGTGGCCCTTTCGCTGTGGCTCTGGTACCATCCCCGTTCGCGCCCGGGCGCCTTGCGCCCCGCGCCAATCGACCCAGATCATTCACGAGAGGTTTCGCACCTTGGCCAAGACGCCCCGGACCTGGACTGGCGCTCGCACCCCGTCGGGCTTGAAGCGCGTCCGCACTGCCGAGCGCCGACACGCGATCCTCGGTCCCCGTCGCACCGTAGCCAAGACGCTCGTCAAGAGCGCTCTCGCGGCCGCGATCACGCCGACCGAAGGCATCGATCCGCAACTCGCACTCATTGAGGCCATCAGCGCGCTCGACCGCGCCGCCAAGACCGGCGCGATTCACCCGAATGCCGCCGCGCGTCGCAAGTCGCGCCTGGTGCGAAAGGTGAATGCCGCGGTCGGCGGAACGGCGGCAGCGTCGTCCCACGTCGCCAAGACCATCGGCAAGGCCGCAGCGCTCAAGGCCGCCAAGGCCCGCATCGCGGCCGGCAAGGCCGGCAAGGCCAAGGGTGCCCAGACCGCAGCCGGCAAGGCCCGCGCCGCACTAAGCAAGTCCAGCCGAGCCGAAGCCGCCGCTGCCGCAACAGCCGCAGCTGCCAAGGCAGCAGCCGTGAAGGCAGCCCCGAAGGCAGCGCCAACCAAGGCCAAGGCCGTGAAGGCAGCCCCGAAGCCCAAGGCGACCGCCGCAAAGACCGCTCCGGCCACCAAGGCGACTGCCGCCAAGAAGGCCCCTGCGAAGAAGGCCTCGACCAAGGCCTGACCTGAGCCCCGCGGCTGCGCGAGGCGCGGCCGAGTCACATTGAACGCCTCGGCATCGCCGGGGCGTTTCGATTCAGGCGACCGGCGCGACTCCGGAGGGGCTCACGGGCCGATCCGCCCTGGGCCGGGTCAGGCCGTAGACCACGCCGCCGACCATGGAGAATCCTGTCGCGAGCAGGACCAGCCACTCAGCCGTGGACCACTGCTGGGCCCAGTAGTAGTTCGAAAAGGTCGTAGCGTCGGCTACGCCGGCTTTCGCGAGCGCCTCGGGCTGGGTCGCCAGATACCGCTGGTAGACGCAATCGGCGCCTGAGGTGCACGAGATACGGCCGCCAAGCCCGGGATCCCGGTAGCCGTCATCGGCGACGAAGAAGAGCGCCTTCACGCCGATGAGGAGCGCCGCGAGGGTGAGCCCTGTGACGACTCCGGCAAACAGAGCGTTCGGGAGCAACCGACGCCAGGCGCCGCGCCCGAGGCCCGACCGGGACTGCGCGTAATAGCCGATCAGGAGTCCGGTAGGGATCGCCATGATCCAGTAGACCGGTTCGATCGGAATGACGAGGAGGAAGCTCACCCCGACAGTCACGGCCATGCCGATGCCGACGTACGCGGCCATGACCGCCCCGCGATCGACGAACCGATTCAGCATGTGGTCAAGCGTCGATCACGGAGCTTGCCGCATTACCGGCCAGCGCGGCGCGGCCCAGGAACGTGCCTCCACCATCGAGCTCTTCTTCAATCCGGAGGAGCCGGTTGTACTTCGCAACGCGCTCCGATCGCGACGGCGCGCCGGTCTTGATCTGACCGGAGCCCATCCCGACGACGAGGTCGGAGATGGTGGTGTCCTCGGTCTCGCCGGATCGATGCGATACGACTGCGGCCCAACCGGCCCGTCGCGCCGTCTCGATGGCCTCGACCGTCTCGGTCAGCGTTCCGATCTGGTTCACCTTGATGAGGACGGCATTCGCGGCGCGTTCGGTGATCCCGCGCCGAATGCGTTCCGGATTCGTGACCAGGAGGTCATCGCCCACGAGTTGGATGCGATCACCGAGGCGCGCGGTGAGGGCCGTCCATCCAGCCCAATCATCCTCGGCGAGGCCATCCTCGATCGAAACGATGGGATAGCGGGCGGCCCAATCAGCCCACAGGTCGATCATCTCGCCCGATTCCAGCGTTCGGCCCTCACGGGCCAGCACGTACCGGGTCGGAGCTCCGTCCGCGCCGCTGCCGGGCTCGACGAGCTCGGTGGTGGCAGGGTCGAGCGCGATGCCAACATCCTCACCGGGCCGATACCCGGCGGCTTCGATCGCGCGGACGACGATCTCGAGGGCCGCCTCGTTCGATGGCAGCGATGGTGCGAAGCCCCCTTCGTCACCCTGGCCGGTGCCATGGCCCGCATCGTGGAGGAGCGATCGAAGCGCGGCGAAGATCTCGGCGCCAGCCCGAAGCGCCTCGCCGAAGGTCGGCAGGCCAACGGGCATGACCATGAACTCCTGGAAATCCGTCGAGTTCTGGGCGTGCTTGCCGCCGTTCAGGATGTTGAACATCGGAACCGGGAGCGTGCGGGCGCCGACGCCTCCGAGGTATCGATAGAGCGGAAGGTCGAGGGCTGCTGCCGAAGCGTGGGCACAGGCCAGCGACACCCCGAGGATGGCATTGGCGCCGATACGACCCTTGTTCGGCGTGCCATCGAGCTCGATCATCGCTCGATCCACAGCCCACTGGTCGGCAGCGTCGAGGCCAACCACGGCCGGACCGATCTCGACCATGACGTTTTCGACGGCGCGACGAACGCCCTTGCCGCCGAACCGGCTCTTGTCACCATCTCGGAGCTCGACGGCTTCGTGGGCGCCGGTCGAGGCTCCGGACGGGACCGCCGCACGACCGACCGATCCGTCCGCCAGGAGCACGTCGACCTCGACCGTGGGATTACCCCGGGAATCGAGGATCTCGCGGGCGGCAACCAGGGAGATGGACGTGTCGACGCTCATTCGGCGCCTCGATCCGGAAGGATGGCAACACCCGGGAGTTCGCGGCCCTCGAGGAATTCGAGGCTTGCGCCACCGCCCGTGGAGATGTGGGTGAATCGGCCGGCCAGGCCCTGCTGCTGGATCGCGGCGACCGAATCGCCGCCGCCGACGACGACTGTTGCGCCTTCGTCACATCGCTCGGCCAGGAACCGGGCGATGGCCTTCGTTCCGTGGGCGAAGGACGGGATCTCGAACACGCCGAGCGGCCCATTCCAGAAGACGGTCTTGACGTCCCGGAGTGCATCTTCCATGAGCTCGAGTGTCGCCGCTCCCACATCCACGATGTGCCATGAAGCGGGAATCTTGTCCGCGAGGAGCGTCTTGTATTCGGTTCCGCGGGTGACTTCCTTGGCCACGATCACATCGACCGGGAGGATCACGCGGACTCCGTGAGCCTCGGCGGACGCGAGTACACGGGACGCCTCATCCACCATGTCGTGCTCGGCGAGGCTCTTGCCGATCGACTTGCCCTGGGCCAGGAGGAAGGTGTTGGCCAT
>JBDTOJ010000184.1:0-14642 GCA_039933295.1 Chloroflexota bacterium
GGACGGCCAGATCGACACGATCATCGTCGCCCTGACGGACATGCAGGGCCGGCTCATGGGCAAGCGCGTCCAGGGCGAGGCGTTTCTCAACGGGGTCATCGATCACGGCGCCCACTTCTGCACGTACCTGCTTGGTACGGACATGGAGATGAACACTCCCGAGGGCTTCGGCCTGATGAACTGGGAGACCGGCTACGGCGACTGGATCGCTTCGCCCGTCTGGGATTCCCTGCGGGTTCTCCCGTGGCTTGAGAAGACGGCCCTGGTCCTGTCCGACACGGTCGACGAGGAGACGCACCAGGAGATCCCGGTATCGCCGCGAACCATCCTCAAGCGCCAGGTCGAACGGGCCAGGAAGGCCGGGATCACGGTCAAGGCCGGGTCCGAGTTCGAGTACTACGTCCTCAAGGATTCGTGGGACCAGATCGCCGAGAACGGCTATGGCATCCCGAAGCGCTTCGGCAACTACAACGAGGACTACCACCTCCTGCAGGCGACCAAGGCCGAACCGCTCCATCGGTTGCTTCGGAACCAGATGACCGAAGCTCGCGTTCCGATCGAATTCTCGAAGGGCGAGGCTGCTCCGGGCCAGCACGAGGTCAACATTCGCTACGACCACGTCCTCGAGTCCGCAGACCGGAGCGTTCTGTTCAAGCACGGCGCGAAGGAGATCGCCTACCTCAACGGCTGGGGCATCACCTTTATGGCCAAGCCGGACCACACCTGGACCGGTTCCTCAGGCCACCTGCACATGAGCATCTGGGATACGGACGGCAAGAATCCGTTGACCCACAACGAGGCGGACGGCCTGCCCTATGGGATCAGTCGCCAGTTCAGCCAGTTCGTGGCCGGGATGATGCAGTTCTCCAGGGAACTGGCGCCGTTCATCGCTCCGTTCATCAACAGCTACAAGCGGTATGCATCACTATCCTGGGCGCCGGTCAACGTCGTCTGGGGTCGCGACAATCGGACGACCGGCTTCCGGCTCGTCGGCCACGGACCGACCCTCCATGTCGAGAACCGCTTCCCCGGCGGAGACATGAACGCCTACCTGACCTATGCCGCCGCCATCGGGGCGGGCCTGTACGGCATGGAGCACGGGATCGAGCTCACGCCCGAGTTCAAGGGCAACGGCTACATTGCCAAGGGCGTCCAGCGCATGCCGCGAGCGCTCTGGGAAGGAATCCAGGCTCTCGAGCAGTCGGAGGCTGCGGTGGAGATCTTCGGCCAGGACGTCGTCGATCACTACCTCAACGCCGCGCGGGTCGAGCAGGACCTGTACGACTCGATCGTCCACAACTGGGACCGCGAGCGCTACCTCGAACGCGGTTAGGACGTTACGAGGATAGGACTTGGGTCCGAGGTCAGCGATCCTGGCGCACCCAGGTGGAGGCGCCTGCGTCGTCCCTGACCTCGACGCCCGACGCCGACAATCGATCCCGCACGAGATCAGCGGTCGCGTAGTCGCCGCCGCTGCGCGCTCGCGCGCGTAGCTCGATAAGGGTGCTCACGAACGGGTCGATGATCGAGCTGGGATCACGGACGCCGTCCTCGGCAGCCTCACCGAGCCGGGCCAGGAGTGATCGGAACGTCGACATGGCGTTGTCGAGGTCGGGGCTGTCCTCGCCGGCGCGCAGCCGCGCCGCAATGGCATCGTCGAATTCCAGGAGTGCTGCCACGGCGCTTCGGGTGTCCCCACGCCCTAGCGCATCGAGGAACGCGCCCTCGTGCTCGGCGGCCGCCTCGCGAAGCGCGAGGGGCTGTCTGGCGGCGTCAGAGTCGGCCACACCGCCGGCCGTCGACCGCGCCCGCCCGAATGCACGCGATCCTGATCCCGGATCGGCGCCACGGTCAGGTGCCTCCCAGCCGATGGCCACGGTCCGACCTGCTGCCAGGTCCGCGGCGATCTCGCCCAGTCCCTGGATCGGGAGTTCGCTCCCGCTCGGCAGGAACGTCGCGTCGCCAGCGCTGCGGATGGTGACGCCACCGAGGCCGGCCACGGAGGCGACGTTACGATCGAGGTCCATGACGAGTGCGGTGTGGCTATCGACGCCGAGGATGAAGGCTCCGTCCGGCAGGGTGCGTTCCAGCATCCGAAGCCGACGCTCGCCGAGATAGCAGAATCGCGTGTCGTGATTGCCCCCCTCGGCATTGTCGTAGTGAGGAACCACCGCCGCCTGCAGGCCGGTGGCGGCGCCGAGCAGGTCGAGTCCTTCGAGCCAGCGCGGTTCCTCGCCGACCTTGTAAATCTCGTAGACCGGGATGGTCACCACGCCGAGGGTGAGAGCAGCCGCGCTGGCCATCGTGAGAATCCCGCCCAAAGTCATCTTGTCGGCCAGGGCGCCCGGGATCGGCCCGTTCTCCCACTGGCGGAGGGCGTAGCTCGGACTGCCGGGGCCGGCCATCACGTACCGGGACTGCCGAATCCGGCCGACGGCCGTGGCGAGCGTGACGCCATCGACATCACGACTTCGGTACGACGCAACGTCGACCGCTCGCCCGACGCTCGTGCCGAAGAATTCCACGGTCCGCGCGCTCAGCGAATCAGCGTTCTCCTGAAAGCCGTAGGGTGTGTCGAGGATTGCAGCCGCGACCGGATTCGGACCGAGCCGATCGAACAGGCTCCGGTGGACCTTGGCCATCGTGGGCGCGGTCTCTCCAGATCCCATGACCGCCAGGATCCGCGGTCCGCCGGCGCCACCGGTCATCGCGGCACCGTTGAACAGGCTCGACACAAGGTGACCGGCACCGTGTGACGGTACCCGGCCAGCTCAGCCACCTGGCCGCAGGGTCCCACTGAACACCTGCCAGGCGAGGAGTGACTTGGCCACGAGGCTCATGACCATGTAGGTCTTCTCGCCCACAAGGTAATCGCGCCACCGACCGATCTTCCGGTACTGGAGAACCATCGTGATGGCGAAGATGTTGAACGTCACGAAGAGTGTGCCGACGATGACGTACACGAAGGCCGGGATCCCGGCTCCGTCTGGCAGGTCGGCCTGGGCCCCATAGGCGAGAAGGATCGAGAAGATGCCGATCCACGGTGCGATCCCGGCGATGCAGCCGAAGATGTAGTGCTTCCAGTCGGGGTGATCTCGGCGACCCTCGTTGGCTGCCTCCATGCTCCAGCCGAACAGGATCATGGCGATGTTCGCGCCGGCGATCGCGACCAGGGCGGGCACGTCCTTGATGTACGACAGATAGGCGATCGCTACGATCATGACCGTGCTCGAGAACGAGTACTCGACCCAGCGCAGCGGGTTCATGCCGCGGGCGAGCCAGCCTTCATACCGTGCACGCAGCGGCCACCCGGCGATCGCATGGGCGATCGCGCTCATACCGAGGAACGAGGCGATGAACCAGGCGAGTGGGATCGAGAACAGCTCGACGCTCGTCTGCTCGATGCCGACGAACTTGCCCCCTTCGAGAATCGGCTTGACAGTCGGCACGAACGGAGCGAAGACCGCGACCGTGCTCGCAACGGCCAGCATGGCGATGAACTGGGCGCCGTGAAGGAATGCCAGGACGCGGTTCCAACGGTTGAGCGAGCGGGCGCGGTCGGGTGGAATAGTCGCGGCTGACATGACGTGAGCTCCTTGTGCTGCTTGGAGGTCGTCCCGATGCCCCGCCCGAGGACGAGACAACGGAAGCCTATGGGGAAGAATGCGCCCGGTGTCCGGGCTTGACCAGCGGCCGTGCTACGGGAGCAAGACCGCGTTGATGACGTGGATCACGCCGTTGCTGGCCGGGATGTTGGCCGCAACGATCGTTGCCCCGAAGGGGCTCGACGTCGTGCGGCCGGATTTCGGCGTCATTTGAACGAAATGGACGAGGATCCCGAGGCCGATGGCCCCAGGTAGGTGGCCAGACCCTCGTCAAGGGTCGTCAGGCGACGCGGCAATGCTGCGAGCAGTGCTGCCGTGTCAACGGTCGCCGGCTGGTTGATGAAGTCCACCGCGTCCGGCGTCAGGGGCGGTCGCGACAGAAACTGCATGGGCCAGGCGATCAGCTTCATGAGGACGGCGGGGGCCGGCAGGATCGGCCGGCGGATTCCCGCGACGCGAAGGGCGTGACCGATGATTTCGCGCATCGTGAAGGTCCCGGGCCCGCCGAGTTCGAACACCGCGTTGGCGGCCGCATCGGAGGCCAGGGCATCCGCCGCGATCGCGGCAACGTCACCGACAAAGATCGGGGCAAGGTGCTGGCCGCCGAAGTTCGTCATCGGAACGAACGGCAGGAGCCGGCCGAAACCGAGGAACCGGTTGAGCGAGACGTCTCGAGGCCCGAAGACCCAGGTGGGCCGGAGGATCGACCAGGTGATCCCCGAGCCACGCACAGCTTCCTCGGCACGCCATTTGGCGCGGAACCAATGGCGCTTGGAATCGGGGGCGGCACCGGCACCGGACACGTACAGGAGACGGCGAAGGCCAGCCTCTCGAGCCGCAGCGACGAGTCGCTCCGTGCCCTCCGCATCGACCTGCATGAACGTGTCGCCGTGCCGCGGTCGTTCGATCGGCGAACCCGGGAAGGCCAGGCTGATCACAAGTTGGTCGATGCCCGAGAGCGCCGGCACGAGCCCTTCGCCGGTCCGGACGTCAGCCTGGCGGATCTCGATATCGTCGGGCAGCTGGCCGCGTGCCGCCTCGCCGCGTGATGACAACACGACCACGCGAGACCCGCGACGCCGCAGCTCGGTCGCGATCACAGACCCGACGAAGCCGGTTCCCCCGGCCACGGCCACGACTGGCCGCTCGACGGAAGCATGGGTGGATGGCGCCGGCTCGAAGATCGCGCGGGTCGCGATCTCTCGGAATTGGAAGATCGAAGCGAGCTGCGACCGGATCGCCAGGGAGTGGGCGAGATCGCCGAGCGGGCCGAGTGGGAGCTCGTACTCGATGTGGTCATCGATACGGGTTCCGCCCTCGACAGCGGCGAACGTATGCGTGTGGACCCAGCTGCGGTAGGGACCGCGCAGCTGGACATCCGAGAAGGTCCGGGGGCCGTCGACATTCTCGATCCGGGTGAGCCAGCGCAGCGGGATCCCGGCGACCGGACGGACCGTGTACTCGATCAGCTGTCCTTCGTGCGTCGGCTCAGGCTGGCTGTGCATCTCGAAACCCAGTGCAGAGGGGGTGATCCGCCCGAGATTGGCCGGGTCGGAGTAGAAGTCCCACGCCCGATCGATATCGACTGGGATGACCTGCGAAGCGGTGATCGTGTGGATTGACATGGGATCAGCGTTACCCCTGGGTGGTGGTGGAGGCGCCCCCTGGGAGGACGGGGGGCGCCTCCGGATGACGTCGCCGAAGCGGCGCCTGAGACATGGGCCTTGGCCCGGTGGTTGGCTTGGGTGCCCCTCGCGGTGAGGGGCTCCCTTGGGGAGAACGCCGGCGCAATTGCGGCGCCGGCATTTGGAGACCGGACGGGCGACTAGCGCTCGACCCGGTGGGTGGCGAGGCGAACAGCACCCAGCAGGGTGATGAGGCCGGCGCCGATAAGGGCTGCAGATAGGCCGATCGAGTTCGAGGCGGTCGGGTTGCTCGTGATGTCCGTCGAGGTCGGGGGAGGGGTAGGAGCCCGCGTCAGGGCACCGATGGCAAAGACGCTGTATGCAGTTCCCGTAGCGATGGTGAGCGGGGCGCGATCAAACGGGCAGACGCAGTTGGCGGCGTGGGCGCAGACCTTGAGGTCGTACGTGTTGGCCGGGAGGGTCAGGTAGCCCGTCGCGCTCGGGTAGGACAGGTTGGGAACGATCGTGGACGTTCCATCCTGGGTCCGGACGTCGATGGCGGGGGTGTCCGACGAGAAGTGGACAACACGAACCTGTGCGTTGGCCGCATCGAGGACGGCTCCGTCGGTGATCACCTGGGCCTCGATGGAGGCGAGCAGGTTGGTCGCCGCGACGGTGTACTTGACCCCGTCGGCGAAGGTCAGGTCAGCGTTGATGACGCATGTCGTCGTGCCGGCGGGACAGACCTTGATGTTGTAGTCCCCGGCAGCGACTGGAAGGTAGGCCGAGATGGTCCCGAACGCGACGTGGGTCAGGGCATTGGCGTCATTGACCTTGACGTCGACTGCCGGCGCATCTGGGGATGCGTGAAGAACGCGGACCCAGGCAAAGCCGGAGGCCGGGGCGTCGGTCGAATCGACGGCGATGATGGCCGTCAGGGGAGCGCGACTCGCGGTGGCCACGGGCCCGGCGACGATGGCCGTGAGCCGAGAGCGACTTGCGGCGGCCACGGGGCCGGCAAGGATCGCGAGGACAGCGGCGGCGACGACGACCGTTCCGAGCCGAGAGAGCTTCGTAGGCATGACTGGTCTGGCCTTCCTTGATGAGCGCGTCGGTTCAAGTTGTGGACCTTTTGTCTAATCTCTGTACAGACATTAGGGGCTATCGGCAATGGTGTCAAGCGTTTGCGGACCTTGGTGGGTGTGTTAGGCTTCACAAACCATGTACACCATCAAGCAAGCTGCAGCACTTAGCGGTGTCGGCGTGTCGCTCCTCCGGGCCTGGGAGCGGCGCTATGGCGTCGTCGGGCCTCAGCGCTCCACCGGGGGCTACCGGCTCTACGACGACGAGGACATCGAGCGCCTTCGAGCCATGCGCCTGCTGGTCGACGATGGATGGGCGGCGTCCCAGGCGGCCGCCGCCGTACTTGCCGAGCCGGACGCCGCTCGGATGGCCCGGGCCGTTCGCGGTGGGCGAGGGGCCGGCGCCGCGACCGCAGAAGACGTCGCGTCGTTGACGGACGCCCACGCGATGGTGCGTGCCGCCGAAACCTACGACAGCATGGCGGTGGAAGCCGTCCTCGATGCGCTATTCGCGCGGGGCTCGTTCGAGGCAGTGATCGACGACCTTGTGCTTCCGAGTGTCGCGGAGCTCGGTTCCGCCTGGGCATCGGGCCGGATTGACGTCGCGGCAGAGCATCTCGCAAGCGCGGCGGTCCAACGACGCCTCGCTTCGCTCTTCGACCTCGCCGGAGCATCGCGGCCCGGTCGATCGGTCGTCGTGGGGCTGCCGCGCGGCTGTCGCCATGAGAT
This sequence comes from Chloroflexota bacterium, assembly GCA_039933295.1. Classification (GTDB taxonomy): domain Bacteria; phylum Chloroflexota; class Limnocylindria; order Limnocylindrales; family CSP1-4; genus UBA5189. Next base: position 7,042 of record JBDTOJ010000184.1, read on the forward strand.
CGGCACGATCGCGTTCGCGGTAGCGCTCAGACGTCGCGGCGTGAACGTGCTGTACCTGGGTCCCGACGTCCCGACGGCGTCCTGGGTCCACGTGACGAGCGGCGGGATTGCAGGCGCTGTCATCGGGGTCACGCAGGAGGCAGACGTACCCGCAGCACGGGAGGTCGTGGACTCCCTTCAAGCGGAGCGCCCGAACATCTTCATCGCCCTCGGCGGGCCCTGCGCGGGACTCATCACCGAGCCGCTGGTCCATGTGGTTGGGCCGCGCATCGGACAGGCCGCTGTCGAAGTCGCTGAATTGGCGAGTCGCGCCTTCTTCCGGTGACCTCAGCGACGACCGGTAGCGGCGACCCAGCGCCAATTGTGGTCTGGTTCCGACGGGACCTGCGGCTCGACGATCATCCGGCCCTGGCAGCTGCCGTCGCCACCGGCCGCCCGATCGTCCCACTCGTGGTCCTCGATCCCGGTTTGTTGTCCTCATCGACCCTTGGCGCGCGCCGTCGATCTCGTCACGCCGCAGCCGTCGTGGCCCTCGATCGTGACCTGAGGGCGATCGGAGGTCGTCTGATCGTTCAGCGGGGAACACCCCGGACCGTGCTCCCGCGGATCGTCAGCGAGGTCGGGGCCACGGAGATCCTCGCCACCCGTGACTTCACGCCATATGCCGTCGCTCGGGATCAGGGCCTCATGCGCGACCTGCCACTCCAGCTCCTGCCTGGATGCCTGATCGTGGAGCCGGAAGCGACCGGCCAGGTCCGGGTCTTCGCGGCATTTCACCGTCGATGGGCGGCCTTGCCCCGACCTTCCCTCATCGCGGCCCCGTCGCGGGTCCGGGTCCTGGCTGGGGTCGAGAGCGAGACGCTCCCCGACGCAGTGCCGCGAGGCGGACCCGAGGCCCGTTTCCGGCTTGAAGCATTCGCGAGGGACCGCGCTGCCGACTACGCGGACGCCCGCAACCGACTGGATATGGATGGGACAAGTGGACTCTCCGCCGACTTGCACTTCGGCACACTCTCGGTACGCCGTGCAATGGCAACCGTTTCCAATGAGGCGTTTCGGCGACAACTGGCATGGCGCGATTGGTCGCACCACCTGCTCTGGTTCGCATCGGACGGCGCCGTGCCGAGCCAGGGCGGCGAGGTGACGTGGCGCGACGACCCGAAGGGTATCGACGCATGGATCGCCGGCGAGACCGGCATTCCGACGGTTGACGCGGCGATGCGGGAGCTGGCCACCACGGGCACGATGCACAATCGGGCCCGGATGATCGTCGCATCCTTCCTGACCAAGGATCTCCTCGTGGATTGGCGCGTCGGAGAGGCCCATTTTCTCAGGACGCTCGAGGATGCCGACATCGCCAACAATCGCCTCGGCTGGCGATGGTCGGCCGGCGTGGGCGCCGACGCCGCACCGTTCTTCCGGGTCATGAACCCCAGTCTTCAAGGGGAGCGCTTCGATCCACACGGAACCTGGGTCCGGCGGTGGATCCCGGAGCTCGCCGAGGTCCCCGATCGCTTCGTCCATCGACCCTGGGACGCCCCGTATGGGCCACCTCGCACCTACCCGCAACCGATCGTCGACCACGTGGCCGCACGATCTCGAGCCCTCGAGGCATTCCGCGATCGGTCCCGCCAGTCATAAGGCCCCGGGTCGGCCGGGGTGAATTCAGGAGGATGGACCGGCCATGTTGATGTCGTCGCAGATAACAGCCGCAGAGCACGCCGAGGGCTGAGCACTTCCTACCGAGGTCCGAGCCGCGGGCCTGCGGGCGGCCCGGACCGAGGCTGACCTCGCTAGGATTACGCCACTCCCCGATTCCGGGTCGCCGGATCCCAGCCATGCGCCAGCCCAGGAGAACCCCGATGCGACTCAAGGACAAGGTTTCCATCATCACGGGCGGGGGCTCCGGCATGGGCCGGGTCGCATCGCTGATGTTTGCGGCCGAGGGCTCGAAGGTCGTCGTGGCCGAGTTCAACGACGCTGCCGGCGAGGAAACAGTCCGGCTCGTCCGCGAGGCCGGCGGCGAGGCGTCCTTCGTCAAGACCAACGTGGCCGACGAGGCCAGCGCGAAGGGCATGGTCGACCACGCGGTCGCGACCTACGGGCGGGTCGATGTCCTGTACAACAACGCCGGGATCATGCCCGAGTCCGATCATTCGGTGATCGACACGTCGGTCGACGACTGGGATCGGGTCATGGCGGTCAATGTCCGGGGCGTGTTCCTCGGTTGCAAGTACGCCATCCCGGTGATGGTCCAGCAGGGCTCCGGGTCGATCATCAATATTTCGAGCTTCGTCGCCATCCTGGGCTGCTCCAATCCGCAGGATGCCTACACCGCCTCCAAGGGTGCGGTCCTGGCCCTGACCAAGTCCCTCGCTGTTCAGTTCGCCCCGAAGGGCGTCCGGACAAACGCCATCTGCCCCGGACCGGTCGAGACACCACTCCTCATGGACTGGCTGGTCAAGGACGAGGACGCCAAGCGCATCCGCCTGAACCGGAACCCGACGGGACGCTTCGGCAAGCCCGAGGAAATCGTCGCGATGGGGATCTACCTCGCCAGCGACGAATCGCGCTGGACCAATGGCGCCTCGATGGTGATCGACGGTGGCATCACGGTGAACTACTTCTAGCTCATGGCTGACGTGACCGAGCGACGAATTGCGATCGGGGTCGATGTCGGCGGCAGCGGCGTCAAGGTTGGTGCCGTCGATGTCAACACGGGCGAGCTGATCGGCGAGCGGCGGCGAGTCGCAACACCCCAACCCTCGACCCCGGCGGCGGTCGTGCGTGTCATCGCCCGTCTGGTCGATCGGATCGGCAAGGCCGCGAGCGCGCTCGATGCCCCAGTCGGCGTTGGCGTTCCGAGCGTCGTCATCGATGGTGTCACGAAGTCCGCCGCCAACGTCGATCCGGGCTGGGTGGACTTCGATGCTCGCGCAGCACTCACCGAAGCGATCGGGCGGCCCGTGCGGGTCCTGAACGATGCGGATGCGGCCGGCCTCGCCGAAATGCACTTTGGGGCCGGTGTCGGGGTCCCCGGGACCGTCTTCGTCCTGACGCTGGGCACGGGCCTTGGCTCGGGCATGTTCCTGGATGGACGGCTCGTTCCCAACACCGAGCTCGGGCATATGGAGATCCGCGGGCGGGATGCGGAACGCCGGTCGGCGGCGGCTGCACGCACCCGTCGCGGGCTGTCCTGGAAGGCGTGGGCTGCCGACCTCGACGAGCACCTCCACGCCATCGACCGGCTCTTCTCGCCGGACCTGATCATCCTGGGTGGCGGCGTCTCGAAGAGCGCCGACAAGTTCCTGGGACGGCTCACGGTTCGCCCGCGGGTGGTTGCCGCGGTCCTTCGGAATGACGCCGGAATCGTCGGCGCGGCCATGGCCGCCTCCGAGAGCGGCCCGGTTTCCTGATCAACCTGCCCGTCCCCCAACGGGGACGGGATAATGGCGGCGTGGACCATCGAACGAGGCTGCGACCGCTGACGTGAGCGAAACGCTCGCGTTCATTCTCGATGTCGGGGTGGCCACGGCGGCTGCGCTGATTGGTGGCGCGCTGGTCCGGCGGCTCGGCCAGCCGCCGCTCGTCGGATACTTGCTCGCGGGCATCGTCATCGGGCCGTTCACGCCAGGCTTTACCGGAGACGTCGAGCGGATCAGCGTCCTGGCAGAGGTCGGCGTCGTGCTGCTCGTCTTTGCGCTCGGTGTCGAGTTCTCGCTCAAGGAGCTTGCGGCCGTCCGGCGCGTCGCGGTTGGTGCGGCGCTCGTCCAGATTCTGGTCTCGATCATCGGGGGTTTCCTGCTCGGCATCGCGGTGGGCCTCGATCCGCGGGCGGCCCTGGTCGTCGGTGCGGTGATCGCGATCTCATCGACCCTGGTCGTGGTCAAGACGCTCGCCGACCGAGGCGAACTCGACAGCATCCACGGGCGAAATGCGATTGGCTGGATGATCGTCCAGGACGTCGCGACGATCATCTTCATCGTGGCCCTGCCGCCGTTGGCGGCCGAGCAATTGTCGATCACGCCGATCCTCCTGGCGCTCGGCAAGGGAGCCCTGTTCCTGGCCATCGCGTTCGTCGTTGGAACGCGGGTCCTGCCGGTGGCCTTCGCCGCGATCGCACGGCTCGGGTCGCCCGAGCTGTTCCTGCTGGCCGTGGTGTCAACGGCGCTCCTCACGGCGTTCGTGTCGAGTGCCGTGTTCGGGCTGTCGCTGGCGCTCGGCGCATTCGTGGCGGGCGTGCTCGTGTCCGAGTCCGAACTCTCATACCAGGCGGCGGCCGAGGTCATCCCGTTCCGGGACCTGTTCGCGGTCCTGTTCTTCGTAGCCGTCGGAATGCTGGTCGATCCAGGCGCGCTCATCTCGCAGGCGCCGCTCGTGGCGGTCCTTACCCTCGCGGCGGTCGTCGGCAAGGGGCTGCTCTCGGCCCTCCTCGGGCGAGCCTTCGGCCTGCCCACCCGTTCCGCGATCCTGCTCGGCGCGTCGATCGCCCAGGTCGGCGAGTTCAGCCTGATCATCGCCGCCGATTCGAGTCGCCTCGGCCTGATCAACGCGGCGACCTACAACGTCATCCTCGCGACGACGATCGCGAGCATCGTCCTGTCGGGCCCAGCTCGGCGGGTTGCCGACGGAGCCACGTCTTGGCTCGAACATCGCGCGACGGAACGCTGGTTGACGGCCCATGCGCACGGCGAGTCGGGCGGGCATCCGGGGCCGGACGGATCAGACGGAATAGCCGATTCGCGAAAGCGGCGGGTCGTCGTCGCCGGCTCGGGGCGTGTCGGACGGATCGTGGTTCGCGCGGTCCAGGCACGCTCGTTCTCGTGCCTCGTCATCGACCGGGATCGCATTCGGCTGGACGAGATGGCGGCCCTTGGCGCCGACATCCTCTATGGCGACGCCGCGCGGCCGGAGATCCTCTCGCGGGCCGACCTCGATCGGGCCGTGGTCCTGATCATCGCGATCGGCGATCCATTGACCGCGCACCTCGTGGCCGAACGGGCCCACCACCTGAATCCCGGGCTGATGATCGCGTCGCGGGCACGTGGCATTCATCAGGCCGCGGACCTTCGCGCCGCGGGAGTCCATCACCTCGCCGACCCCGACAACGAAGCTGCCATCGACCTCGCACGCCACGCGCTTCAGCGGATGGGCGTTTCGGGGCCCGAACTGACCGCGATCACGATCAACTTGCGCCGCGAGGCTTATCGCTGATCGGACTGGCGATCAGCGCCTTGGACGGGATGCAGGTCGACGCGATCTCGGCCGCCACTGCCGCCGCGGTCATGGACGACGACGACACCGTCATGATCTGAGATTGGCGTCCACTTGGTCGTACTTCCCCCGCCTCGGCGCGGCGACGAGTGTCCTTTTGCACTGCGGCCGAGACCTCGTGAACCCGTGAGTCGACCCAGGTATATTCGCGCCGGTCCCTACGCCCCCAACGGGGAGAATCGCTCCACGAACGATGCCCGCCATTCGGCGGCCTCGAAAGGCGCGGCGTACCAGGTCGTCATCTTCGCGATCTTTCCCGCTCGCAACTCGGCGATGGAGATCATCTGCCACGTTTCGCCATTCGTGTACCGGACACTCCCGACATACGTGTAGACGTCGCCCGACCCCTCGATCCGCAGGACGCCGAAGGAAGGGGTCATGACCCAGCGGTCCTCGGCCCCGACGAGTCGAGCGTTGTCGCGATCTACGGTTCCGACGCCTCCGGGATACCCCCGGTTCATGGCGATCCAATTCGCCTTGCCACGGATCCGTTCTCCCGACTGTGGCATCTCCTCGACGAAGTCATCAGCGAGGAGCGCCTCCTGCGCGCCGAGGTCCTTGTCATGAATAGCCTGCGCGAAGAGCTCCATGATCGAACGACCGCTGGGCTCAGTCATCCTGTCCTCCGTGTGGAGCTTCGCTGGATCAGCGAGTCGCAGATATTGTAAGGCCGGCTCCTGGGCTCCTGGGCTCGTGGGAATGGACGATCATCACATCGTGATCGCCAGGGACACGGAGATGGCCCACGCGATTGCCTCGGCGCCGCTGCCGTAGTTACCCGATCCTCGGTGGGGCGGTCACCCGGAGCTCGCGGCGTATCATCGGGCCCACCGTCCGACCCGCCGTCGCGCCTGCAGGGGCGCCCCACCGAGGTTCCATCACATGGCCATTGAGCAGTCCCCGTCCGCCGTCAGCGCCTTGAAGATGATGATCGGCGGCCAATCCGTCGATGCCGCTGATGGGCAGACGTTCGAGATCGTGAATCCGGCGACCGGCGCCGTGATCGCGACGGCGCCACTCGGCGGCAAGACCGACGTGGACCTGGCCGTCGTCGCGGCCCGGAAGGCATTCGAGGACCCGAAGGGCTGGGCCACGTGGGCAGCCGGCAAGCGCGGCCGGACACTGGCCAAGTTCGCCGCCCTGATCAAAGACAAGAGCGAGGAGCTGGCCTGGCTCGAGACCCGCAACGTGGGCAAGCCGATCGGTTCGTCACGCGGCGAGATCATCGGCGCCAGCCTCGTCTTCGACTACTACGCCGGTGCCGCGAACAAGGTCTTCGGCCAGACGATCCCGGTCTCGAAGCCTGGCCTGGACCTGACTCTTCGCGAACCGATCGGCGTCGTCGGCCTCATCGTGCCGTGGAACTTCCCGCTCCTGATGGCGAGCTGGAAGCTCGGACCGGCACTCGCCGCGGGCAATTCCTGCATCCTCAAGCCAGCCAGCCTGTCCCCGATGACGGCGCTCCGCATCGGTGAGCTGGCGCTCGAAGCCGGGATCCCGGCAGGCGTCCTGAACGTGGTCACGGGGCCCGGCGGCACGGCCGGGGCGGCCATCGCGGGCCATCCCGGCATCGGCAAGGTCGCCTTCACGGGCGAGACCACGACGGGCCAGGAGATCATGCGGCTCGCCTCGAACAACGTGAAGAAGATCAGCCTCGAGCTCGGCGGGAAGAGCCCCAACGTGATCTATGCCGACGCCAACCTCGAGCGCTTTGCGTCTGAATCGCCCTATTCGGTCTTCGACAACTGCGGCCAGGATTGCTGTGCCCGGAGTCGGATCCTCGTCGAGCGATCCGTCCACGAGCAGGTCGTGGAACTGTTCGCCGCGGCGACACGCAAGGTCAAGGTCGGCGATCCCGAGGACGAGGCGACCGAGGTCGGCACGCTCGTCAGCTTCAAGCAGCGCGATCGCGTTCGCGACTACATCGAGATCGGTCTCGGCGAGGGTGCGAACCTGGTCGTCGGCGGCGAGGCTCCGGATGACGAGGCCCTCGCGGCTGGCGCCTATCTGATGCCCGCCGTCTTCGACGGCGTCAACAACGACATGCGGATCGCCCGCGAGGAGATCTTCGGCCCGGTCGTGTCGATCATCCCGTTCGATACCGAGGAGGAGGCAATCCGGCTGGCCAATGCCACGCCGTACGGCCTCGCCGGCTCGATCTGGACCAGCGACATCGGCAAGGCGCTTCGAACGGCGAAGGGCGTCCAGGCGGGCGTCCTGTCGATCAACTCGAACAGCAGCGTCCATACCGAGGCACCGTTCGGTGGCTACAAGATGTCCGGCATCGGGCGGGAGCTCGGCATGTCGGCGATCGAGCTGTACACCGA
>JBDTOJ010000185.1:0-13100 GCA_039933295.1 Chloroflexota bacterium
GCCAGGAGAAGCTCGATCAGGTGCGGCGGGCCAACCTCAGAAGCCCGGCTTCGGCCGAAGGGGATCCGTCATCCGCACTCGAGACGGCGTCACGAAACGCTGCCGCAGCCGAAGATCGATCTCCGGCGGCTTCGTAGATTTCGCCAAGCGCAACCAAGAGGTCAGCCTGCCGACCGCGCAGCGAAACGCGACGCTCATCCACATGGACGCTGTCTCCATAGAACGGGCAATCGTCCAGATATTCGCCTCGATAGACTTCGCGCGCCTCCTCCATCAGGCGGAGCCGGTCCGCCGGTGCGTTCGCCGACCGAGCAGCATCCAGGCGCGACAGGAACGTCGCCACGTCCGACCACGCGACGACGCTGGGGTCGAGGCGGTATCGATCATTGTGAAAGCGGATCGCTCGTTTGCCACCGGAACCGTCCGGATCAATCACGTGGCGCAGGCCGCCCAGCGTCCGGTGAAAGGCCAGGTCAGCCCGCTCGACGTCGACATCGGGCCAGATGAGTTCGAGGACCTCGTCCTTCTCGACGCCACGCTCTCCACGATCGAACAGGAATGCAAACAAGGCCTCGGCCTGGCGGGTCCCAGCCTTTTCGCCACCCCAGCGCTCGATCGGCGCGCCGTCACGCTCGACGCGAAGGGTACCCAGGGCAAAGACGTGGAGACCCGCGCGACCGGCCGAGCGGCGCAGGAACGCCTGATGAAGATCGTTCGCGGTCAGGTCGACGTTGGCGCGCTCGCCCGTGAGCTCCGCCAAGGCGGTGACCCGCTCTTCTTCGCGGCGCCCGGTTCGCAATGCCGCCGCAACGTATGAGGCTGACAGACGAAGCAGGTTCTCATCCTCGGCGCCCAGGGGCACGCCGGATATCCTGCGACCGACCCGCAATTCGCCGACCAATTCGTTCGCCGAGACGAGGTTGATCGACGCCCCGACCTCAGCTGACGGTGGGGTCCCTTCGGTCGCGAGGACCGTCCCGTCACGGCCGACCACCACGGCACCGGCAAGATCGAGGACGTGGGTCAGACGCGCGAGGGCCGGCTGCACCCCTGCATCGGCGGCCCGGGTCAGGAGTCCGGGTCCACGGAGAGCGGCCAGCATCCTGTCCCGGGCCAGGACCGATGGTGAGCGACCGCCAAGGCGGGCGCGACTCCACGATGAAACGGGCTCGTACATCGCGACGGCGATCACGAGGGTCAGGACGATGAACAGCGGCGCATCCAGACCGAGGATCGACCGGCTCGCCGCATCGACGACCAGCAGGGCTCCGACAAGCGCAAACAGGCCGATCCCCGTGCTCAGGGAACGCCGGAACGCCCGGTCGGCGACTTCTGGCTCGAAGAAGACGCCGCCCGAGAACACGACAGAGGCGGACAAGATCATCGCGATCGTGATCATCGATACGCCGACCCATGCATCCGTCTGACCAACAACGTTGAGGATTCGGATGCTTCCCCCGATCGCACCGATCGCAACCGTGGCGAGCGTCACCCCGAAGTCGCGGCGCCTCGCTTCCCCTTGGTGTGCGCCTCGGTACGCACGAACCAGGATACGAATGCTGACGACGAGAATCGTAAGCCGGGTGAGGATCCACGCCCATCCCAGGACCACGCCGGGCACGAAACCCAGGCTCAGTTGCGGAGCCGCGATCGAAATCGGAGCCAGTGGATTGAGTGCACCTGGAATCGCGAACGCCACGTTCACCAGGTAGGCCAGAGCGAGAAACCGCACGGCAAGGCGGGTCGGATGGCCCTCGGTGGCGATGACTAAGGCAAAATGGAACGTCGCGGGGACGACGATTGCGGCGGCCAGTTCTTCGATGCTGTGTCCGACCTGGATGGCCACTTGGGCGGTGGACAGCCTCTCGATGATGACGCTGCTGCTCCACGCCACGAGGGAAAGGGCAAGGATTCCGAAGGCCCGCGAAGCCGCCGTCCTGGAGCGCGTCAGGACCGTAAGACCAAGCCAGATACCCAGAATGGCGGTGAGGCTGTGCGCCGCGACCTCAAGATGCGAAGGACTGAGCATCCCATTCGTCCTTTGACTCGGTGCGCCGACCCGGCCGATGTCGCCGAGATGCGGGATTGGCGGGCCCAGCATCAGTCGGCTGAACATGCCGCCACGGCCGCGCGGCGATGGCCGAGGCGCGCATCATGCTCCGCTCGCCGATGCCCGTCCATCGCGATTTTGCTCGCAGACTCTCGCGCGATCGATCATGTTTCGAGCCTCCGAGGTAGCCGCCTGGCTGGCCTAACGCGTCGAAATTCGACAGGGCGGATTGGCCAGCGGTCGTGGGCTTCAGGCCATTTCTAACGGAAGTACGGCCGCTTGCCCCCTGAGGCGAGTCCTGGCTCGACAGATCAACGCGCGGGTTGCGCCATGCGACTTACCGAGCCTCGCGGCAATCTCAAGGCCACTCGCTCCATCGGCGGCCATGAGCAACGCGCATCGCTCATCGACCGAAAGTGTCTCGAGGGCGGACTCGAGTTCGTGCCGATCTTCATGCCGGAGCGCGATCCGATCGGGTTCCTCGGGACCAATGACCTCGGCAAGCCGAGGGGCAAGACGACGAGCCACCGCGGCCCGGCGAGCCCGACTGATCACCAGGTTGGTCACAGCGCGATAGAGCCAGGCACCGGCCCTGTCCGGATACCGACCAGCACGAGCTTCGACGAGCAACTTCACGAAGGCTTCCTGGGTAACGTCTTCGGCCAGCTCGGGATCCCGTGTTGCTCGCAAGGCGACGGCGTAGGCCATCGCCGCATGGGCTCGGTGGGCGTCGGTGACAAACTCGTCGGGGTACAGGATCCCCACGGTAGGTGGCCCACCTACCTGGCCGATGGCCGACGACATGGCAAGCATGGGCATCATCGGATGACCTGCCTTCTCTGACGACCGACTCTGTTGTTGCGGTGACCATCCATCGGCTTGGACCCCTGGCGGGTGGTTGATGTCCGGAACCTTGGAGGGCGGCCCCTGCGGCGCCACTTCGGCAGGACTGCGGTTCAACCTTGCGCCCTGTAAAAGGTTCGCCACCAGGCGATCGGCGCAGCCCTCGATCCGGAGCAGGCTCGATTTCCCCGCCCCGTTGCTGCCGATGACGCCGATCTTGGCGCCCGGGTTTAGAACGAGATCGCGATGTTGGCTGCGGACGGTTGCAGGTTAAGATCACGGATCCTGAGTTCACGATCGACGTCAGACGTCCGCTGTGGACCCTCCGCCCGCGTTTCGTAGACGGCAGGCCCTCGGTTGCCAATCCGAGTGTCGGCTCCAACGATTTGAACGTGAGACTCGGTCAAGAGGCCAAGTTTCTTGATATTGGGCCGGAGAGGACCGAACTCACCAGGTGCGGATCAGCCCTTGCCGAACCCCTCCGCGAGGCCACGGATGAATTGCCTTTGACCCGCCAGGAAGAGGAGGATCATCGGGATCGCGGCCATCGTCAGGGCTGCGAACAGCACGGGCCAATCCGAAAGGACGCGGCCCTGCATTGCAAGCAGACCCACTGGCAGCGTCTTGAGCTCGGTCGTATTGATGTACACGAGGGCGAATGCGAACTCGTTCCATGCGAACAATGCCTGGAATAGCGCCGCCGAGACAACGATCGGACGCGACAGCGGCATGATCACGAGCCAGAAGGTCTGCCAGCGACTCGCTCCGTCAACCACCGCGGCATCTTCCATATCGCGTGACAAGGTGATCATGTATGCCCTGATCAGGAACACCGTGAACGAGATCCGGAATGCGGTGTAGAGGATGATCAGCGCCCAGTACGTGTCAAAGATGTGGAGCACCTGGAGCAGTCGGAAGAGCGGGATCAGCGCCACGGTCGGCGCCAGCATCATTCCACCGAGCAGCGCAATGGTGAGCGGGCCCGAGAACGGCAGACGGAGTCGGGTGAGAGCGTACGCCGCCATCGAACTCACCAAAACCGTGGCGGTCACGCTGCCGATCGTCACGATCACGCTGTTGAGCAGGTAGCGCACGACACCGAGGTTCCATGCCTTGGCGAAGTTCTCCCAGCGCCAGGTCTGTGGCAGGCTCCACGGGTCGCCGAACAGTTCCGCGTTCGTCTTGAAGCCGTTCAGCGCCATCCAGACGAGCGGATAGATGATCGAGATGGCGAGCACGATCAGGAAGATGTAGGCAACGATGCGCGTGATCGCTCCTGCAACCGATGTACCGGCGGATGGGTGGTGAGTAGGGGCAGTCATCAGTACTGCACCGACTTGCCCCGGTTCAGAAGCAACTGCACCGAGGAGGCGATCAGGGTCACAACGAAGATGACGACGGCGATCGTCGCCGCATACCCCATCTTGTCGTTGAAGAATGCCGATTTGTAGAGCCATGTACCCAGCGTGTGGCTGGCGTTGTTCGGCCCGCCACCCGTCATCACCTGTACCTCGTTGAAGACGAGGAAAGCGCCCGAGATCGTGATGATCGTGGCGAGAAGGGTCATCTCACGGACGAGCGGGAGCGTGATCCGGAAGAACGCCCGGGCCCTGCTGGCGCCGTCGATATAGGCAGCTTCGTAGAGTTCGCGCGGGATCCGTTGCATCGCGACGATGAACAGGACCATCACGTAGCCCACGGACTGCCACTGGCTCATGGCGATGATCGACCAGATTGCCGTCGCTGACTCGCCGAGCCACGAGTGCTTCCAGGCCTCCAGGCCGAGTACATCGAGCAGCCCGTTGACGAGGCCAATCTGCGGGTTGTACATGAACTGGAACAGGAGCCCGGTGATCGTGAGCGACAGGACCGCCGGAATGAAGTAGATCGTGCGGAACAGGCCCTTCAAGCGGTCCCTGACCAGCTCCTCGAGGATCGCCGCGAGGATCATGCCTCCGCCCACCTGGAAGATCACGGAGATCACCGCGAAGGCAAGGTTGTTGAAGAGGGAGCTCCAGAAGATCGGGTCGGCGAACAACGTCGTGTAGTTGTCGAGGCCAACCCAGACTTCGTCGGGCGAGAACGCGTTCCAGCGGTACAGCGACAGCCGGATGTTGTCGACCACCGGGTAATACACGAAGACGACGAGCAGCACGAGTGCCGGCGCCACCCAGAGAAGCGTCGTGAAGCGACCGAAGCGCGATGATCCGGGCATTCGCGGGTCCCTTTACGGGCTTAGTGCGGAGAGGACCGCCGCGGAGCGACGGTCCTCTCCGCTGGAGGAGCTACGGAGTGGTCTTGGCGGAGGCTGCGCCGGCGCGGATGTCGTCCACCAACTGTGCGGGCGTCTTGGAGCCGTCAAGTAGGCCCTGGATGCCGTTGAGGTAGGCGTTGGCCACGTCGATGTGCGTGACAGTGTCGAGCCAGATCGCCATGGTCTTGGCCTTGGCGATGTCTTGCACGACCCTCACGTTCTCAGGGAAGGTGTTGTCCGCGGTTGCCGAACCCTGGATCGGGCTCAGCCAGCCGAGGTCGGACACCAGTTTCTTGGCGTTATCCAGGCTCGTCATGAACTTGAGGAAGTCCAGGGCGATATCGACGTGCTTGCCATTCGGGTTGACGAGGAAGCCGTCCGGAGCACCCTCGAGGGATGCGGCGTCGCCCGCGGGGTTGGCCGGTGCGGGAAGCTTGAAGAAGTCCCAATTGTTCGCGACGTCGGCCGGGGCGCCGCCCTTCTCAGTCAGGGCGAAGAACTCGACCGCCTCGAGGTAATGCATCGGAGACTTGCCGGCCAGGAACTGGGCCTGAGCGGCCTCGTGCGTGATGCCGTTCGAACCCTTCGGGAGGCAATGGGTGTTGATATCCGCAAAGGCCTGGATGGCCTTTTCGTAGCCTGGATCCGTGAACGCGCCGGTTGCCGGGTCGTAATCGGTAGCCAGCGTGGCGGCGGGCACGAAGTAGGCATTCAGCTGGGTCATGTAATGGATTGCTGGCCAGCCGTTCACGTTGCCGAAGGTGATCGGGTCCGCGGTGCCCTTGGCCTTGAAGGTGTCGCACGCGGTGATGAGCTCCTCGAGCGTCGAGGGCACTGCCACACCGGCGTCGGCGAACATCTTCTTATTGTAGGCCATGTATTTGGCGTCGAGTGTGATCGGCACGCCGTAAAGCTTGCCTTCGTATGTATAGGCGTCGAGCGCCGCAGGGGTGAAGCTGGACTTCCAGTCGCCCGAGACGTCCGCAGTGATGTCCTTTGCGAGGTTGCCCCGGACGAACTTCTTGGTGAAGTCACCCGCCCAGGAGAAGTAGACGTCCGGTAGGGAGTTGGATGCGGCCAGCACACGCAACTTGTCCTTGACGCCCTGATCACTCTCGGCCTGGATCTCGATCGTCACCTTCGGGTTGGCGGCCATATACGCCGCGACCACCGAGTCAAAGTACGGGCTGTAGCGCGGGTCTGAGTACTTGTGCAGGAAGCTGATGGTGCCCTCGAGCGGCGTCGCCGCATCGGACGAACCGGGAGCCGCGGTCGGACCCGGCGCAGACGTGGCTGGAGCGGAGGCGGCACCGGAGCCGCAGGCGGCGACGACAATGGCGGTCGTCACGATGACGCCTACGAGCGCTCGCAGGCGCCGGTGCCCACTGGTCTTGGAAGTCATTCGAACACTCCTCCTTTGAGCATGCCTTGATTTGCCGGAGATCCGGACACGACCGTCGTGTTCCAGTCCGACGAGTGGGGTGGATATGCCGCGGTCCCGTACCCGAAGGCGCCGTAGGCCCTGCAGGTCGAGGCGGCTGCGACCGCCGCCTCCGCTAGAGAAATCTCGAAGGGCTCGCCGCGGACGACCCCTACGAGAACACGGGCAATGAATGCGTCGCCCGCTCCGAGTGTGTCGATCACCTCGGTGGAGACGGTGGGTTGGTACCAGAACCGATCCCCCTCGAGGAGGAGGGCCCCGGAAGCGCCTCGGGTTCCGAGGACCAGGCGCGGCCCGAGGCTCTGGATGTGTTGGAGCCATGCCTTCGCGGCACCTTCGTCGAGGTCCCCGAGTGAGAACTCTGCGATCGTGACGTGGGGCAGGAGCGGCTCGATATATGCCGGGTCTCGGCGAACCGCAAAATCGAAGGAGACCGGAGCAACCCCCGCCAGGAGTCCGAGCTGATCTTCGAGGTAGCTGGACTCGCTACTGTGGACGAAGTCGAACTCGCTCAGGTAGGCAAGGTCGGATTCGGAGAGTCGGAACTTGGACACGCCGGCGTTGCCGCCCATGAACTGGCGGTCGCCGTCGACGAGGGCGACTTCGGCATGGGCGTTGGTGCCGGCGACAATCCGCAGCCGGGAGATGTCGAGGCCCTCCGAGCGCATGGCTCCGAGTACCTGGCGACCCGCGACGTCGTCACCGATGGCGCCGACGTACGCCGACTCGAGACCGAACCTCCGGGCGTACACGGCGACGTTGAGGGCCTGGCCGCCAGGGAACATCAGCCCCAGGTCCATGTATCGGTCGACGACGTTGTCGCCGACCCCGGCGAGCTTCATGTCTAGTACTCGACCTTGAACATGTATCGCCGGCTCCGGAGGTCCTGGCCGGTCACGGCCTCGAAATGCTGTGCAAGGCGGCTCATGACGGCGTTGAGCGCGAAATGGGACGCAAAGGGACGCATCCCAGGTTCGACGCCGGGCAACTTGAGGTCCTTCGAATCGACGTAGAACGCCTTGCTCGTGTACTTCCGCAGAAATGCCTGCGCGCGCTCGTCGATCGGGCGGGTCGCCTCTTCGCCGAGGTACTGGATCACGGCGGTATCGGCAGTGACAACCTCCATGGCGCCATGGAGGAATTCGGCGGAGTCGAAGCTTGCCGCGTGCTTCCACTGCATCTCCTGCAGGTAGCACATGGCCAGGCAGTAGGCGGTCCCGTGGTTGGGACCGGCGCCGATCACGTAGATGACCGGGGCGTCGCTGAGCGCAGCTGCAATCGATGCGTTGAGCGCCTCGGCTCCATTGACGGCCGCGAGGAGGGCCTCTGGCAGGGCCTCGAGTGTGCGCACGTGGGCCGCATATTCATCCGGACCCATGTCGCCCGTTTCCTTCAGGAGTGCCAAGCCGAGCAGCGCGAGTTGGATCGCCTTTGGGTCACCGACGCCTTCGTCGTCCTCATAGGTCCAGGCGACGTCGCTGGCTCCGGCGAGGGGGCTGCCGGCATTCTTGGTGACACTCGCGACGACCGCGCCGTGCTCCCTGGCAAAGGTCGCCGCTGCAACGACCTCGGGTGTCGTGCCCGTATTGGACGCAAGCACGGTGAGAGATTCCTTGCCCAGGCCCGCCGGGTTGCGATAGATGAACTCGTTGGCGGAAAGGGCGAAGACGGAAAGTTTCGTCGCCCGCTGCTCGAGCAGGTACTGGAGACCCTCATGGGTCAGCAGGCCGCCACCGCTGCCGACAAGGAAGACGTTCCGCAGACCATCACGAATGAGGCCCGCCGCGAACGCCTCGATCTCTTCTCGTTGCGCGAGGGCGCGGTCCAGCCCGACACGGCGCGTGGCGGGCAGCGGCTTGAGTTCTGTGATCGGCGGGAGCAGCTCAGTGGTCATGGCGAGTATCTCCTTGTGGTCCGGTGACCGGTACGTGACGAGGCGGGATTCAGGCCTATGGCCAGGTGGCGTCCGGGCCGATGGCCAGAATCCGGCGCCCCATGAAGACCCGCTCGTCGAGGTCGGTGATACCCCGGAGGAGTGCGGAGTAGACCGTGAACCACTGGAGCGGGATGAGCAGCAGGAGGGGCGTGAGTTGAGGGTGGATTGCCGGGTAGTCAGCAGCGTCGAGGACGAGCGTCCTGGCTCCAGCACGCTCACTCAACTCGATTGCGCGTTGCGTCATCGCCCGTGACTCATCTGTCCCAACGAGGAACACCATGTCCGGGCGCTGGCGCTCGAAGGCCTCGATCGGGCCGTGCCGGAGCTCGCTGCTCTCGATGAACGAGCCGTGAACCCGGATGTTCTCCATGAAGACGGTCAGTGCGAACTTGTACGCCAGACCGGCGAGCGGCCCCGCGCCGACGCAATAGAGGAGATTTGCGCTGAGGAACCTGCGCGCTTGCTCGAGCGCGGGCCCCTGCGCGTCGCGGTACACCTGGCCGAGGATCGCCGGCAGGCGCTCGAGGTCCGCAAGCAGGCTGGTGGCCTCGTCGCTACGGGGGCTGTCCGTGAGGATGGCCAACTCGGCGGCGAAGATCGCGACGGCCGCGAGTGGCAGGTCGTAGAGCGCCGTGGAGTCGTAGTCAATGACAATCCCCGCCTCGGTCGCCATCGGGCTGGGTCGGCGACGCACCAACGCCACCGTCGTTGCGCCCTTCGCGTTCGCGTGGCGCATCGCAGCCAGCGTGTCCTCGGTGGCCCCGGAGTACGAGGCGAGGAACACGAGGCTGCGCGGGCCGAGGGCCGCGGGATCGCGCCACGTGAATTCATAGCTCGAAAAGGCCTCGCCTGGCAGCGTGGACATCCGGTCCATGAGGAGCTGGCCGCTGTACATGTTGGCCAGCGACCCGCCGCCGCCCACGAAGTACACCCGGTTGAATGCGCCATCAGCGGCGCGTCGCGCCAGTCCCTTGAGGGCAGCCGTCTGCTCCGCCAGGAAGCGAGCCAAGTCCTCCTCGATCCTCGGCGAGGTAAACAGCTCACTCTCGATCGCGCTATCGACCAGGGTATCCAACACCGACATCATCAGCCTCACTTGCGGCGCGTCGGGCGCCGTTGGGAACGTTGTCAACTTTGGCTTTTGGGAACGTTCCCACAATCGGAGGGTCGTGTCAACCCCTGACTTCTCCAATGACGTGGGACTGCCTGGCCGGCGCAGGGTGCCAAGTCCGAAGAAGCCCCGGTACCAGGGCTCATACAATGAAGGCTCACCTTCCTTCCAAGCGGAGTGCTCCCGACGTGTCGATGAACGCGCCAGAGTCGCAGCCAAATTCGCGCCCTATCCGTCTGGATCGTCCGTTGCGTCCGATCCCGGCACCCAGCCTCCGGCCATGGGCGGGGGCTCGACTCGGCGCGGTTGGCGCGGGCGTCGGCGAGTTGTGGTTAGCCGGTCCCGCGTCCGTCGTCGACATTGGCGAAGGTCCAACCACGCTTGACGAACTCGCGGTGGCGGCCGGCGAAGCATTCCTCGGCGATGCGGCCATGCACCTGCTGGGACCACGATTCCCGCTCATCGTCAAGTTGATCGATGCTGCGGAATGGCTCTCCCTCCAGGTTCATCCGGATGACGCGCTGGCATCCGAGCTCTATGGACCGAGAGCCCTCGGCAAGGCGGAGGCGTGGCTCGTCCTCGGCGCTGACGCGAACACGCGCCTCGTCACTGGACCGCGGCACGACCTCGGGGAGCAGACTCTCCGGTCGGAGATTGAAGCGGGCACGCTCGGTCGCGAGCACTGCGAGGAGCTGGTGGCTAAGCCGGGTGACGTGCTGATGCTGGAACCCGGGACGCTTCATGCGATCGGCGCCGGGGCATTTGTCTACGAGATCGAGCAACCGTCCGACCTGACGTTCCGGATGTCAGATTGGGGCCGACCACCCACACCCGGTCGTACCCTGCACCTTGAGGAATCACTCCGGGCCGTCCGCTCTGACGCGCACGCGAGACCCGTCGGCCACGACTGGCATCTCGACGACGGCGAGTTGTCCGTGCGCGAGTTCCGGCTGGAGATCGCGCACTTGCAGGCCCCCGTGACTCGCCGTCCAGCCGGACGTTCCCTCGAGGTCGTGACTGCCATAGGCGCGCCGATCCGAGTGACCGGAGATGGCTGGGCCGAGGTGCTGGACCTCTGGGAAACGATCGTCGTCCCGGCGTCGGTGGCCGAGTACCGGCTCGATGGGGAAGCGGCCTCGATGGCCTGCTTCGGATCGATCCCCACGCAGTGATCCTGAGCGGTCAGCGCACCTTGACGTGCTTCGGAACCGGGCCCGTGGAGTTCCGGATGATGAACGTGGTCTTGAGCACAACCACCTCGGGCGGCCCATCGTCCCCGTCGATCCGCGCCAGGAGCCGCCGAGCGGCCGTTGCCCCCAGCTCGTAGGTCGGCTGCGCGATCACCGTCAGTGGTGGTCGCACAATGGTCGTCCACTCCAGATCGTCGAAACCAACGAGCGACACCTCGTCGGGTACCCGAAATCCGGCCCGTTGGGCTCCCTCGAAGGCACCGAGGCTCAGGAGATTGTCCGTCGTGAAGATTGCGGTTGCCGGATCCGGAAGGCTGAGCACTGCAATCGTTTCCGCGGATGCGGATTCTCGGCGGTACTCGGCCATGCGGATCAATGCATCGTCCACGGGCATGCCGGCAGATGCCATCCCACGCAGATATCCGGCAAGGCGTGCCTGGTTCGTGTGTTTCAGCCCCTGCGACGTGAGCAGGGCGATACGGCGGTGCCCCAGGGCGAGGAGATGGCTGATCGCATTCTCGGCGGCTTCCTCGTTATCGACCACGACGGCATCCGCCGGCACGCCTGGCACCGCGCGATCCAGCTGAACCACCGGGACCCCGTGCGTCTCAAGCTCCACGAAGTGCGGAACTTCGATGGTCGAGGCTGGTGCCACGATCAGACCATCCACCCGTTTTTCGAACAGTGTCCGGACGGCGGCTCGCTCGGTTGCCGGATCCTCGTCACTGTTCGCGAGCAGCACTTCGTAGCCCGCTGCGTGAGCCGTATCGGCGATGCCGCGCGCGGACCGTGCGAAGTATGGGTTCTCAATGTCGGCCACGACGAGGCCGATGGTGTGCGTGGCGCCCGTGATCATGCTGCGGGCAAGGGCGTTACGGCGATAGGTCAGCTGGAGGGCTGCCGCGGCCACGCGGGCCCGCACCGGAGGGCTCACAGACCCATAGTTGGCGAGCGCGCGCGCAGCCGTTGACTTTGATACGCCCGCCAAGTTCGCAACGTCCTCGATGGTCGGCGAGGACTTGGACCTTGCACCTCTTATCATGCCCATCAGGATACTGACCGGCGACGCCTAGGCTGATGCCTCGTGGACGGCAAGTTCCAACGGAACTCGCCTGAGCTCCCGTAAGGTCGCCGGCAGCAGACGCAAGGGCATCCACGACTACCATCGCCGTCAACGGCGGCAAGCCTTCATCGATCGGGAGGAGACATGCGAATCCTCAGGTTCGGCGCGATCGCCTCGTCGGTGGTCCTGCCCGGTGCGGGTTCCAGCGCAACCTCGGCTGCTGTCTGAGGTGGAGCGTCATTCGTTGGAGCACGTTGTCGGATTTCGTCCCGCCGCGGTCATCTTCGACATGGACGGCGTGCTGGCTGACACGGAACCCTCGAACGAGAAGGCAATTGCCGTGGTTCTGAGCGGGCGTGGCGGCGTCCTCAGCGACCGTGAATACGGAGCGCTCGTCGGACAATCAAACGACGAGAGTTGGGCCTGGCTGATCGACCGGTTCGGCCTCACTGACGAGGTCGCCCAACTGCAATCCGAATATGTGAGGGCGGTCCTGCCGCTCCTCGGAACCACTCGGCCCGGGCCCGGGGTCATGCCCCTCGTCGAAGGACTTCGTGCCGCGGGCACCCGCCTGGCCCTTGCATCGTCGTCACCACGAGCGGCAATAGAGGCTGTCCTCGGTGCGTTGGGCTTGAGCGAGGCCTTCGAAGCAGTCGTCTCGGGCGAAGACGTGGCGGCGGGTAAGCCCGCACCCGACATCTTTCTCCGAGCGGCGGCGGAGCTGCAGGTGTCGCCAAGGCAGTGCGTCGTGATCGAAGATTCACCGCACGGCCTTGAAGGCGCACGACGGGCCGGCATGCACACGATTGCTCTTCGAACTCGGTACACCGCAGGGATGGAACTGCTGGCGGACATCGTCATCGATTCGCTCGAGACGCTCGCCGCGGAGTGATTCTGAGCTGCGCAGGGTGGTATCGATCGCTGGGCGAGCTGTGGCTGCTGGATCCGTCGGGAATCAGCGGTGCTCGGACGGAAGTTGGCCCTGCCTGTCACCGATCTCCCCTTATGGCAGCGCGCCGGCCCGTAGCTCGCAACCGAGTCGGCGCGCCCGGTCCTCGAGCGTGTGCCGATTCGGCTTGCCAGCCGCTACCCTTGACCGATGGCCCACGAATTCATCTACACCGCCTACAAGCTCGCCCGGCACTATCCGCCCGACCGGACGGTGCTGGAGAACATCTCGATCTCGTTCTACCCGGGCGCCAAGATCGGCGT
>JBDTOJ010000186.1:0-14450 GCA_039933295.1 Chloroflexota bacterium
CCTTCTTCACGAGATAGGCGAGAAGGCGACGGCGCTGGCCGACGAGCTTGAGGAGACCGCGGCGCGAATGGTTGTCCTTGGGAAAGCTCCGAAGATGCTCCGTCAGCCCGGTGATCCGCCCCGTGAGGAGCGCAACCTGAACTTCGGGCGAACCGGTGTCGCCGTCCTTGACGGCAAACCCGGTCATGATCTCCTGCTTTTCATCCCGCGCGAGCGGCACTCGTTCCTCCGAAAGCGAACGTGACTGTATGCATTCCATTTCTGTATGACCGACCAATGCTAGCAGGGACGGCGCGATTGATCAAGGCGACCCGGTCAGCACCGACAGTGGCGCAACGTCAACAAGGCCGCAAGGCCTGTCGCCGGTCGATCGCCTCCGATCAGGACTCGAAGGTGACGCGAACCTCCGCGGGAGTCGCTTCAAAGGCGCCATCTCGCAGCCGGACGGTGCCGTCGCCGCCGATACTCGCCACATCCGACCTAACGTTCGATGCGTCAGAAGCGGATTCGACCCGAACGGGATAGGAGCCGCGCGGCGGCAGGGCCACCGGCATCGGAAGCCGCAGGTCCACATCCGACACACCCGCTTGATCAACGAACCCGCGCACGACATACGGCCGCCCGAGCATCCCGGCCGCTCGCCTGAGATCGCCGGAGGCGATGGCGGCGCGAATCTCGCCGCTCCGGACGGGATGGCCGCCGAAATCCATCGGCGGCACGATAACGACCTCGTAGCCGAGCTCAACGCCCAGTGCCGCCACGGTTGCCGGCGTGCCCAGCCGTTCGTGGCCAAGCGCGGCGTCCGGCGTCATGAGGAACCCAGCCAGATCCACCCGGTCGTCGATGCGTCGGATGAAGGCATCGTATGGAGTCATGCGCAGCGCGGCATCAAACGTCTGCACGATCGTCACGTCGACGCCGGCCCGGGCGAGGAGTTCGAGCCGCTCGTCCGGATCGCATAGGAGCGGCGGCGCAGCACCGATGAGGATCTCGTCTGGGTGATGATCGAACGTGATGACGGTCGTGCGGGCGCTCCGCTCCCGCGCCGCGGCTTTCAAATGGCGGAGCAGGTACGCGTGACCCAGGTGCAGCCCATCGAACACGCCCACGACGATGAACAGCCGGCCGTGGCCTCGTTCGAGCGCATCGATCCCGTGGACGACCTCGGGCCGCGCCACCCGCGCATCAGCCAATCTGCGACTCGCTCCGAGATGAGGCATCCAAAGCTTCCGGAACGGCCTTGGCCGGCGCATCTGGCGTTGCCTGATTGATGCCGCTGAGCATTTTCGAAGGCGCAATCCGACGCCCGTCGAGCAAACCCATGCCCATGATCCGATCCGCATCGTCGACCAGACGAATCGGCGAATCGGCAGCCAGGTTGGCGAGCCCAGCCTCGGGGCGAACGAAGCGGCCCATCCGGGCATCCCGGATCTCCGTCGCCGTCAGGCGAACCGATGGCAACGCATCAAGGCCGGCATCGGCCGAGAGGAGCAACGCCTTGAGGCCATCAGGGCCGTCGGTTGCGGCATTCCGAAGGACCTCGAGGCTGAACGCGTCTCCCAGCCCGAAGGAGCCGCTCCCTGTCCGGGTGAGCGCTCCGAGGTACGCGGCACTACCCAGCGCCGCGCCCAGGTCGCGAGCGATGGCGCGGATGTACGTCCCGGCGGAACAGGCGACATCGAGAATCGCGATCGGCCGCGCGGGATCATCGGCGTTCCACGCGACCAGCTCGATCTCGTAGATCGTGACCTGGCGCTCAGGCAGCTCCTGAGGCGAGCCCTCCCGAGCCAGCGCGTATGCGCGCCTGCCCCCGACCTGGATGGCCGAGTACACCGGCGGGCGCTGGCTGATCGGCCCTCGGAAGGCGGCGAGGGCCGCGTTGACCGCCTCGGATGACAGCGTTGGCCCATCGACCGGCGTCAGCTCGCCGTCGAGGTCGTCGGTGCTGGAGGACGCCGCGAAACAGACCGTGGCTCGATAGCGTTTGCGATCCCCGAGGTGGTACTCAACGAGGCGGGTTGCGCCGCCGAGGTAGAGGGGCAGGACGCCGGACGCAAATGGATCCAGTGTGCCGCCGTGGCCGATGCGCCTGGTCCCGCTGAGGCGCCGGACCAATGCCACGACATCGTGGGAGGTCGGCCCCGACGGTTTCGCCACGATCAGGACGCCTTCGAGGCCGCCCGCTTCGGGCCGTCGGGCCATGCTCAGCGCCGGACGGCGAGCGCGAGCCGATCCGCCTCGCGGAGCACGCTCGACCGGGCCTCGGTGGCGTTTGAGGCCACGGATGCTCCTGCGGCGCGTGCGTGGCCGCCACCACCGAACAGGCCGGTCAGGACGGTTGCGTCGACGCCGTCGGGCCTGGTGCGAACGGAGATGCGCGTCGTCGCCGGGCCGGCTTCCTTGAACAGGATGGCGACCTCGGCGTCCTCGGCCTGCGACAGGAGATCGATGATGCCCTCGGAATGGCTGCCGAGCGCCCCGATATCGGCGATGTCCGCCAGCGTCAGCGTCGAGTACACGACGAGGCCGTCGGCCGAAGTTGCCAGTCGATCAAGCACGCGCCCGAACAACCGAAGCTGGTTGCCTGGCTTCGATCGATACAGGAGTCGTGAGATCTCGGACAGCGGCGCCCCCGCCTCGACCAGGGCCGCGGCCACGGCGAGCGTTCGAGGCGTGGCGTTGGGGTGCGCGAACGTGGCCGTGTCCATGACGATGCCGGCCATCATTGCCGTAGCCAGCGCGCCGTCGCCGGCATCGAGCGGTACCCCGAGCACTGCCGCGATCAGGGCGACCATCTCGCACGTGGCGGCGGAGGCCGGCTCGACCCAGTCGTTCCGACCCGCCGCACCGTTCGACGCGTGATGGTCGATCACGACGGTCGGCAACGAAGCAAACAGGTCCGGATGGCGATCACGGACGGCGCCGACGCGGTCGAGGGAACCACAGTCCACGATGACCAGCAGGTCGTAGGTCACGGCCGCATCCGGGTCCGTGCGGAAGTCCGCAATGCCGGGCAGGAACGCGTAGAGCGGAGGCGGCACGTCCGTGCAGACGAGGGTGACCCGCGCGCCGCGAGACGCGAGGATCGCCCGGATCCCGAGGGCGGCACCGAGCGTGTCCGCATCGGGGTTCTCGTGGCTGACGACGAGGACTTCACGGCCTTTGCTGAGCGCGTCGATCACCGGCCCGGGTACGTCCAATGCCCAGGCATCGAGGTTCACGGCAACGGTCATGGCGCCTTCCGACGCGACCCGGGGTCACGATGACGCGCCGAAGCACCGGCGGGTCGACTGCGGGCGCCTGATCGCTGGCCGCTCTTGCGCGCTCCAGCCGGGCCCGGCGCCGGCGGAACGACGAGCGGCGGGAGGGGGGCATCGCCTTCGTGCGGCAGTCGCGGAACCGGAGTCGGGAGCGTGTCCTGATCGACACTGGCCTCGGGCGCGTCATTGCCCAGTGCCAGCTCGTTGATCAGCTTGAGGACGCGGGTCCCCCGCTCGATCGTCACGTCGGCCTCGACATGGAGCTCGGGGATCCGTCGAAGCGTCAGGCGACGCCCGAGTTCGCGGCGAATGAACGGCATCGCATGACTCAGCGCGCGCAGGCTTGCCGTCCGCTCTTCCGGACTGCCGATGAAGCTGACCGAGACGGTCGCATGGCTCAGGTCCGGGGTGGTGGTCACGTCCGTGATCGTCACGAACCCGATCCTCGGGTCTGAAACCTCACGGGAAATGATGACCCCGATCTCCTGGCGGATCAGCTCATCGACACGTTGCGTTCGCTGGTTCATCGAATCGATTGCTGCTGCTGCTGCTCGGCGCCGATGGTCAGGACGAGAGCGACCGACTCACGGACTGCGAGGTGAAGCACTCGATCACATCGCCCTCCTGCAGATCGGAGAACCCGACGAGGCCGATGCCGCACTCGAAGCCCTGGGCGACCTCGCGGACGTCGTCCCGGAACCGGCGAAGCGATTCGATCTTGTCGGTCACGATGACCTTGCCGCCGCGCCAGACGCGCGCGCCGCCCTTGACCATGCGGCCATCCGTGACGTAAGAGCCGCCAATGACGGTCGTCTTGCCGACCTTGATCAGCTTGCGGACCTCGGCGCGACCTTCGATCACCTCGATGATGTCAGGCTCGAGGAGGCCACCGAGGGCCTTCTCGATGTCGTCGGTCAGCTGGTAGATGATGTCGTACAGGCGAACGTCGACCTTTTCGGACTCGGCCGCCCGGCGCGCCGTGTCGCTGATTTTGGTGTTGAACCCGACGACGATCGCATTCGATGCCGCAGCGAGCAGAATGTCGTTGTCCGTGATCTCGCCGGCACCCTCGTGCAGGATGTTGATCTTTACCTCGTCCGTGGCCAGCTGGCCCAGGGAATGGGTGATCGCACCGAGCGAGCCCGACACGTCGGACTTGAGGATGATTCGGAGTTCCTTGGCCTGGCCGGCCTGGATCTGCTTGTAGAGATCCTCGAGGGTCGCCCGTCCGCTCCCCTCCCCGCCCTTGGCCGCAATGTCGGCCTTTCGGGCATCGACCATTGCCCGGGCCGCCTTCTCATCGGCGACGGCGCGCAGGATGTCGCCGGCCTCAGGGACCGCGGACAGGCCGAGCACGACGGCCGCGGTGGCCGGACCTGCCTCCGTGATGCGCTTGCCCCGATCGTTCTCGAGGGCACGGACGCGGCCGAAGGTCTCTCCGACCACGAAGACGTCGCCCACCCGCAGCGTGCCGGTCTGCACCAACGCCGTCGCGACTGGGCCGCGGCTCTTGTCCATCCGGGCCTCGACGATCGTGCCGATCGCCGGGCGGGCCGGGTTGGCCTTGAGGTCCTGAAGATCGGCCACGAGCAGAATCATGTCGACGAGATCGTCCAGCCCGAGGCGGCTCTTGGCCGAGACCGCGACGAGTGGCGTGTCGCCTCCGTATTCCTCAACGACGACGCCGGCCTCGGTGAGCTCGGTCTTGACCCGATCCGGGTTCGCGTCCGGCTTGTCCATCTTGTTGAGGGCGATGATCAGCGGGACCTTGGCTGCCTTGGCGTGGCTGATGGCTTCGAGGGTCTGGGGCATGACTCCGTCATCGGCAGCGACCACGACGATCGCGATGTCGGTGACCTTCGCGCCACGGGCGCGCATCGCCGTGAACGCCTCGTGGCCCGGCGTGTCGAGGAAGACGACGCGTCGCCCGTCCTTGGTGACCTCGCTGGCGCCGATGTGCTGGGTGATCCCACCTCGCTCCCCGGCTGCGACCGTCGTCGAGCGGATCGCGTCGAGCAGGCTCGTCTTGCCGTGGTCGACATGGCCCATGACCGTGACGATCGGCGCGCGGACGATCAGCTTCGATTCGTCGTCCTCGGTGAACAGTTCTTCCTTCGTGGCATCGGGCGACGCACCGTCTTCAGCGTCGTCGCCGCCATCACCGGCGGTGGCTGCGACCGTCTCGGCGACTTCATAGCCGAGTTCCGAGGCGACCAGCGACGCCGTGTCGCGGTCGATCAGCTGGTTGATGGTCGCGAAGATGCCGCTCTTGATGAGCTCGCGGATGACGTCCGCGGGGTTGACGCCAAAGACCTCGGCGAGTTCCTTGACCGTGATGGTCGCTGGCAACTCGACGGCGCCTCGCTCGCGCGGGTCGATCGTCTGGACGCCACCAGGCGTGAATGTGCCATCACGACGCGGTGGTTTTCGGGGCCCACGACGGCCGCGAGTGCCGCTCCTACTCCTGGCCACGGGCTCCTCCTTCGTTGTTCAGTTGCTGGCCCGTCGCGAGCAGCTCTGCGCGGAGCTCCTCGGGGACCCGCGTTTCGAGGGCCCGACTCAGGACACCTCGGTTCAATGCATTGGCGATGCAAGCAAGGTCGCGGCACACATAGGCACCCCGTCCGCTCAGCCTGCCGGTTTCATCGGCGACGACGCCCCCTCCAGGGGCACGAACGACGCGCAGAAGGTCACGCTTCGGACGCGATGTCCGACAGGCGACGCACGAGCGCGTCGGGATCCTGCGCACCGGGGAGACGGCAACCCCCGCGCCTACGACGCCACCTCCTCGGTGGCAACCTTCTTGGCTCGGGCGCGTGGCTTCTTGGCCGTGGTCTCGACTGCCGTCTTCTCGGGCGCCGGCACGTGGGGTGCTGCCGCGTGCGGCTCCGCATCCACTGTCTCGGCGGCGACCGCCTTCTTCGCGCGGGAACGGGGCGCCTTCGCAGCGGCCGCCTTGGGCTCCGCCGCATCGGCCGCTGCGGCCACGACCGCAGGCTCGGCCGTTTCAGCCGCGACCACGGCCTCATCGGCCTTCTTGGCGCGAGGACGCGGCTTCTTCACCACGGCGGCTTCAGGCGCATCGGTCCCGTCGACACCGACAGGGGGAGCCGCGGCACCGGCACCGGCATCGCCACCGTCTTCGGCAGCCTTGGCTTCGGCGACTGAAACGTCGCTCCTGATATCGATCCGCCAGCCGGTGAGTCGGGCCGCGAGGCGGGCGTTCTGGCCCTCGCGACCGATGGCCAGCGAGAGCATCCGCTCAGGTACGGTCACGTTGGCAATCCGGTGTTCAACGTCGATGTCGACGGACAGGACCTGCGCGGGGGACAGCGCATTCGCCACGAACGCGGCAGCATCGTCGTTCCACGGAATGACGTCGATCTTCTCCCCACCGAGTTCGGCCACGACCGCCTGAACCCGGGATCCGCGTTGCCCGACGGTGGCACCAACGGGATCGAGACCTTCCTGGCGGGAACCCACAGCGACCTTGCTCCGGCTACCAGCCTCGCGCGCAATGGCCCGAATCTCGACCGTGCCGCTGTGGATCTCGGGAACTTCGAGCTCGAACAAGCGCTTGAGGAAGCCCTTGTGCGTTCGGGTCACGAAGAGCGCCGGACCCTTCGGCAGGCGCCGAACCTCGAGCACGAACGCCTTGACGTTCTGCCCGATCCGGTAGTGCTCCAGGGGCGACTGTTCGGTCGTCGCCAGGATGCCCTCGACGCCCTTCCCGACGTCGAGGATGATCGCGCGCGGCTCGACCCGGTTGACCGTGCCGGTGATGAGCTCGCCTTCACGGCTGGCGAACTGGTCGTAGACCACGTCGCGTTCGGCTTCACGGAGTCGCTGGAGGACGACCTGCTTGGCTGTCTGGGCGCCGATCCGGCCAAAGGTGTCGCCGTCCAGCTCCTCGGTTTCGACGAGCTCCCCGATTTCGGCCGTGGGCTTGATGGCGCGAGCCTCTTCAAGGGTGAACTCCGTCAGCGGATCCTCGACCTCCGCCGCGACCATCCGGGCGCGGAAGACGCGGATCTTGCCGCTGTCGGCATCGATCTCGACGTGGATGTCCTCTTCGTTCGCGATCCGGCGATAGGCCGAGGCGATCGCTTCCTCAACGGTCTTGATCAGCTGTTCGCGCGGAACCTGCTTCTCGGCGTTGAGTTGGAGGAGGGCACCGATGAAATCTCGACTCATGGTCGCATCGCCCTCCTTGACAGTCAGTTCGTGGTTCGGTCACCCGAAAAAAATACGTGGGGGTCACCCACGTCCATCGAGGCGGCCGAACGTATTCAGGCCCGGAGTATACACCCGGACTCGTCGACCGTCGATCGAGATCAGGTCGGCGGGCTGGGCCAGAACCGCTCAACCGATGCCAGCGCGGACGGGCAGAAAGGTGTGGCGTAGTTCGTGTCGAAGTCGCCAGCGCCCCCAAGGACGAGCGCGCTGCCGTCCGCGAGGGCGATGGCGTAACCATCCATGCGGGGAGTCAGCAGAGCGCCGGCCGAGGCCCATCGATCCGCTGCTGGATCGTAGACCTCTGCTGTCTGCAAGGCCTTCGCTAGCCGCGGCTCGAGGGCCGTGGCTCCACCCGCGACGAGGACGCGGCCATCGCCAAGGGCCACGACCTGGGCACCGATTCGTCCAGTCGACATCGAAGCTGCCTGCGTCCAATGGCGCGAAACCGGATCGAATCGGCGAACATCACGAGCCGCACTCCCGTCTGCGGTTTCGAGGCCGCCGATCGCGAGCGCCCCGGCATCGGAGAGCGCGACAAGCGTGTAGCCCGCGAACGCGGATGGGGCGTCGACGGCGGCCCAGGAACCTCGGACGGGGTCGTAGAGGTACCCGGCCTGCGCGGACGCTCCTTCTGGCACGCCAAGCATCAGTACTCGGCCGTCGTGAAGCGCCAGGAGGTTGGTCACGTCAATGGCGCCCGGAAAGGTCGCGAGAAGGTGCCAACCCGGCGCGTGTGGATCGTAGATCTGCCCGGAGGCTTCAGGCCTGCCGACGACAAGGACCCGGCCATCGCCAGTGGTGACGGCGAACGGCTCCACCAGAGCAACTGTGAGGGCCGGGCCGTCTGACCAGCTGTGCTTGGATGGCCCAAAGATGGACGTGCTCGAGATCGAGAAGTCGGCAGTGTTGTCGCCACCGATCACCATGGCTGACCCGTCAGGCAGCACGACGGTTGCGAACGTCTTTCTGGCGGCCCCCAGGCTCTCGACCTCGACCCAGGCGTCCTTCGCCGGGTCATAGAGCTCCGCCCGCTCGCTGCCCGGCTGGGCCCCACCCGGCAGGCAGGCATGATCGTCTCCGACAGCGAGGACCGATCCGCTGCCCAGCAAGACGGCGTCGAAGCCAACTCGCGGGTAGATCATCGGCGCCGCGCGGCGCCATATGCCCGGGCCAAAAGTCGACTCCGATTGGGTGCTGGCCGCGACGGATTCCGTCGGATTCGATGCGGTTGGGGCCGGCGTGCCCGCGGCTGTTTCGGCGTTGGTCGTTGAGTTCGGCGTCGGGCTCGTTGACGCCGACGGCGCGCCCCCGGCCGATCCGACGGGCGAGACGCCCGCGGACCCACAAGCGCCCACGACCAACACGCTCGCAAGGACGAGCGCGCCCGATCGGACAGATCGCATCGGAACACCTCGGCTCGGGGTGGGCGAGGCTGACCCGGCAGCCTGCCTCTTGCACACGTCATGGGGATGACGCGGTTGAGCACGAGGTGTTACGCGAGGGGTGAGTCTGAACACCAATCGAGAAGCCGGCTGCATCAGAACCCGCGACCCGCCCAACGATTGAGCGACTACGCCACCCCTACGCCTGTGGCCGACGTCGGATAGCGATGCTCGACGTAGTCCTCGAGGATCCCGATGAATTCGTCCACGAGCCCGTCTCCGCGCAGGGTGCGGTCCAGTTTGCCATCCATGAAGACAGGTGCGACCGGGTCTTCGAAGGTTCCGGGCAGGCTGATTCCGATGTCGGCATGTTTCGATTCACCTGGCCCATTGACGACGCAGCCCATGACGGCAACGGTCATCTCCTCCACCCCGGGATGCGTTGCCTGCCACTCGGGCATGCGATCACGAAGATGGTTCTGAATGCGTTCGGCCATTTCCTGGAAGAACGTCGACGTGGTCCGCCCGCAGCCAGGGCAGGCACTCACCTGCGGCAGGAACGCCCGCAGGCCCATCGACTGGAGGATCTGCTGCGCGACCCGCACCTCCTCCTCGCGCTCTCCGCCGGGTACGGGTGTCAGCGACACGCGGATCGTGTCCCCGATCCCCTCCTCCAGGAGGATCGAGATCCCGGCCGTCGAGGCGACGATCCCCTTCATGCCGAGCCCGGCTTCGGTCAGGCCCAGGTGGAGCGGATAGTCGGACCGAGCAGCCAGCAATCGATAGACGTCAACCAGGTCCCGGACCCGGGAAACCTTGGCCGAGATGATGATCCGGTCGTGACGGAGTCCCGTCTGTTCCGCCAGCTCGGCGGACCGCATGGCCGATTCGATCATCGCCTCGATCATCACGTCACGGGCGTCTCGCGGCGCTCCCAGGCTCGCATTCGCGTCCATCAGGTCAGTCAGCAACTGCTGGTCCAGCGAGCCCCAGTTCACGCCGATCCGGACCGGCTTGTCATGCTCGATGGCGACCCGGACGATGGTCTGGAAGTGCTCGTCGTGGCGCTTTGCACCGACGTTGCCCGGGTTGATCCGGTACTTGGCCAGGCCGGCGGCTGCGGCGGGATGGTCGATCAGAAGCTTGTGGCCGTTGTAGTGAAAGTCGCCGACAACCGGGACCGCCACCCCCAGGTCGGCCAGCTTACGGAGCATCTCCGGTACGGCTGCCGCAGCCGCGTCCGTATTGACCGTGACCCGCACGAGCTGGCTGCCGGCATGTGCCAGGCGGGCAACCTGGATCGCCGTCGCGTCGGCGTCGGCCGTATCCGTGTTGGTCATCGACTGCACGACGACGGGGTGCGCGCTGCCCACGAGTACCCCACCGACATCCACGGAAACCGTCGACCGTCGCACGGGTCGCAGGCGATCCGGTGTCGTCATCCTCCGGTGAGGCCCCGGGCTATGTCATAGCCCGTGACCCAGATCAGGAATGCCATGAGCATCGCAAACCCCACGACATAGGTCAGGCGCTCTGCCCGAAGCGACAGCCGCGAGCCTGCCACGCGTTTGATCAGCAGCAGCATGATCCGCCCGCCATCGAGCGGCGGGAACGGGAGGATGTTCACGACGGCCAGGTTGGCCGACAGGATCCCGGCGAGGTACAGGGTCACGACCGGGCCGAGCGTCCAGAAGATATCCCCGATCTGGGTCGCGATCCCGATCGGTCCAGAGGCGGGCGGCGGCTCGGTGGGCCGGGTGACGATGGCGGACGCGAGTTGGCCGACCCCATCGATGATCACCCGCATTGCCGATTCGGTTCGCTGTACCCCGAGGCCGAGAGCTACGTCGAGGGAGTACTGGATCCGGTCCGGCGTCGGGCGTGGCTCCAACGGGAACGTATTCTGCTGGCCGATGCCGAGCGCGCCCTTGCCGTCCTTGACGTCTGTGGCAGTCCGAAGGGTCGCGGTGATGTCGACGACCGCATCCGAACGCCTGACCGCAAGTACGACGGTCTTGCCTGCGCTGTCGTGCAGCTCCGCGAGCAGGGAGCTCGGGCCGAACGCGCCGAATGCCTGACCGTCGACGCGCTCGATGACGTCGCCGACCTGGATCCCGGCCGCTTCGGCGGGTGAGCCCGGTTCCACGTATGGGACGTAAATTCCGATCGCCGGGTCGCCGGTGAGGGCGATCCCGGTGAAGATCGCCGCCGCCAGCGCCACGTTCATGACGACTCCGGCAACGAGGATCAGCAGCTTCTTTCCAAGGCCCTGCGCGGCAAACGAGCGTGGGTCCTCGGCGTCGTCGCCATCCTCGCCCTCGAGCTTGACGAAACCACCGATCGGCAGCCAGTTGAGCGTGTAGACCGTTTCTCCGACATCACGCAGGACCTTCGCCCGCGGTGGGAAGCCGATCCCGAACTCGAGGACGCGGACACGGAACAACTTGGCGACGATAAAGTGACCGAGCTCATGAATGACGACGAGCGCCCCGAGGATCCCGAAGAACA
Source organism: Chloroflexota bacterium (assembly GCA_039933295.1). Taxonomy (GTDB): domain Bacteria; phylum Chloroflexota; class Limnocylindria; order Limnocylindrales; family CSP1-4; genus UBA5189. The sequence goes on from JBDTOJ010000186.1 coordinate 11,387, forward strand.
GGACGATGGTGACGATCGTTCGGCCGATTTCAATCAAGCGACGGCTCCCTGTGCGTACCAGCTCCGGATCTCGAGATCGACGGCGAGGAGGTCCTCGACGTCGGGAGGCGGCCCGGAACGTGAACCAAATCTGGCGATTGCGGCCTCGAGGAGGCCCGGGATGCCCGTGAATGACAGACTACCCGCCAGGAACCGACTGACGGCAACATCGTCGGCGGCGATCAGCGCCGCCGTGGCCCACGGGCCCGCCCGCCCTGCCTCTCGAGCGATCCGCAGCGCCGGAAAGCGTGCGATGTCGGGCTCCTGAAAGTCGAGCCTCCCGATGGCCGCCAGTTCCGGTGCCGCCGCAGGCGATGGGCTGCGTCGCGGGTAGGTGATGGCGTACTGGATGGGCAGTCGCATGTCGGGGGTCCCCAGCTGGGCCTTCACGGATCCGTCGACGAACCGGACGGCGGAATGCACCACCGACTGGGGGTGGATGACGACGTCGATCATGTCGTACCCGACATCGTACAGCCAGTGTGCCTCGATGACCTCCAGGCCCTTGTTCGCGAGGGTCGCGCTGTCAATCGTGATCTTGTCTCCCATGGACCAGGTTGGATGGCGCAGAGCCTGGGCAACGGTGACCGTTGAGAGCAGCTCGATGTCGAGATTGAGGAATGGTCCACCCGATGCCGTCAGGATCAGTCGCCCGATCGATTCCGGGCGCTCGCCGACAAGACACTGCCAGATCGCCGAATGTTCCGAATCGATCGGCCGGACCCACGCGAGCGGACTCCCGAGCACATCCCAAGGATCGGCAGCCGCACGCTGAGCGGCGCGGGCTCGCGCGATCGGCATGACGAGATGGCCCCCCGCGACGAGGGTTTCCTTGTTCGCCGTTGCGACCGGCGTACCGGCTCTGAGGGCCGCGATGACCGGCCGGAGGCTCACCATTCCGCCGGTCCCGATGATCAGAAGGTCGATGTCGGCGCGACCGGCGAGGGCCTCAAGGGCTGGCTGGCCGGCCTCCATTGCCGTGCCCGACGGGACGGGACCCACGGCGCTTCGAACGTCGTCGTCCGCAACCACGGCGACCGACGGCCGGAATTGGCGCAGTTGCTCCGCGAATAGCGGTGCATTGCGCCCAGCTGCGAGTCCGACGACGTCGAACTGAGGGTCACGTGCCAGGACATCGAGCGTCTGCCGCCCGATGGAACCGGTCGATCCGAGCACCGCAACCCGAACCCGGGGTCCGGCGGCCAGGCCCGACGACCCACGTTCGGGATCAGCGGAACGCGATGAGGACATAGAGCAATACGGCGGGGGCGGCGAACAGGAACGAATCGAGACGGTCCAGCACCCCGCCATGCCCAGGGATCAGGCGCCCCGAATCCTTCTCCCCAGCCGCTCGCTTGATCATCGACTCGACGAGATCCCCCGCCTGTGCGGCAGCAGCAATGATCGGGCCGAGGATAAGGCCGTGGAGCGGGCTGTGGCCAAGACCTCCCACCAGGAGCACAGACACCACCGTAACCGCGAGTGCGCCGCCGAGAACACCCTCAACGGTCTTGGATGGCGAGATATGGGTCATGAACCGGCGACGACCAAAGCGGCGACCCACGAAGTACGCCCCGGAATCGAACGCCCAGACACCGAATACGAGAACCAGCACCCAGCCCCGGCCAGCGCCGACCGCTTCGAGCAGCGCCCCCTTCGGCACTGGCGGTGCCTGATCGGCAAGCCTTGGCACGAACCCGAGCAAACCGACATACAGCGCCCCGAATGTCGTGGTCATGAAGGAAGCCAGTCCCTCACGGGGATCCAGCCGCGTCAGGGCAACGGCGCCGGTCAGGAGGATCCCGATGCTCGCGAGAAGCAGGCCGGACCCCGACGGCAGCGACGAGATCGGTTCGCTGACGGCGATGACGATGGCCAGGACGACGCCAAGCGCCGGAAAGGCAGCGTGTCCGGCCGCTTCGAGCAGCCGGAATACCTCGCGTGCGCCAAAGCCGACGGCAAGGGCGACCAGCAGGATCAACCATGGTCCGCCGAGCCACAGGATCAGGAGGAGCGGCGGAACGAGGATCGCCGTGCTCCGGAGGCGTTCGGTCAGCATGGCGCGGTCATCGTCCGAACCGGCGGTGACGTGAGGCGTATTCGGCGAGCGCCGCATCGAGGGCCTCGGCACCGAAGTCGGGCCACAGCGTCTCGGTGATGATCAGCTCGGCATAAGCGGACTGCCAGATGAGGAAGTTCGAAAGTCGCTGCTCCCCACCTGTCCGGATGACGAGGTCGGGGTCGGGCGTGCCAGCGGTGTACAGCGCTCCCGCCACCAACCCCTCGTCGATATCCGAGGTGCTGATCCCGGACGCGACGATCTTCCGGATGGCGTCGACCAGCTCCGTCCGACCCGCGTAGTTGAAGGCGATCGTCAGGAGCATCTCCGTGCCGCCTGAGGTGGCGGCCAGGGCGTCGTCGATCGAGAGTCGCGTTTGCGCAGGCAATTCATCCATCCTGCCGATCATCCGGACGCGGACGCTCTGGGCACGGAGTTCGGCCGTCTCGTTGCGAATTGCCGCTTCGAGGAGCCCGAACAGGGCCGTCACCTCGTCATCGCTGCGAGCCCAGTTCTCGCGACTGAACGCGTACAGGGTCAGGGCGCGGACGCCGCGTCGTCGGGCATGGCGCAGGACCGTGCGAATGGCGTCGACACCGGCAGGATGCCCTTCGAGCTCATGCAGGCCGCGCTGCTTCGCCCAGCGCCGGTTGCCATCCATGATAATTGCCACGTGATGCGGCAGAGCCTGGTCAGCGGACTCAATCCGAGCCTCGGGCCCTGCTTCGTCTGCGACCGGTCCGTCGGTCTGGTGGGCGGACGGCGGCGCGTCGGTCGGCCGGACGAGCGGTCCCCGAACCACTAGACCTCCAGGACTTCGTGTTCCTTTGCCTCGCCCAGGCGATCGACTTCTGCAATGTGGCCGTCGGTGGTCTTCTGAATCGCGTCGAGCAGGCGATGCGCGTCGTCGGAACCGACTTCGCCCTCGCGTTCAAGCTTCTTCAGCTGGTCGGCCGCATCGCGCCG
>JBDTOJ010000187.1:0-10547 GCA_039933295.1 Chloroflexota bacterium
CGATTCGGGACCGAGATGTCCGGGAGCGTGCTCGCATCCGGGATCATCCATGGCTCGGCGCCGTTGGCCAGGAACGCATCGGACATGAAGGCCACCGGGGTCATGTATTTCAGCGCAATCCGCCAGGCCTCGATCGCGTAGTCGAAGCACTCACCGGGCGTTGCCGGCGCGACGATCGGGATCGGCGAGTCCGAGTTCCGCCCGAACATGATCTGGAGCAGGTCGCCCTGTTCGGTCTTGGTCGGCATGCCCGTCGACGGACCCGCGCGCTGGACGTCGATCATCACCAGCGGCAGCTCGATCATGACCGCCAGCCCGAGGGCCTCGCTCTTGAGCGCGACGCCGGGGCCGGACGTCCCGGTCATCCCCATGGCGCCGCCGTATGCGGCGCCGATCGCGGAACCGATCGCCGCGATCTCGTCTTCGGCCTGGAACGTCTTGACCCCGAAATGCTTGTAGCCGGCGAGGAGATGGAGGATGTCGGAAGCAGGCGTGATCGGGTACGACCCGTAGAACAGGTCTCGCCTGGCGAGCTGCGAGGCGGCCACGAAACCGAGCGCGGCAGCCTCGTTTCCCGTGATGTTCCGGTACTTGCCCGGGCGCAATCGGGCGGGCGGGACGATGTACCGCTCGTGGAAGATCTCGGTCGTCTCGCCGAAGTTGTAACCGGCTTTCAGCGCACGCTTGTTGCCCTCGGCAATGACCGGCCGGCGGGAAAACTTCTCGTCGATCCATTCGAGGGTCGGGGCCATGCTCCGCTCGTATAGCCAGAACATGAGGCCGAGCGCGAAGAAGTTCTTGGTCAGGTCGACCTGCTTGTTCGTGAGCTCGAGGCCCTCCGCGGCACGGGCGTTGAGCGTCGAGATCGGTATCTGGACCAGGTTCCATGCCGCCAGTGACCCGTCGATCAGCGGGTTTGATTCGTACCCCACCTTCTTCAGGTTCGCGGTCGTGAACGCGTCGAGGTTCACGACGAGCGCGCCACCGGGCGGCAGGTCGCCAATGTTGGACTTGAGCGCCGCGGGGTTCATCGCCACGAGGACATCGGGCTCATCGCCAGGGGTGTGGATCTCGGTCGAGGAGAAGCTCAGCTGGAAGCCGGACACGCCGGGCAGCGAGCCGGCCGGCGCCCGGATCTCGGCTGGGTAGTCCGGGTACGTGCTGATGTCGTTGCCGAAGACGGCGGCGGTCCGCGTGAACTGGGTCCCGGTGAGTTGCATCCCGTCGCCCGAATCGCCGGCAAATCGGATGGTCACGCGCTCGAGCTGACGCTCCGTAACGGCTCCGCCCGCGGGCGCCTCGTCCCCCTTGGTCACGCGCCCTCCGTCTCGGGCATCACCTGGTGGGGTCGAGGCGGGAGGTTGAGCAGCTCCTCCGGGAATGCTTCCGCGAGGTACTTGAGGACATCCACGGGTCGGACGACGCCGACCAGCATGTCGTCGTCATCGACCAGCGGCACATTCCGGTAGCGGCCCGTCTGCATCAGGTCGATCGCGTGGCGGACCGGCTGATCCAGATGGAGCGTCCAAGGGTGCTCCTTCATGATCGATTCGACGGGCCGGTTGAGATCGACAACCGTGCCGACCAGGCGCGCGAAGATATCTCGTTCCGTGAGGACGCCGCGCAGCCGACCATCGGCATCGGTCACGAAGACGGAATCCGCGCTCCCGGTCTGTCGGATCACGTCGATGCACTGGGCGAGACTCGTGCCCGGGCGAACGGTGATCGGGTCGCGCAGCGCGAGCACGCGAAGCTCCACATCGGTTACCGATGGAACCCGGGCCGCGACATCACGTTCGGTCAAGTCAGTCACGAGAGTGAAGTGTAGAGGGTTCGGCGTGGAGCGCCACGCGCGTCGGGCGACCCCGTCCCGGCGACCCCACGGCGCCGCGCACCCCCGGCGCACGACGGGGCGCGCAGGAACCGCTAGCCTCCGCCGATGCGGTCACCCCTCGTCGTGGGAATCCTGCTGACCATCGTGTCGGCGTTCGGGTTCGGTTCCGGTGCGCTCTTTGCCAAGCCGGTCTATGCGCTGGGCGTGGACTGGCAGACCCTGATGACCTGGCGGTTCACCCTGGGAGCCGGCCTGTCGTGGGTCTGGGTCGCAGTTACGCCGGGTGGGCGCACCGCCGTGACGACGCTCAATCGCCGCGCGGTGTACGTGGCCATCGCGCTCGGCATCCTGTACACGGGTAATGCATCGACGTATTTCGCTGGTCTCGAGACCGTATCGGCGTCCCTGGCAGCTCTGATCGTGTACATCTATCCGGCCGTCGTGGCGGTCCTGACCCTTCGCCTCGGCCGCCGCCTCGAGGGTCGACGGGCCTGGGGTGCACTGGCGCTTGCGCTGGCAGGTGTCGCGCTCGCCGTCGGGACCGTCGACGCGTCGACAGCACCACCCGCGTCCGGTCTGATCCTGATGATCGCCTCACCCCTGATCTACTCGGTGTGGATCGTCCTGTCGGCTCGCCTTGCGGGCGAACGCCGGGCTGGCGTCGGCCGTGATGGTGGAGGTGGAGCCGGAGGAGCGCATCCACTGGCCGCCGGGGCCGTGATGATGACGGCGACCGCGACGGCGTTCTGGATCTCGGCGCTGGCTGTGGGTCGCCCAGTCCTCCCGGCGCAGATTCCGGTCGAGGCCTGGGGCGGGATCCTGGGTATCGGCGTTGTGGCCACATTCATCGCGATCCAGACGTTCTACGCCGGTGCGCACCGCATTGGGGCTGCACGGGCCTCGCTGGTCAGCACGGTCGAGCCGATCTGGACGATCGTCCTCGCCGGCATCCTCTTCCACGAGCGCCTGTCGGCCACCCAGTTGATCGGCGGCGGGCTGATCCTGCTCGGCGTGGTGATCGCCCAGACGGACCCGCACGCACGACGCGTCAGCAAGCTTCGGATCGCCGACGAATAGCCGGTCGGTTTGGGCAGGCGGCCCGGCGGCCACACGCGACGGCCGGGCGAAACGCTCGGGCGCGCCGACCGGCCGGGATCAGTGGGGGAGGCCCGCCCGGGCGCTGGCGAGCGCTGCCTTCGCGCCTTCGGCGATGAACGAGCCTTCGGAGCCGACGCCCAGGAATGTGAAGCCACGAGCCAGATGCGGACCGAACGCCGCGTGGTCGTACAGGAGAATACCGGCCGCCTTACCGTGGGCTCGGCAGGCTGCGACGACCGAGTCCAGGGCGGCCAGGTACGTCGCGTCGGAGAATTGGCCGGGCACGCCAAGTGAATGCGACAGGTCCGCCGGGCCCACGAACAACACGTCGACCCCATCGATCGCGGCAATCGCGTCCGCCTCGCGCACCGCGCTCGGCGTTTCGATCTGGATGATCCCCACGATGTCGCGGTTCAAGGTCCGAATCTCGGCATGGCCGACCGTCCCGAGGCGCGCCCCCCGGGTTCGCAGCGCAACGCCGCGAACGCCGTCGGGTGGATAGCGCAGGAACGAGACCGCCTCCTCGACCTGAGCCGCGGTATCGAGGCGCGGGACCATGATCCCGGCGGCGCCCAGGTCGAGCGCCCGCCCGACGCGCAGCCGCTCTCCCGACTGTGGCCGCACAAACGCCGCGGCGCCGGTGAGTTCCGTTGCCATCAGCACCGGGATGAGCTCAGCTTCCGTGCCGGCCCCGTGCTCAAGGTCGGCGATCAACCAGTCGTAGCCGGCACTTCCCGTGATCTCGGTGGCAGCGGGCGACGCCATGTCGGTCCATGCGCCGAATAGCGTTTCTCCCGCCAGAATGCGGCGCCGAATGGTGGTGCGAGCGGTGTCATTCATGGCCTGAATTGTGCGCCATCGACAACCCGACGAGTCGCCCCGATTGATCCGAAGGCAAGCGTGGCTCGATATCGTCGTCGGCGGACGATGCGCCCGCACTTGGGTTCAATTTGACATCTTGATGCGTTGTTGTCAGGCTTCATGATGTGCCAACGCGTACAACGCTGACCTTGGACGACGACGTGGCCGCGGGCCTTCAGCGCGAAGCGCAGCGATCGGGCCTGCCGTTCCGGTCGGTCGTGAATGGGGCGCTCCGCGCCGGCCTCGAGGCGCCCAGGACTCGGCCCCGCCCATTCGAGGTTGAAGCCGAGGCGCTCGGGCTACGCACGGGCCTCGATCTCGATGACGTCGAGGGTCTGCTCGAGGCACTCGACGGCCCAGATCGTCGATGATTCTCGTTGACGCAAATCTGCTGCTCTACGCCTATGACACATCGAGTCCTCGCCACGAAAGGGCGAGGCAATGGTTCGAGGGAGTCATGAGCGACGAGCCTGATGTTCGATTCGGACTCATGACCCTGCTTGCCTTCGTTCGTCTGGCCACCGATCAACGCGTCTTCGAGCGGCCGCTCGAGACGGCGCGCGCCGTGGAAATCGTCGAGTCGTGGCTGGCGCGCGCCAACGTGTCAGTGGCCCAGCCGAGTGAGCGCCACTGGGCGGCGCTGGTCGCCCACGCAACAGTGGCCAAGGTTCGAGGCGCGCTGGTCATGGATGCGCACCTTGCCACCCTCACCATCGAACATGGCGCGAGGCTCGCCACCACGGACCGCGATTTCGCGCGCTTTCCCGGCCTGCGCTTCGAGGACCCGCTCGCCTGACCGAGTTGCAAGCCACCGTGACCGGTGTCCGACTGAACGATTTCGACATTCCCAACGCTCATGCTCAGTAGACCGCGGTCAAGTCGAACGTGGCAACCATCCGGAGACCCATGGACCGAGACCTCGTCGAGCGGGCGCGCTCGGGCGACCAGTCGGCGTTCGCGGAGCTGGTGCACCAGACGAGCGACACGTTGTTCGGGATCGCCCGGCGGATTCTCCGCGACCCGAGCCTCGCAGAAGACGTCCTGCAGAACGCCCTCGTGACCATCTGGCGGAAGCTGCCGCATCTGCGGGAGCCCGAACGCTTCGATGCCTGGGCCTACCGGATCGTCGTTCATGCCTGCTACGCGGATGCGCCGCGCAACCGCGTGTGGGCCTCGACCGTCCGCGTCCTTCCTGTCGACAGGGTGAACACGACGGATGAAATCGAATCGTTCTCCGATCGTGATGAGCTGGAGCGGGCGTTCCGTCTGCTGCCGCTCGATCAGCGTGCCGTCTTCGTACTGCATCACCACGTAGGCCTGCCCCTCGTGGCGGTAGCCGAGAGCCTCGGGATCCCGGATGGCACGGCGCGGTCGCGGCTCCACTACGCAACGCGCGCGCTGCGGTCCGCCTTCGAGGCCTCCAAGGCGCGAGACGATCTCCGTGAAGGACGACTGGCATGAACAACGATCGCGCATTCGAACGGGCAACCCGCGACTGGCTGGAGGCAGGCTCAGACCGGACCCCATATGCCACCATCGATGCCGTCCTCCTCGCGGTCCGAACCACACCCCAGGAGCGGGATCTCCGGATCCCGTGGAGGACCCCAACCATGCCCAAGAGCCTTCGTCTCGCCGCAATGCTCGCCATCGTGGCGATCGTGGGGATCGGAGCGTCCATGCTCCTCCGTCCCTCGTCTTCGGTCGGGCCTGCCGCGACGTCGAGTCAGTCGGCAGGACCCAGTCCGACTTCGATCCCGAGCCCCACCACGGTGCCGAGCGCGACCCCGTTGTCGAGCGTGGCGCCGTCCGCGGACACGGCGCGGATCCCGCACGGTCCACTCGCGGCCGGGTCCTACACGACGACGGTGTTCACGCCGCCCACGTCGTTCACCGTACCGGCCGGCTGGATCAATTCGTCGGAGACATCCGACAGGATCACCTTGTACTTCACCGACACCGCCCACCAGGTCAGCATCGCGCGCGTGATCGGAGACCCCCTGGTCTATGCGCGACCGAATCCGGACTACGCGATCGCGAACCCGTCGGCGACGACCGTTGCGGGCCTCCCAGGCGAGCAGACGACGTTCGTCCTTTCTGCCACAGCGGCCGTGAAATCGTTCTATCCCCTTTCCTCGCTCGCGGACTCGGCGAAGCAAGGAGGCGATGCAACACTTGAACTGGTGAAGCACGGAACCGAAGCCCGATTGATCACCGTGGACGTGGCTGGAACCGTGGTAGTGATTCTGATCCAGCGGCCGATCGGGGACACGACCGATTTCGACGCGATGGTTCAGGTACTCGTCGAATCGATCGTCTTCAACTAGGAGTCAGTCCGGGAACGCCTCCGGGCCGCGCTCCGCGAGCTCGGAGGCTTCCTGCGCAGCGTCGGCCGCGTCCGGCGGCAGCCACGAATACGGATAGCGGTCGTCGTCCAGAGCCATCGCCTCCTTGGTCAGGAAGAGCGGATGGAAGGTGTCCACCATGACCGCGAGCTCCTCGGTAGCCTCGCGCCCGATGGACGCCTCGGCGGTGCCGGGATGCGGGCCGTGGGGAATGCCCGCCGGGTGCGCGGTGAACGAGCCGACGTCCACGCCGCGGCGACTCATGAAGTTGCCGGCCACGTAGTAGATGACCTCGTCGCTGTTGATGTTCGAGTGGTTGTAGGGCGCGGGAATCGCAAGCGGGTGGTAGTCGAACTTGCGCGGCACGAATGAGCAGACCACGAAATTCCGAGCCTGGAAGGTCTGGTGGACCGGCGGTGGCTGGTGGACCCGACCGGTGATCGGCTGGAAGTCGTCGATGTTGAACCGGAATGGCCAGAGGTAGCCGTCCCAGCCGATGAGATCGAATGGGTGGGATCGGTAGTAATAGGCAGTGACCCGGTCGGTCGAGCGGACGTCGACGATGAACTCGCCGGTTTCCTCCCGCGGCGCTACGTTTTCGGGCGCATGGAGGTCCCGCTGCGAGTACGGCGAGTGCTCGAGGAGCTGGCCGTAGTCGTTGCGGTAGCGCTTCGGCGGCTCGATTTCGGAGGGACACTCGAGCCACAGCATCCGCTGCTCCGAGCCCGCATCCGGGTCGAGGCGCCAGGTTGTCCCGATCGGGAGAACGAGGTAATCCCCGGGGCCGTAGCGGAGTGGCCCGAAGATCGTGTCGCACACGCCGGTGCCCTCGTGGACGTAGAGCATCTCGTCGGCGACGCCGTTGCGGTAGAAGCGGTTCTCGGGCATCGATGTCGCCGGACGGACGATGCCCATCACGACGTCATGGTTGAAGAACAGCGGCACCCGGCCAGTCACGATGTCGCCGCTGATCGGCAGATCCCAGGCCTTGATGAGGTGATGACGATGGGCCGGCTCATCGGCGGCCTCGACCGTCACCCGTCGGACGGGCTCGATGCGGTGCGTCTCCGTCGGCGGCGTCAGGTGGTAGAGCAGCGAACTGCGACCGCTGAACCCTTCCACTCCGAACAGCTCCTCGGCATACAGCCCGCCATCGGGCCGACGATGCTGCGTGTGGCGCTGGGGCGGGACGCTGCCGTTTCGGACGTAGTACATCGGGGCGACGCCTCCTCAAACTGAGGAGGCCAGTCTAGTGCTGCGTGGGTCCGGAAGCGACGTGCGGCCTCTTCAGCGGGCCATCAACTCCAGTGACCAGGACTCACAGAGCATGGACGCGCTCGGCGGGAGGCTCGGCGCCGCGCTCGCAGCGGCCACGATCGCATCCTCCGTACCAACCGTGAATCGATAAAGGCCGCGCGGGAAGGTCTCCGTTCTTCCCGTCGCGCTTCCCGTCGCGGAGTAGAGCGTCGAACCGGGTGCGAGTGTCGTCCAGAGGATGACCTGGGGGAGGGCTCCCGGACCCTGGGCCGCGACAACGACATTGCACTGCGTATCGAGGGTGCGATTGGCAACCTCGAACGTAACCCCGTAGGTTCCATCGAGCAGGTATGCCTGCGAATAATCGAACCCTTCGGGAAACCGAATGTCCATGGCTCGGTTCGGATCCGGCGACAGGGTCGACCCCGCCGAGGGGCTCGATGGGACCCCCGATGCCGATGCTGTCGGCGCTCCCTGCGATGCGGTCGGCAGAGCGCCGATCCCGGGTAGCCGAGCCGGCAATCCGACCGCTGTCAGCACGATCAGGAGCGCGGCAGTGAGGCCGACTCCCACCAAGCGCGGTGACCACGTGCCGATCGCCGGCATAAGGGGGCGCCACCGTCGGCGCTGCTGTGTGACAGCGAGGCGCGACGCAGTTGATCGGAGGATCTGGTCCGGCGCCTTGGAAGGCGCCTCCGCGGTGAACCAGGCGCCGATCTCGTCCTCGATGCTTCGCTTACGGGTCATGTCCGGGCCTCCTCGATTGTGGGTCGTTCCTCGGACTCGAGCGCGGTCCGCATCGCCTGCGTCGCGTAATGGAGGCGCGACTTGGCCGTGCCGAGCGGGATGCCCAGCACGGCCGCAGTCTCCTCGATTGAACTGCCCAGATAGAGCCGCAACACCAGGATGGCCCGGTGATCGGGCGACAATCGATCGAACCCCCGGCTGAGCTGATCCCGAACGACAACGGCGTTGGAGAAGTCGGCCGTCGATGGTTCGAGCGTCAGGGTGCGAACGTGGCCCTGATGACGACGGTCCGAGCGAAACTCGTTCGTGATCGAGTGCATAAGTAATCGATGGAGCCAGCCATCGAAGCGAGCCGGGTCGCGAAGGGTCGGCAGGTCGCGCCAGCACCGCACGAGCGTCTCCTGGGTTGCATCAGCGGCCCGATCCGCGTCTCCCAGAACCAGCCGGGCGACCGCGTACAGTCGGTCCACGGCCCCGGCCGCCAGGGTGTCGAACGCATCGCGATCCCCTGAGCGTGCCTTCACCACGAGATCGACCGGCGTTGCACGTTCTCGAGCACTGGGTCGGGCGTCGATCATGGCTTCCACACTGAATAGGCGCGGCGGAGGCGCGAAAGGTTCAAACTTTGGGGCATCGGTCGCCCTAAGTCAGCCGCGCCGCCCTCGCGCGTCCACCGGCCACGATCCGATCACCGTCTCGCCGCGCACGGTGACGAACGAGTCGAACAGGTCGACCACCGGGCAGACGTGGTTCGGGGCGATCGCGATGACCTCGCCCAGGTGCGGCGCCGGCGTTCCGGGCGGGATCCGCACGATGCCGTGGTAGTCGTTGACCTTTTCGATCACAGCGTCCGGATAGGCAGGCATGAACCCGTGGCCATCGAGATAGGCAGCGCGATCCTTGGTCAGCGTCTTCGCGCCAGCGTCGATCACGACATGGCCGACGAGCGCCGTGCTCACGACGGTGGCGGCAACATGGAGCGCGATGTCCTCGAATCCGGTGGCGCCCAGGGTCGCCTGCTGTCGATCGCCGAGGACAAAGGTCCCGGCGCGCACCTCGTTGACCTCGCCCGCGGCCGCGTCCCACATCGTGGGCGTCGCGCCGGCGCTGACGATCGCGCATTCGAAGCCGGCCGCCCGAAGCGCTGCCGCGGCCTCGCCGAGTGCCCGGACCTCGTCCGCCGCCGCCGCCGCGCGCGCGTTGGGTCCGGCGTACCCGTGTCCGCCGTGAGTGAACACGCCGTCGACCTCGAGGCCCAGCGCCCGCGCCCCCTCGGCGACGGCTCGCGCCCCCTCGGGCGTCCCGAGCCCGGTCCGCCGCCCGCCGGAATCGATCTCGACCAAAACGCGCAGTGGCGATCCGACTCCCGCAACCGCCGCGGCCAGACGCTCGGCCCCCGCGACCGAATCGAGGCCGACACTGATCGGCGTTCGGGCATGGAGCGCCCGCAGTCGCGCCGCCTTGGGGCCGACCGCCCAGAGTGGGTAGGCGAGAAACACGTCCGCGATGCCGGCTCCGGCGAAGACCTCGGCCTCGCCGAGCGTTCCGACGGTGATCCCCCGGGCGCCGGCGTCGAGCTGCATCTGGGCAATCGCCACGCTCTTGTGGGTCTTCGCGTGGGGTCGGAGCGTCGCACCTCGGGCCGCGACGTGATCGATGAGTCGGCCATTGTTCGCATCCACGACGTCGAGATCGACGACGAGGGCTGGCGTATCGATGTCCGCAGGGATGAACGGGCTCGATGCATCCGGGGCTGCCGCTCCCCGTATCCCCGCCGCTCCACTCACCGCGGTCGCGCCACGATCGGCGACGTGATCGAGCCGAGGCGTTCGATCGAGAGCGTCACCTGGTCGCCGGGCTCGAGCCAGCGGCCAAGCGTCGCATCCTTGACCTCGAGCAGGCAGCCCGTGCCGACGGTCCCGGACCCGAGGAATTCGCCGGGACGCACGTGGACATCGGCCGAAGCCCGCGCGAGCATCTGACCGAACGAGTAGCGTGCCGACGCCCATCGGCCGTCCGAGATCGGGGTCACCGTCCCGTCGGTCGCCCTGATGGTCGCCTTCATCGCGAGGTCAGGCCCGGTGGCGCCGGGCGCCCAGACATCAGCGATCTCGTCGGGCGTGACGAGCCACGGGCCGATCGACGTCGCGAAGTCCTTGCCCTTGGCCGGGCCCATCCGGACCGGCATCTCGTCCCGTTGGAGGTCCCGCGCCGACCAGTCATTGAGGACGAAATACCCGCCGATGGCCTGGCTCGCCCGGTCCTCGTCCAGGTCGAAGGCGGGCGTGTCAACGAGGGCGCCAACTTCCAATTCAAGGTCGAGTTCGACGGATCCTCGCGGCGCCCATACGGGATCGCCCGGCCCACGAATCTCCGAGGTGTTCGAGAAGTAGAAGACCGGGAGGCGG
>JBDTOJ010000188.1:0-9481 GCA_039933295.1 Chloroflexota bacterium
CGGCGAGGCTCTTGCCGATCGACTTGCCCTGGGCCAGGAGGAAGGTGTTGGCCATGCCACCGCCGAGGACGAGCACGTCGACCTTCGACATCAGGTTGTCGAGGACGTTGAGCTTGCCCGACACCTTGGCTCCGCCGACGACTGCGGCAAAGGGCCGCGCGGGTGCCTCCAGGAGGTTCGACAGCTGGGCGATCTCCTGCTCCATGAGGAACCCGGCATAGGCCGGCAGGAGCTTGGGAACCCCTACGGTCGAGGCGTGGGCACGATGCGCCGTCCCGAACGCATCGTTCACGTAAATGTCGGCGTAGGCCGCGAGTTGGGCGGCGAAGGCGGGGTCGTTCTTCTCCTCCTCCGCGTGGAATCGGAGGTTCTCGAGCAGGATGATCTCGCCGGGTCGCAGGCGCTTGATCGCGTCAACCGTGCCGACACCCAGGGCATCACCGGTCACTGAAACGTTCTTGCCGATCAACTGGGTCAGGCGCTCGGCGGCCGGTCGGAGGCGCAGTCCGTCATGGACCTTGCCATTGGGCCGTCCGAGATGGCTCGCCAGGATGACCTTCGCGCCGTGCGACAGGAGATGCCGAATGGTCGGCAGCGCGGCCCGGATCCGGGAGTCGTCGGTGACCTTGCCGTCCTCGAGCGGTACGTTGAAATCGACGCGCAGAAAGACGCGTTTGCCTGCGACATCGACGTCGCGGATCGTCAGCTTGTCCATGGTGTCCCTACCCGTCGGCGTGCGGAGTTGAGCGCTGGAGCGGCGCCGCGACGGACGCGGCGGAGGCGAAACGTCACGCGGTGGCGGCGGCTGGGAGCCTGGACGCGATCATCTCGATGAGGTCGGCGCATCGGCAGCTGTAGCCCCACTCGTTGTCATACCAGGCGATGACCTTGACCATCGTTCCGCCGAGCACCATTGTGCTGGCCGAGTCGATGATCGAGGAACGGCTGTCGCCGCGGAAGTCGGACGACACGAGCGGATCGTCGGACACCCCGAGAATGCCCGCGAGCGGGCCTGTTGCCGCGTTCCGGAAGGCGGTGTTGAGCTCCTCGACCGAGGTCTCGCGCTTCACGGTCGCCGTGAAGTCCACGACGCTCACGGTGGGCGTCGGCACACGGAGGCTGAAGCCGTCGAACTTGCCCTTGAGGTCCGGGATCACGAGTGCCAGGGCCTTGGCGGCGCCGGTACTCGTCGGGATGATGTTCTGCCCGGCAGCACGAGCGCGACGTGGGTCCTTGTGGGCAACATCGAGAATGCGCTGGTCGTTCGTGTACGAGTGGATCGTGTTCATCAGCCCTCGCTCGATGCCGAGCAGGTCATGAACGACCTTCGCGGCCGGCGCCAGGCAGTTCGTGGTGCAACTGGCATTGCTGATGATGTGGTGGCTGGAGGGGTCGTAGCGATCGTCGTTCACGCCGAGGACGATCGTGATGTCCTCGCCCTTGGCCGGGGCGCTGATGATGACCTTCCTGGCGCCGGCAGTGAGGTGGGCGCGTGCCTTTTCCGCGTCCGTGAAGATGCCGGTCGATTCGAGCACGATGTCCACGCCCAGATCGCCCCACGGCAGGGTTGCAGGATCTCGCTCCTTCAGGACCTTGATCTCGCGGCCGTCGATGATCAGCGCGTCATCGGTGTGGTCCACGGTCCCGGGGTACGCACCGTACGTGGAGTCGTGCTTGAACAGCAGCGCGTTCATGCTCGTGTCGACGAGATCGTTGACGGCGACGACCTCGACGCTCGGCGCGCGCTCCAGGATCGCCTTGAGAGACTGGCGACCAATTCGGCCGAAGCCGTTGATGCCGACGCGTACGGTCATGGTGAAACCTCCGCAGGGGGCCCTCGCTCCGTTCCGAACCGTGGCCGCGCCCTGAACTGAGCAACGTGATTTGTGACCACCTGATTCTACCAGAGGGGCTCCAGCGCTCCTATCGCCTCCCTCGGTGGCCTGGGCTGCATCCCCCCGGTACAGCAGAACCCCCCGTCAGTTTCCTGACGAGGGGTTCAAGGTTCAGAACGCGAGGGCGTCAGCCGCCGATCTTGAACACCTTGGTGCCGCACTTCGGGCAGGTGCCCGAAAGCGCGGGCTTGCCGTTCTTCATCGTGATCTGAACCGGGTTCTGGACTTCGACTTTCATCTTGTCCTTCACGCAATAGGCCTGCGCCATGTGTCCAGTCCTCCTCAGGCTCCGTGCGCTCCGGGCATCCGCCGGAGTCGCAATGTTGACTACACGCCGAGAGACGGTCTCCAACGATCCGCCCCGGCTTCGACCTTTCGACGGTCCATGTCAGCGAGGATACGGAGTGCTTCCAATCCTGTCTCCACGCATGCATTTTCCGCCGCCAGCTTTGCATCCCCGACAACGAAGTCGCCGGTCGTTCGCTGAGCAAATACCGCGCACACGACGCCGGCTCGACATCGAGCCAGTCCCGCGAGCACCAATACGGCCGATGCCTCCATCTCGAAATTCATGACGCGTTGTCGCGCCATGTCCGATGCGAGGTCAGGGTATCGGATGGGAAGCTGCGGAATCGGGCGACCCTGCGCACCGAAGAACCCTGGGGCCGTCGCGGTGATTCCCACGTGATACCGGTGATCCAGGCGATGGGCCGCCTCGATGAGCGCGGCAACCGCCTCGTGATGTGCCACGGCCGGGTACCCATCGGACACGAACCAGCTGGTCGTGGTCTCGAGCCGTACAGCCCCTGATGAGATGCACAGGTCACCCGGCAGGATCTCAGGCTGGAGTCCGCCGCTCGATCCGACGCGAATGAACGTCGGGTTCTCGGTGATGGCGAGGATCTCGGCAATCGTGATCTCGACGTTGTCGGCGCCGATGCCGGTCGAGACGATCGAGACACGGAGACCCTTGTAGAGACCGGTGACCGACGCGAACTCGCGGTTCCGACGCTCGACCTCGATGGATTCGAGGCGGGTCGCGATCCTGGCGGTTCGATCTGGATCGCCGGGGAGGAGGATGTACTCGGCCAGCTCGCCTGGGCCGAGATCGATGTGGTACTGCCGTTCCCCATCCGGGAGCGCGACGCGGCTGTCCGCGTTCGGCAAGCCCTACCCCCCCTCGTGTGTGGCACCTTCCCCGCGGCGCGAGGTTCGGGCAAGGGTAGACGCACGTTTGAACGGGCGTCAAGCACGACCCGAGCGTGACCTGACGGTGCGTCGCGTTCTCACAGCGCCGTTCCGTGCGGTCGGGCGCCCGTTCGAACCGTCGCCAGGCGACCGTTCAGGCGATTGAGCAGGACGATCCGGTCGCGCCGGCGGCGATATAGGACGCCACCTGCCGTCGCAATCGCACCCGCGGCGAACAGGAGTCCGAGCACCACGAGGGGATCGCCGCCGAACGCCGGCCGGGCGCCGTCCGTCCCGGTCATATTGGCTGGGCCGTCGTTGCCCCCGGTGCCATCGCCGGGCGCCGCGACCATGCCCGTCCCGCCCAGGATGGCCGCCATCGGGACCACCTCGCCAAGCGCTCCGAGGCGCACGACGCCTGAAGGGTCCTGTACCACGATCCGCGTGCCGCCCGGCTGGGTTGGATCGGCCACAACCCGTCCGACCAGGCCGATGGCGTCGCCCCGCTGGAGGAGCGGCAGAAATGTGGCTGCGTCGTCCTCGAGCGTGATCCGGGCCTTGGCGGTGCCATCGTCGAGGGAGCAACCGTCGGCATCAACCTCGTCGAGCAGACCACCGACCCGCACCATCGAGCCGATGTGCTCGCCGAGGGTCGCGAGATCGACGTCGAGCGAACTTCCGTCGTCCGAAACGGCCGTCGTGTAGGCATTCGGCTGACTGGCGGTCGGCGTTGTCGATCCCGCGACGGACGTGGTCGTCGTCGGCCCAAGGGCAACGTCGAACGAACCTCTTGGCGTCACGGCCCAGCGTCGATCGGACGCCGTGGGATACGGACGGTGGACGAAGCCGACGATCGTGGCGGCACGTCCTTCCGACAGGAAGGTCGAGGGGATGCCGCTGCCCGTGAGCCCATCGATCAGAACGCTTCCGCCACCGATGCGCAGTTCCGCCTTCCAGCGATCGGCAAGCCGCGTCACGTGGGTGATCGTCCCCGCGACACGGACGAGTTGCCATTCCTGCGCCTCTTCCGGGAGCCCGCTGAGGCGCAGGGGTGCGACCGTTGCATGCGCGTCCACGATCGTCATCGCGGCGACCTTGATTCGAGGCGCGCCCCAGGCGCGGTAGACCGTGCCGTCGATTCGGAGCTTGGCCCCGATTGCGATGCGGGCCGAGCCGACCGGAAGCAGCAGTTCGATCCCCCCGGTCGGGTCCTCGATGACAAGGCGCCTGCCGTCGGCATCGAGGAGTCCGGAGCCGGCAATGACCGTCCCGATGACGACGGCGCGTGTATCGACGAGATTGCGTGCGGCGGCAATGGTCCGGACCGGTTCCGACCCGGCTGCACCGCCCGTCGAACCACCAGTGCCCGCGCCGGTGTCATCGCCGACACCCGACGGATCAGCCCTGTCGGTCGGCTCGATTGCAATGTCGGCGCGATCCCTGAGCCAGATGCGATAGCCGTTGAGTGCGCCGGTCCTCGTTGATCGCTGACCCACGACCCCGGTGAGCCGGTAACGGATCGAGGCCCGAAGATCGGCGGTCGTGATTCCGCTCGATGCGTCGACCATCACCCGGACCCTGGTGCCGGTGCCATCGACGAGATCGACGGTCAGGTCGCCCGTGACGCTCTTGCGGGCGACGCCCTTCTGGGTCGCCACGATGACCACGAGGCGCCCTTCCGTGGCCTCGCCGAGGCCGGCCCCCATGACGGCGACTGGGCTGGGGAGCGCATCGGTACCCAGATCGGCGACGTGGCCCGCGGTCGGGCGGATTTCCAGTTGCCCATATGGGGCGACCGTCGGCCCGCTCACGAGCACGTGCCTCCCTCGCACCGGTGGCGTGGTGCCTGCCGGGAGTCGGATGGCGATCCCGCCGGTCGCGTCGGCAATGACGATGACGGAAGGAATCCCGAGGCGACCCGCTTCGGCGGTCACGACGCCAAGCACGGTCACGGTGGATCCAATGGGCCGGCTCCGAGCGTCCGCGATGGACAGCACGGACCCGCTCGGTCCGGGCGTTGGCGAAGGTGCCGCGGTCGGACCGGGCGTCGGGGCCACCGTCGGAGCCGCCGTGGGTTCGAACGTCGTGCTTGGCCCCGCGGTCGGTGTGGGTGTCGGGACCGGCGTCGGCGCAACCGTCGGTGACGCCGTCGGCGCGGCTGTCGGGCTGGATGTCGGCGCGGGCGCTGGGACGATCACGAACGCGCCGGCCAGCGTGGCGTGAATGCGGTAGCCGCTCAGGCCCGTGCCGGTGATGTCGCGCTGCCCGACTGGCCCGACGACGGACACCGCCGTCCCGGATGGAACGGTTGCACCCCCTAGTGCGGTCGGGCTTGCGATGACCCGAACCTGCCCAGTGCCATCGTCCACGAGGTAGCCGAGGCCATCGGTATACGCAGTGGCGGAACCGACCGTGAGCCCCGTCACGACGACCCGGAGGCCCTCGACTCCTTCGTTGATCGATCCGGTCGTCTGCTGACGCGGATTGGGAAGCACCTGCGTTCCCAGTACGACGATCGAGGCCGCCGTCGCGCGAATGGTGCGCGCCGCGTATCGCTCGTCAATGGTCCCGACGAGCCGAACCACCGTTCCCGCGGGAATGGCTGAACCCGGAACGGCGTCGAGATAGATCGAGATGCCCGCGGTCCCGTCCTGGATGAACCCGCCGCGGCCCGATTCGAGCGCGCCAAGGTCCGTGGTAAGGGCGCCCTCGATCACCACGGTCGCGCCGATCGCAGAAGCCCGCGCGACGCTGATCGACATCGGTGCATTTGTCGGTGCGGGTGTGGGCAAGGGTGATGGTGCCGGAGACGGACTCGGCGTCGGAAGCGGACTCGATACCGGCGAAGGTGATGGCGCAGGACTCGGTGTCGGGATCGGCGTCGGAGCCTCGGTCGGCGTGGATGTCGGCGAGCCCGCAGGCGAAGGCTCCGGCGTCTGGACGGCCGTCGCCTCGGGTGATGGCGCATCTGTGGGCGAGGGCGACAGGTCAGCTGATGGCTCGGGACTCGTATCTGGCGCAGCCGTGGCGTCGAGACTCGGGGTTGGATCGGGGCTCGCCGTTGGTTCAGGCGTCGGCGGCGTTGACGGAGCCGGAGCGGGCACGGGCGGCGCGGCGAGGTTCTGCGGGTTCGGCACGGCCTGAACGAACCAATCAGCCGCGTTGTTGTTGGTGTCCGTGGTGTTACCGGCGAGACCGCCAGGGCGTCGTTCGATCGTCTGACCCGCGGCCGGCGCCGGGGCTGTCGCGCCTTCCACGAATGTATTGGTCGCATCGCCCCAACCGATCGCGTCGATCGGTGCTCCGCCGATGACCCGCAGCACCAGCGCGCCACCGGTGGCCGCAAGCCCGCCCGAGTAGACCGCATCGGCAATCGATGCGTAGGCACCGGCGGTATTCGCCACGATGAGGTGGCGGCCCGGACTGAGCGTCAGCGGTGCCGGCCAGCTGGCCTTCCTCGTGACCGTGCCCCCGGTCGAGGTCACGTAGACGATTTCCATGCCGCTCAGATCGACATCGGTGGACCCGACGTTGGCGATCTCGGCGAATTCGTCCGACGCGGAGGCGCCGCCCGTCTGGACCTCGGATACCACCAGGGTCGAGACGGGCCACGCGACGCTCGCCGCGACTCCAGGTGCCTGGAGCATTGGAGAGGCGGCCACGAGGGCCACGGACGTGGCAAGCAGGATCATGGACAGCACGGCACCTACCGCACCGCGAACGCGTTCCACCGATCGACCTCCGGGGCGGGCGGTTGAGTGAATGCTGGTGCGGGATCGACGGGCGGGATGCCTGCGAGCGGGTTCGGCAGTGGTTCGACAGGTACGGCGGCAGGTGCCGCATGGACGGCGGGACGGGTGCACCGTTGTACACGGCCTGGCTCGCCGGCCAGTTTGTTCGTGTCCACCACCGGATCAACCGACGATTGGCCGGGACTAACCTGCGGCCGCGAACGTCGATCGGCAGACTCGGCAGGGCCGCCCCGATCCGCGTACGATGCCAACCCACCCGCGGCGAGACCGTCGGATCAGCACATCACTTGCGAGGAGACCCCCGTGGCCCGTGCCAAGCGCACCGACCGCGCCGACGCCCGTCGCCGGTACCGCCTTACCCATGACGACGCTGACGCGCCGATGTCCGAGGACGAAGGATCAACCCCCAACGTTCTGTCCGGATCTGATCGGTCGGTCGGCGCGTCGCGCTCCAGCCGCGGCGGTGCGGCAGCCCGTGCGACAACCCAGCCACGCCCGATGGGCTTGATCGATTCGATGCGAGCGGCGTACCACCGCCCCCAGATCCGCGAGGACATCGCGGCCCTTCCGTCACTCCTTCGAACCCGCGCCTTCGTGATCCCGTTGGCGCTCGTGGTCGGCGGGGTTGGGGCAGTGGCCGCACTCCCGGGCAATTCGATCGCCGGCTTGCTGTTTCCCTTCATCGTCGTGCCTCCGCCGATGATCCCGATTTTCATCGCCGGCTTCTTTGCCAAGCGGGCGAGTTACCTGCTCGGGTTTCTCATCGGGGTCGCGAGCGTGATCGGGTTCACGTTCCTCCTGTATGTCGTTCCTTCATCGCTGAGCGCGGACTCGACAGTGATCGCGGATCAGCGGAAGTTGCTGTACTCGCTGCTTTTGATCGGTCCCGGTTCCGGGATCATCTACGCGGCGGGCGCCGCCTGGTACCGCCGCTTCCTGTCGTTTTCGAGCGCGCAGCGCAACCGGGCACGCGTCACCTCGAATACCAAGCCGAAGCGCGCCACCGGGCGCTGATCGGGGCGCGCCACCGGGCGCTGATCGGGGCTCGCCACCTAGCGCTGATCAACCGAGCCGGCGCATGCCGGCGTGGCCGAGTTGGCGAACGCCGTCCGGGCCGGTGGGTCCTGCGGTCTCGACCGCCATCGGCGGAAGCGGCCTGACGTCACGCGCGATGACGTTCACGACCGATGACTCTCGCTGCAGGTCGCCATCGATCAGGAGCAGCGCATGGCGCCGCACGACCCCTCGCAAGCGCGCCCAGGTATCCGGCCAGAGCGTGACATTGACCATCCCGGTCTCGTCCTCGAGGGCCAGGAAGACCGTGCCCTTGGCCGTCATCGGGTGCTGCCTTGTGACCACGAGGCCTCCGATCCGTACCGGCCCCTGCTTGCGATCCGCGAGTGAGCCGTTCGTGACCGCCCCCAGCCGATCGAGAGCCGGCCGGAACAGCGACACGACCTGGCGACGCGCATCGAGACCAACGACCGCGTAGGCATCACCGACCCGCTCCGATTCGGTGATGGCGGGCAGGTCCGGAGCATCCGTGGCCGGCAATCGCAGATCCATTGGCCGACCGGCCGTCGCGGAGCGCCGGCCCCGCGTCTGCTTCGCGACGCGGAGTGCCTGGCCATCGACACGCCCTCGCGACGCACCCGCGACCTCGCGCAGTTGCCAGAGCAGTTCGCGCCGCGGCCGGCCCATCGAATCGAGGGCGCCGGTTCGGATCAGCCGCTCGATGACCTCCTCGGGTAGCCCGGTCCGCTCGACGACATCGGCCAGGGACGTGTACGGACCGCTCGTCAGCTCCCGGTCCAGGAGCTCCTGATGCTGCTCCCCGATCCCCTTCACGAGATGCAGCCCCAGGCGTACGCCCCAGCCCACGGCGTCCGCCGCCGCCCAGCGGTCACGTGCCGCGGTCATCGGATTGAAGCAGGCGGAGCTGCGGACCGGGCGTGGTCGGCTCGAGATCCCGGCCCCATCGGGGATCGGCTCGCCCTCGTCGGCATCGTGAGGACCCGGCGCCCCGGGCGCCGTCGGATCGCCCAGAACGCCGGCAATGGCCCAGCCGGGACGGCCCGCCCACTCGGTCGTCGTCTTGTAGCGCGAGGCGTTGATGTCGACCGGCAGGATCGCCACCCCGTGGCGCTTGGCATCGTTGACCAACACCTCGACCGGGTAGAAGCCCATGGGCTGGGCGTTGATCAGCCCGACCAGGAACTGGGCGGGGTAGAACAGCTTGAGAAAACTCGATTCGTAGGCCGTCCGCGCGAAGGCCGCTGCGTGGCTCTTGGCGAACCCGAAGCTCGCGAAGGCCGCGACCTTCTGGAACAGCTCCTCCGCGACATCCTCGGTCATGCCGGGTTGCAGGAGGCAGCCGTCAACGAACTGTCGATGGAGCTTCTCCATCTCGCTGGTCGACCGCCACGTGCCCATCGCCCGGCGGAACCCGTCCGAATCGGCCGGCGTGAACCCAGCCACCGAGATCGCGACCTTCATGACCTGCTCCTGGTACAGGATCACGCCGAGGGTCTCGGCCAGGATCGGTTCGAGGCTCGGATGGAGGTAGGTCACCGGTTCGAGCCCCTGCTTGCGGCGCAGGTACGGGTGCACGGCATTGCCCTGGATCGGGCCGGGCCGGATGATCGC
>JBDTOJ010000189.1:0-6060 GCA_039933295.1 Chloroflexota bacterium
CCGGACCAGCAGCACGGGACCGCCGAGGCGGCGCGCGGCACCGGCCGCAGCGAGAGCATCCGGGAAGTTCTCACCGGTCGCCACGTAGGCGACGTCGACACCCGCGGAGAATGAGTTGGCGCTGATGTCGGCAGCCGTCGCGTACCGATCGGCCCCGGACTGACGGGTAACGCTACCCGTCGTGTAGGCGCCGAGCGCGGTCACGACGGCGTTCGAAACGACGCCGGACCCACCGGCAACGACGATTCGTCCTGGATGCAGGCGGGTCAGTTCCGACGCGGTCGAACTCGGGATGCCGGTGGCGGTCACGAGCAGCACCGAGCCACCAAGATGGGCGGCTGCCGCGGCTGCCGCGAGGGCATCCGGGTAGTTGAGGCCCGTGGCCACGTAGACGACGGCCGGGTTGGCCGGCAGCGACCCACGGCTGATTGCCGCGGCGGTCGAATAGCGGTCTGAGCCGGACTGCCGAACGACGGTCTGGTACAGCGGAAGCCCGACGGCCGTCAGCGCGACGTTCGTGCTGGCGACGACGGCCGATGTGGCGGTCGTCTGGTCCTTGGTGAAGTTCGGAGCCACGCCGCTCTTGTAGAAGCCGGCGGTGTACTTGCCCGTTGGATCGGTGAACTTGACGACATACGAACCCGGGCCGACCTTGATGGAGTAGGCCCCATTCACATCGGTCGTGGTGATCACGAGCGGGTCAGTCGCCCCAACGGGCAGCAGCCAGACGGCGATGCCGGCGAGGAGCGCGTTAGCCGTTCCGGTGACGGTACCGCTGAGCAGCACGCCAGCCGGAAGCTGCACATCGATGCCCGTGACGTCGCCGGCGACAACGTCGACGGCGGTTGCGGTGCCAAGGCTCGCGGTAAGGCTCGGCGAACCGGACGAGTAGAACCCGGCCGGCTGAGCGTTGGAGGCGCTGGTGAACTTGACGACGTGCGTACCCGATGGGACCACCAGCGAGTACGTTCCGTCACCGGCGGTGGTGGCCGAGCCGAGGCCCGCGGTTACGGTCATGCCGGAGACGGGAGCGGATAGCGAGTCAATGACGATGCCCGAGATGTGGCGGGCAGCAGCAAGCTGGATGTCCTTGCCGGTGATATTCGAGCTGCTGACGACGACGCCGGCAGCGTTTGCCAGGTCGGTGACCAGCCCGGAACCGGTGTAGTAGCCCGACGGATACGTCTTGGAGGCGTCGGAGATCCGGAGTCGGTAGGAGCCTGACGGTACGTACAGCGTGTAGGCGCCGGAACCGTTGGTCGTGGAGGCAGCGATGAACACGCCGGCGCTGGTCAGCGCATCAACCGAGATCCCGGACAACGGGATCGAACCTGGTCCCGTGACGGTGCCGCTGATGGTATGAGACAGCGGCAGGATGACGTTGATGTTGGGAATGGTCGTCGAGCCGACGAGGATCTGGGTCGCTGCTGACACGTCGGCCACGAACCCACCGGTGCTGTAGAAGCCCGTTGCGTAGGTGGTCGCATCCAGGAACCGGATCGCGTACTTGCCACTGGCAACACTCAGGCTGTACGTGCCGTTGCCAGCGGTGGTCGTGGTGCTGCCGACGGGCGTCCATCCGTTGTTGACGATCGTCCCGGCCTGGACCGTGATCCCGCTGAGCGCGGCGCCGCCGGTGGCCGTGACCTTGCCGGTGATGGTTCCGCCGACAACAGCCGATACTGGAGCCGCCAAGACGGAGCTCGAGAGAACGGCTATCGCCGTGATGAGTACTGCGAGACGTCGACTGATCCGACCGCGCTTTCGGTCGACACCAGGCTGGTTCTTGAGATTCATTCCACTTGGCCCCCGTCAGACAATCGACGATCCACCTGATCGCCCGTCGACCACAGGAAGTGGCCGTTCGTGACTAAGGTACCAACGACTGACCCAATCGGGCCAGAGCGGGCGGCCAACTGCGTGGACAGCGCGCAACGTTTCCCTTCGGCGGCCGACCGGCGGCGCCGGGTGTTGGTCCCCAGCACCCGGGCTTGAACCGGTGCGCGGACGCGCCACCTGACCCGAAAATCCCACCGAATCGTGTTCCATGCCGGTATGGTGGTCCGAGGGTCGAGGGACCTGCCGGGGGTATCCTCTGCACGAAGAGCGTCGCGAGCCGCATCAGCGGACACGGCGTTCCGGCGATGGAACATCGCCCATCGGTGGGTCGCGTCGCAGAACGCGAGGGAGGTTGGTTCATGTCGCTGCTCCAGCGGGTTGAGAAAGCTCAACAGGGAGCCGGCGCGACGGTCGAAACGGTCCAGGCAGACGGCCCGGCCGCGGCGCCGGAGGCCGGTGTACGGCCGGCCCGCGATGCGAGTCGCGAGGCGCTCCTGAGCGACATCCGCGCGCGCGTCCAGACCGAGGCGATCCGCGCGTTCGAGGCGCTCCTCGATGCCAACAACCCGGGTGACGTCAGGGCCCTGATCGCCACACTGATCGACGACATCATCACCAGGGAGAAGTTTTCGATCACACGCGCTGAGCGCCAGGGTCTGGTCGAGAACATCGTCCACGAGGTCACCGGTCTCGGACCCCTTGAACCGCTGCTGCTCGATCCCACGATCACCGAGGTCATGGTCAACGGCCCGCACAACACGTTCATCGAGCGAGGCGGGAAGATTGAGCGTGTCGACGTCGATTTCGTCAACGATGAACACGTCCAGCGGATCATCGACCGGATCATTGCCCCGCTCGGGCGGCGGATCGACGAATCAAGCCCGCGCGTCGACGCCCGGCTGCCGGACGGGTCGCGGGTCAATGCGATCATCGCGCCGCTCTCGCTGGTCGGACCGGTCATCACGATCCGGAAGTTCGCGGCGACGCCGTTCCGCGTTCGTGACCTGATCAACTTCGGGACCGCGTCGGTCGAGATGTTCGATTTCCTGCGCCATTGCGTCTGGGCTCGCCTGAACATCTTCGTCTCGGGCGGCACCGGTTCCGGCAAGACGACCTTCCTCAACGTTCTCTCCTCGTTCATTCCGGAGGACGAACGGATCGTCACCGTCGAGGACGCGGCCGAGTTGCAGCTCCGCCAGGAGCACGTCGTGACGCTCGAGGCACGGCCGGCCAACGCGGAAGGGTCCGGAGAGATCGCGATCCGGGACCTGCTGCGCAACGCGCTGCACATGCGCCCGGACCGGATCATCGTCGGCGAGTGTCGCTCGGCCGAAGCCTTGGACATGATCCAGGCGATGATGACCGGGCAGGACGGATCCCTGTCCACGGGCCACGCCAACACGACGCAGGACATGCTCCGACGGCTCGAGACGATGATCCTGATGTCCGGCTACGAACTCCCGCTCCATGCCATCCGCGAGCAGATCTCATCGGCCATCGACGTCATCGTCCACACGGCCAGGCTCAAGGATGGGTCGCGCAAGATCGTGAGCATCACGGAGGTGTACGGGATCGAGGATGACAAGATCCTGACCCAGGACATCTTCGTCTTCGAACAGACCGGCTTCAAGGACGGCAAGGTCGAGGGCGAGTTGCGGCCAACGGGCGTCCGACCATCGTTCATGGGCGTATTTCAGACGGCGGGCCTCGACCTCCCGCCCGGCGAGTTCGGCATTCCCCCGGAGGACCCGAGCAAGCCGATCCTGCCAGGCAAGGCTCGTTGGGGCATCGGGGCCCTGAGTACCGTTTCGGATGTGCCCATTTCTCGTGTTGGGCACGGTAAGGCGGTCAAGGCCGGGGGCATGGTCTACGTCTCGTCGGTCGGCCCGATCGATCCGGCGACGGGTCGCTTCGTCGGCGGCGACATCCGGGAACAGACCCGCCAGTGCCTCGAAAATCTCCGCGCGAAGCTCGAAGGTGCCGGGAGTTCGCTCGACAAGGTCGTGTGGGCCAACTGGTCTCTGCGAGAGCCGAGCGAGTTCGACTCCTTCAACGAGGAATGGATCCGCTGGTTCCCGGACGAAGCGCCCGTTGGGCAGGGCACCTTGATGCCCGCCTCGCATCGCCGAGCCGGCTTCCGCGTCTCGATGGGCGTGATCGCCGAGGCCTGATCAGCGTCCTCTCGTGCAAGATGCTGCCGAAGCCGGTTTTGCTGCCGAAACTGGTTCAAAGAATGGTCCCAGGCACGTGAGGAACGGGGGGCAGCTCGGCGTCACGCGCGCCCGCGCCAGACGTCTTCCAGGATGCATATCACACAATCCGCGATTCTCGACTCATTCGGAGCCAACGTGACCAGCATCCGTGCGGCGAAATGTATGTCCGGGGCACAGGGCTCGAACCATGCCTGACCCGACCGGACGGCGTCGGGTGCGGGCCGAATCCGCGGAGAGCGGCGATACGCTCGACGTTGTCGAGCTCGGGGAATCGAAGCTCCGGGACAGCCTCACGGTCGATCCGGCTCCGGTCCGTGACGGCCCGGGTGGTTTCGGGCGCTTCCGCCTGCATCTCGTCATTCCTATCGTGGCGAGTGTTGTTGTCATCGCCCTGCTCGGCAGTGGCGTGTTTCGGCCCCGGCCGCAGGCGTTGCCGTCGGCCTCGGTCGTGGCGATCGTCCCGCCCTCCATGGCCGACGGATCACCCAGTCCGAGCGTCGAATCGTGCCCGACCAACGCGGGTACAGATGTCATACCGACCATCGTCCTCGCGGCCCGAAACCAATTCGGACACCGGACAGCGGCCACGCTGACGAGCGCCGTCGTCGATGAACTCGGCTTCGACCCGCCGATCGACAATCCGGTCGAGGTGGGGGCCGGCTACGCGATGGCGCTCATCCTGAATGATGCGCGCTGCGTGGATGTCATTCGGCTCGACATCCACGGGACCGCGTTGTCGGGATCCAGCAGCCTGGCCGTTTCGATCTCGCCGACTCCGGACGGTCGAAAGTACGGCTTCTCGGCGCCACCCCCTGGGGATTGGACGGTGCGCGTCGCCATCCGCCTTCGCGCTCCATCCCTCGCGTCCGCCCCGTGGGCCATCTACTTCGTCCGGATGAACGTCGGCTACGTCGCCTATGCCTCCCCGCTGCCGAGTGGCGCCTCGCCGGTCACGACGGACGGTCAACTGGTGGCGCCTGTCCTTCCATGCGGGCCCGTCGAGGTCGGGGCGTCGATGCCTCCCTCGGTCGATCTTGTGACGTCAGCCGGTCGCCGCGTTCCCGGCGCTCTCGGTGACTACACCTGGGCCGGGTCGTCCCATGTCGTCGGCGATCCTTCGATGGCGGCTGTCGAACCGACCGATCTTGGCTTCGGGGCGCCGTTCACTCTTGAGATTGCCGGGGCCGTGTGTGCCGTGCGATGGCAGATCTTTGCCGCGCCCCTTCCCGGCGTGGGCCAGTCCCTCCAGCCGCGCTGGAACTTCGACGATTTCACGGACAACCCGAACGCCGACCCGCAGATCGCGGCCCAGAACGTGTTCAATTATCTGGCGGTCGCATCAGGCGATGTGGTCGTCCGTGGCTTGTTCGAGTTTCCCGGCGGCTCGTCCGAGGTCATGGTCTGGCGTGTGCGGCTCCCGGCCAACGGAATCCCGCTTCCGATCATCAGCGGGGCCGGAACGGATGCAACCTCGCCGATGGTTGTGGGGTGTGGGACGTCGTTCGAGCTCGCGGACGGCAACGCCTTCGGAGAGAACTGCCTCTGGACATGGCCCGACCTCCGTGGCGGGCCAGCCGTGCGCGTGAAGGATGGATCGATGTTCCACGTTGCAGTGCCCGGCTTCACGATCTACGCCTTCTCGGCGACGTACCAGATGCCGAACCCCGATGGGGTTCCCTGGAACACATCCGATTCGTCGAGGGCGCTGGCCGACGGAAGCAACAGCCTTGGTGTCCCCGGGATCGACGTTCCCGTGCCGGCGGCCGGCGTCTGGGACGTCCAGGTCTTCCTGACCGCGCGCGACGGCTCGGTTGGCTTCTCGACTCCCTACTTCGTCCGGATGACCGTAGCGCCCTGAAGCGTGCGCCTCGCCGCGATCCAGATCACAGGTCAGACGGCAGCGCCGCGAACCCCGTCGATGTCATCCGGCCCCCCGAAGGCCTGGCTAGATCCCGACGGACTGCTCGTAGTACATGTTGTCCTCGCGCGAGCCGCCCTGGCCTTCGCC
>JBDTOJ010000190.1:0-2012 GCA_039933295.1 Chloroflexota bacterium
CAGGAGCCCGGCACCGAGTGCGACGGCGATCGTGAGGTCGCTACCCATGGTCGACTGCCACGTTCGAAAGGCTCTCGGCAGTCGATGGCGTCGTTGCGCGGCTATCAGCGGCCGGGCCATCAAGGACATCCGCGAAGAGGCGGCGCAATCGGGCCACGCTGGTCGCAAGTTCCAGCCGGCCCCATCCGAGTTCGATGACCGGGATTCGCTCGAACAGCTCCCGATGCAGGTCCGGATCCTCATCGATGTTTCGCTCCACGACGATCGGCACCGGCCGGTCATGCGCGATGCGGTCCTCGATGAGGAGGTCAATGGCAGCCCGCGCTTCCGCGCACAGCCCGCAGCCCGGACGCATGTACAGGACGAGGTCGGGGAGGGGAGTGGTCACGTTCGGCATCCTACAACCGGGCGCCGATCGTGACCCGCGGCCGAGCGGGCCGTTCGCCGGGCGTGCCGCCCGCCGGGCCATCCGCCGGGCGTGCCGCCTGCCGGCTGCCGACCAGCCCGGACTCGTCGATGCGGTCGGGTACGATTGGTCCACGCCCCCGTAGCTCAGTGGATAGAGCGCAGCCGTCCTAAGGCTGGCGTCGGCGGTTCGAATCCGTCCGGGGGCGCCAGGTCCTTGCGAACAGTCCTCAGTCGAAGCGAAATGACTCTGAGAAATGGACGAACGTCGCCAGGGTGTTCGGGACGAGCGGCGCGCCCGAAAGGACGTAGACCAAGTACGACCGACCACCGTGGACCACAAAGATCTCACGGACGAAGTCGCTTCCGAAGCAGCGCCCATCCTCCTGCCGCGCCGCCTGCCCATCGATCACGACCGAGATCCGACTGGAGAGTTCGCACAAAAGGGCATTGTCGGCATCGAGTCGGGCGATTCGCGCGGCGCTATCCTCGCCCGTCTTGAGAGGTTGGGTCGCCACAAACATCAGCACCCAGGACGCCCCGGCATTCGGTGGCGCCCACTTGTCGATTGCGGCATCATCCGGGTAGGAAGACGCGTCGGCTGGCCAATCCCGAGTTGCCTCGAAGAGCGTCCAGTCGGCGGGCTGGTCGATCGCAAAGCCACGTTTCGGTGACCGATACGCCGTCCATGCCAGCGGAACGGTCGGCCCGGCGACCGGTGGAGCGGTGACCTCGGCAAGCGGTGTTCCGACGGGTGCGTGGGTCTCTGGGGAGGTAGCGCTCGGGGTGTCAGTGGGGCCGGTCGGTGGACTGATGGGGACACCGGACGATCCGCAGGCCGACACGGCGAGCATCACGGCGCCGATCAGCAACCGAACGGCATTGCGGGCAAACATGTGGGACTCCCTTTAGGGAAACTGCATCGTACTCGACGGCGGACGGGGCAATCCGCCCGGGGCCGACACCGCAAGCCGCGAGGACCCGAGACTTTATCGACCCATCGCGGCGCGCAGGGCCACGTCGAGGTCGGCCCATAGGTCCTCGACGTTCTCGATGCCGACCGACAGGCGACACAGGGTTGGCCCGACGATCGACGCGTCGCCGGCATGACGCGCCCGGCGCTCGATCAGCGATTCGACTCCGCCGAGGCTGGTTGCGTGGGTGATCAGGCGCAGCCGGGCGAGGACGGATTCGGTCTGCTCAATGGTGCCTGCCACCTCGAACGAGAGCATCGACCCGGACCCGTTCGGCAGCATGCGTGAAGCGCGTTCGTGCTGTGTGTCGCCGGGCAGGCCCGGATAGTGAACGATCGCAACAGCCGGGTGGGATGCAAGCCGGCGCGCCAGCTCCCCAGCCGACGCTTCGGCCCGGTCGAGCCGCACGGCGAGCGTGCGCAGGCCCCGCAGCGCAAGGAACGCATCGAAGGCGCCCGGGATCGCCCCGTGGTCATGGCGATACGTCGCCAGAGACGTCGCGTGGGTCGCCTCTCGACACACGGCAGCGCCGAGCAACAGGTCGGAGTGTCCGCCGATCAGTTTCGTTGCCGAATGCAGGACGATGTCGGCACCCAGCTCCAGCGGGCGTTGGCGAAGCGGGGTCGCGAACGT
>JBDTOJ010000191.1:0-2610 GCA_039933295.1 Chloroflexota bacterium
GGCACCCCGGTCCGGCCAGACCTCGTGTTCAACTGAGCGCAGGTCTGCGCAAGGGAGGGGCTCAACGGCCGCAAATCCAATGACAAGCCAGCCATGGCGACGCCGGGTGTTGAAATGGCAGGAAAGGCGCGTCCGCCGCCCCGGTCCGCCCGCGCCGGTCCGCCCCCACTCAACCCGCCTGAACCCGGAACCGTCCCGAGCCGTACCCTCCACCGATGCACCCATTCCATTTCCTCGCGGATGCGCGTGAGATCGTCAGCGGGCGCGAGCTCGCGGAGTTGGCACGCCATGCCGAGCAGATCGGTTATCACGGGCTCGTCATCCCGGACCACCTCATCGAGCAGTTCGGTCCGGTGCCGGCAATGGCCTGGATCGCGTCGGCTACGGAGCGGCTTCGGGTCGCGGCGTTCGTGTTCAACAACGACCTGCGCCATCCCGCCGTACTCGCCCAGGACCTCGCCTCGATCGATGTTCTGTCCGGCGGGCGCCTCGACATCGCGATCGGGGCCGGCTGGAACAAGCCCGAGTACGACGCCATCGGCCTGCCGTTCGACGCCACGGCCACGCGCCAGGCGCGCCTGATCGAGGCGATCGCCGTCCTCAAGGGCGCCTTCGGCGAG
Organism: Chloroflexota bacterium; assembly: GCA_039933295.1. GTDB lineage: Bacteria > Chloroflexota > Limnocylindria > Limnocylindrales > CSP1-4 > UBA5189. Next base: position 621 of record JBDTOJ010000191.1, read on the forward strand.
GCGCCGTTCTCGCATGCCGGCGAGCACTACACGATCACCGATCTCGATGGCTACCCCAAGCCTGTCCAACGGCCGCATCCGCCGTTTCTGATCGGCGGCGGCGGGCGACGGACGCTGGAACTGGCTGCTCGCGAGGCGCAGATCGTCGGCCTAGCGCCGCGGATCCTGGCTGGCCGACGGTCCGATCCGCAGTCGATCACCGTCGCCGGCACGGCCGAGAAGATCGAATGGGTCCGCGCCGCGGCAGGCGACCGGTTCGACAGCCTGGAGCTGAATGTCTACCCCTCGGGCGTCGGGCCGTCCGTCACGGACCATGCCCTCGCCGAAGCACGGGAGGCGGCGGCATTCCTGGCCGGCCGGACCGCTGTCGATCTCACCGCCGAGGAGGTCCTCGAGTCGCCCCACATCTTCATCGGCTCGCTGGCCTCGCTCGAGGAAAAGTTCATTCGCCAGCGCCAGCAACTCGGCATCAACTCGATCATGGTCGGCGAGATGGGTCCCTTCGATGCCATCGTGGAGCGGCTGGCCGGAACCTGACGCAGATCTGCCCGGGATGGCGCTCAGTAAGTGGTGCGTGGAGTGGGCGTCGCGGGCCATCCGGCGAGGGTCGCGAGACCGACGACAGCGATCAGGACCGAGAGCCGGAACGCGCTCACGGGCGGCTGGTGAGCCAACCCAGAGCCGCGCCGACGCCGGCAAGCAAGAGCGCGGCAAGGGGCGCGGGCATCGAGGCGTCGTGGATTTCGAACATTGGGACCCAGATTCCGGCGGCGAGGGCCCACAGCCACGGCCGGCGCCGCGAGAGGAAGGTGGCCACCCCGCCAGCGACGAACAACGCGCCCGCGGTGATTCCCGTGGCGTCGAAGCCGGGCCGCGAGTCGATCCACGCGATCGCGAGCCCAAACGCAACCGCGACAACCGCGGCGAGGACATCGCGCTGGCGCTGCGACATCGGGCGAACCGCGAGCCGGGAGGCCTACGCCCGCTTACGCGCGAGATCGAGGAAGGGGGTGCGAACGACGGTCGCCTCGACGCGGCCGCGACGGCCCTCGACGGACCACTCCACCTGAAGCTTCGAGCCGGGGGCCTCGTACGTTGACGGGACGGACGCCAGGCCGATGGACTGCTTGAGGATCGGGCTCCAGCCGAGGCTGGTGACCTTGCCGATCTGGGAGCCTCCGCGCCCGCCGAAGACGGGCTTGGGCGAACGATCGACCGAGGCGGAAATGGCCGGCGGTAGGTCCTGATCGGAGTAGAGCCCCTCGATGCCGTACCAGTCAAGCGTGACGCCGACGAGCCGCCGCTTCGTGCCAGTGGCAGCGGCCTCGCGCGTCAGCGCCAGCTTCCCGACAAAATCGGCCTTCTTCAGGTCGACGAGCCGGCCAAGCCCGATCTCGTAGGGGGAGTAGTTCTGCTCCGGGTTCAGCGCGTGGCGGGCCGACGTGTAGTCGACCTCGAGCAGAATCAGCCCAGCCTCCAGGCGCACGACATCGAGCGCCAACATGCCGGCCGGCCGGATTCCGTATGCCGCGCCGGCACCCATCAGGGCATCCCAGGCCGCGACCGCGTGCTCAGCGGGGATCCAGACCTCGTAGCCGAGGTCGCCGGTGTAACCGGTCCGTGAGACGTCGACGACGATGCCCGCGAGCTTCGATGGACGTCGACGGAAGTAGCCGAGCCCGGCAAACCGCTCGCCCGTCGCGGCCTCGAGCACGGCTCGGGCGAAGGGACCCTGGAGCGCGACGGCTGCGATGGCCTCGGTCTCGTCCTCGATGTGGATGTCCAGGCCGCGCGCGTTCAGCATGAGCCAACGGTATTGCGGGTCCGCGGCGGTCCAGCGGTACTCGGTCTCGGCCAGGCGATGAACCGTGCCATCGTCGATGACTTTGCCATGCTCGTCGCACCACGGCGTGTAGTAGACCTGCCCGACGCCCAGCTTGGTGGCGTCGCGGGTGATCACGCGGTTGACGAGCCGGGGCGCATCGGGGCC
>JBDTOJ010000192.1:0-2948 GCA_039933295.1 Chloroflexota bacterium
GGGCGGAGTCGTGGGCGGAGTCGTGGGCGGAGTCGTGGGCGGAGTCGTGGGCGGAGTCGTGGGCGGATCGCCGACGCAGGCGCCGAGGTAGTCATCCTCGTGACCAGCCTCAGCGGTGCCGCCCTCGGTGAAATGACCCTGCGGGAATCCGCCGGAGTTCGCGGGCACTGAGAGCGTCACGAACTTGAGCGTACCGGCCTGGCCCGCGGCGTGGCAGACAAGAACCTTGTCGGCAGCGAGCGTCGGCGCCGCTGCGGGCGCCAGCATCGCCAGGGCGAGCATCGATGCGACGCTCAGCCATCCGACCTTGCGGATCACCGAGATGCGTCGCGCCGTGTGATTGAGTTCCATCGATCTGGTCCCCTCCCGAGGTTCCTGTCGCTGCGTGAGCCTGTTTGAATGGGCGATTGCCTGCCGAATGATTTCGATTGCAGCGGATGCACAGGATCGCCCATGGTCCTGCTGATGTCCAGTACTTCTGAAGCCCCCACATCTCCGTCTTGCCGCACCTAACCCCACCGGACAGTCCAAATTCGGTGGTGCAGCGAAGCACCGAAGACGATGGTCCGACCAGGACCTCTGGTCGACCCCCAACCGACCCCCCAATCCGCACCCGCGCACCACCCGCCGCTGCGGCGCCCTTTCGGACATGAATAGACGGGGCACGCTCAGGCAAGCGCGCCCCGTCCAGGTCTCGGGGACCCGAAGGTCAGGTCCCGGGATTGAGCTCCGTGGCTAGCGCCGGCGGATCTCCTCCCGGCGGAGCCGACGGGGTGACGAGGCGCGCTGCCCCGTGACCATGCCGATCCCGGCGAGGACGAGCAGGGCGAGCATAAGGCCGAAGCCTGGGGTGCTCGATCCCGCATCGCTGTTGAGTGCGTCGGTGGGCGGCAGCGTAGGCGGTGTCGTCTCCGTCAGGACCGACTGCGTCGGGGCGAGCGTGACGGTGGCGCTGGCCAGATTGGAGTCAATGCCGCCCGCATGTGCCTGGGCAATATTCGTTACCGATCTCGCCTCGACATCGGCCGGGGTGATGACATAGCTCGCCGTACAGGTCATCGACCCGTCGATGAGCAGGTCCCCGGCCGGGCAGGTCACCGTGGCCTTGTCATCGGTGACCGTGACGGGCCCTGCGAGGTCTTCGTTGCCGGTGTTGGAGACCACGTACGTGTAGGTGATGACATCACCGGCGACCTTGTAGGTCGTTGGGGAAGCGGCCTTCTCAAGCCCGATGCCTGGGCACGCGATCTTCTGATAGATCGCCTCGAACGCAGCCGGCAGCTGGGACGCGGCCGTCAGCGGGAAGTAGTGGTCCGGGTCCGTGGCGAGGCTCGCCATCAGTGCCGTGTTCAAGTCGATGCCGATCGAGAAGGCTTCGTCCGCGGATGCGAGATATGTAGCCACGTCTCCGGCACTCGGGGTCTGGGTCGCCGAAGGATGTGGCTTGCCGTCCGAGATGACGACGAGGATGTGCCGCGCCGGGGCGGGCCGGCTGTTGGTTACGAGATCGAGCGCCCCGGCGAGGATACCCGCCTTGAGCGGCGTCCCGACACTCGTCGTGATTGAGGCAATGGCGGTCGCGAGGTTCGCGGCGCTCGATGACCAGCGTGCGTCCGGCGGGGTTGCCAGCGCATTGGCCGTCGTTCCACCGAACGTCGTGATCGCGACGCGGTGCAGACCTCCCGCGCCGATGCCGCCGTTGGCATCGAGATCATTGACCAGCTTGGTCGCTGCGGTCTTGGCTCGCGTGAGCCTGGACGGCGAATTTGTGTTCATGCTGCTCGAGTTGTCGATGATGATTTCGATGTCGAGCGGCGTCACGCCGCAAACGCCTTCCTGGGCCCCGAGGGCCGCGGCCGGCGACAGAGCAGCTGCTGATTGGAGCAACAACGACAGTGCGAACAGGGCGATCCACGCGAGGGTGATCCCCCGACGTGAGCGACGGCCCAAGTGGGCCACGGTTCCAAGACCGGCCATGCGATGCCTCCCCCGAAGCTCTGAGAGGAATGACCTCTCCCTTGTGCTCCTGCCGCGATTGCGCCTGGAGCGCCTGATTGGGCTCGGCCGCGATGAGCAGCCATGAATGCACTCCACATAGTACGGCGGTCAACGGCCAATTGGTACTGCAATTCATCGCACCGGACCGGCCGCGACCGTACCTGTCAGCACAGGACGTGGATCGAGGAGCGGCGCACCCGCGCACCACCCGCCGCTGCGGCGCCCTTTCGGACATGAATAGACGGGGCACGCTCAGGCAAGCGCGCCCCGTCCAGGTCTCGGGGACCCGAAGGTCAGGTCCCGGGATTGAGCTCCGTGGCTAGCGCCGGCGGATCTCCTCCCGGCGGAGCCGACGGGGTGACGAGGCGCGCTGCCCCGTGACCATGCCGATCCCGGCGAGGACGAGCAGGGCGAGCATAAGGCCGAAGCCTGGGGTGCTCGATCCCGCATCGCTGTTGAGTGCGTCGGTGGGCGGCAGCGTGGTAGGCGGGTTGTCCGTCTCGGCCAGCACGACCTGGACGCCTACGTCCGCGGTTGCGCTGCTCGGGGCGGTCTCGTCGCTGTCGATCGTTGCCGTGTTGGTGAGGGGCTGCGGCAGGTCGAACGACCCTGCCAGAACCGTGATCTTGTACGTCACCGAGCCGGACGCCTCGACGACATCAGCCGTCCAGGTCAGTGTCCGAGTCGCGGAGTCGTAGCCCTGGAATGTGAAGTCTCCCCCGTTCGTTGCGGAGCCATCGACGTAGCCGAGGCCGGCCGGGAGGACGTCGGTGATGACGCCGTTGGTTGCGGTTGCGTCGACGAGGAGGTACGACAGGGTGTAGGTGAGCGTGTCACCGACGTTGGCCATTGCCTGACCGTTCGAGAGGGCAAAGCCTGTGTTACCGGAGAATGTCTTGTCGATGGCGAGGCCAGGGGCAGCAGCGACCGTGACGGTCGTGCTGTCAGAG
>JBDTOJ010000193.1:0-36265 GCA_039933295.1 Chloroflexota bacterium
CCCAGCTGGCCGGTGAGGATGAAGTCCTCCTTGCCCTCCATGCGGGTCACTTCGATGGCGATGACGTCGCCGCCGACTTCGGTCACAACGAGGCCCGTGGCAGCACCCGTCTGGTCCTCGGCCTCGAGCTCGCCGTACTCGAATCGTGGCGGCCCGAGGTACACGAGGAGCTTCTTCTTGTCGACAATGGTCCTGGACTTTCGCCCCTCGGCGACCGTCCGCGCCACCTTTCGCATGACGTTGGCGATCTCGCGCTCCAGGTTTCGGACGCCCGCCTCATGCGTGTAGGAGAGGACGAGCTCGGTCATGGCCTCGTCCGTGATCTCGATGTTCTTCGGCCTGAGCCCGTGGTTCTCCATCTGCTTCGGGACCAGGAACCGCTTCCCGATCTCGATCTTCTCCTTCTGGGTATAGCCCGGCAGATGGACGACCTCCATCCGGTCGCGGAGGGCGGCCGGGATCGGGTCGATCAGGTTGCCGGTCGCGATGAACATGACCTTGGACAGGTCGAACGGCACCTCGAGGTAGTTGTCCTGGAACGTGTTGTTCTGCTCCGGGTCCAGCACCTCGAGGAGGGCCGAGCTCGGGTCGCCCCGGAAGTCCATCCCGATCTTGTCGACCTCGTCGAGCATGAACACCGGGTTGTTCGAACCCGCCGTCTTGATGCTCTGGATGATGCGGCCGGGCAGCGCGCCGATGTAGGTCCGGCGGTGTCCGCGGATCTCGGCCTCGTCGTGGATGCCGCCGAGGCTCATCCGCACGAACTTGCGGCCCATCGCCCGGGCGATGCTCTTGCCGAGGCTCGTCTTGCCGACGCCGGGCGGTCCGACGAAGAGCAGGATCGGCGAGCGGATCTTCTCGGCGAGCTTGCGCACCGCCATGTACTCCAGAATCCGCTCCTTCGGCTTTTCGAGGCCGTAGTGGTCCTCGTTGAGCACCTTCTCGGACTCGTCGAGGTCCAGGTTGTCATCGGTCTGGACGCCCCACGGCAGGCTAACCAGCCAGTCCACGTATGTACGAATGACGCCCTGCTCGGGTGAGGCGCTTGGGATCCGGTTGAGGCGGTCGACCTCCTTGAGGGCCTTCTCCTTGACCTCGGCCGGCATCGCCGACTCCTCGACCTTCTTCTTCAGCTCGCCGGCCTCCGCGATCGACGGATCGTCCTCGCCGAGCTCCTTCTGGATCGCCTTGAGCTGCTCGCGCAGGATGTACTCGCGCTGGGTCTTGTCCATCTCGGACTTGACCTCGGACTGGATCTTGCCTTTCAGCTCGAGGATCTCGATCTGGTGGGCGAGGAACGTCGAGACGAGCTTCAGCCGGGCGACGATATCGACCGTCTCGAGCAGTTCCTGGCGCTGCTCGGTGGTCATGTCCGGGCTGTAGGCCGTCATGTCCGCGAGCAACCCGGGCTCGGTGATGTTCTTGGCCGCGACGGCGGCTTCCGGCGGCACGGGTGCCCCGGACTGGACGTACTGCTCCACCTGCGCCTGGACCGTGCGCATCAGCGCCTGGACCTCGACGTTGGCAGGTGTGGTGTCGTGGAGTTCGACGACCGTCGCGCGAAGGTATGGATCGGTCTGGGAGAAGCCCTCGACCCGCATCCGTCCCTGGCCCTGGACGATCGCGCGGACCGTGCCGTCCTGGAGCTGGACGACCTGGGCGATCTTGGCGATCGTGCCGACTTCGTACAGTTCAGAGGCCGCGCTGATGTCCTCCTGGTCAGCCTGACGCTGCGTGACAAGGGCGATCAACGAGCCCGACTCGACGGCCGCGTTGAGCGCGGCAACGCTCTTGTCGCGACCAACCTGGAGCGGGACGATCATCTCCGGAAAGATGACGGTCTCCCGCAGGGCAACGAGCGGAAGGTCCTGGATATTCGGTTCGGTCCGCTTCGCGTCCCGGGTGGATGGTCGCTTCGCCATCGAGTCTCCTAAAGGTGAGTGGGTCGGTCCTGGCTGGTCAGCTGGCGCTGCCGGCGGTAGCTGCCGGTTTGGATTCAGACGGTTGATCGGCGGTTTCGGATGCCTCGGCGGCCGCACTGGCGGCCTCCGCGGCAGTGGCGCCTTCGTCATAGAGGCGCTCGAGGATTCTCGTTCCGAGACGCTCCTCGAGCTCGAACAGGATTCGGACTCCGGCGAGGTTCACGCCCAGATTCTGGGTCAGGTGGCGGATCCACATGACCCGCCGGATGTCCGTTTCCGAGTAAAGGCGAATGTTCGTCGGGGTCCGTGCTGGACAGACCAGCCCCGCATCTTCGTAGATCCGGAGCGTCCTGGGATGGACGCTGACGATGCTCGCGGCCACGCTGATGACGTAGACGGGTCGTTCCGGATCCATGGGATCAGCCCGGTGGATGGTCACACGCACAATATTCGACCCTCCCCGCTCAGGCTCTGGTGGCTTCGGCGCTGGCCTTTGCCAACGCTCCACATCCTAGAAAGTTGACAATGGTGTTGTCAAGAGTCTATGAGGTTGCGTTTTCTTGATCCTTGCGGATCCGAACGCGGTGGACAGGGCAGTCTCCGACTGTCAAGGGCCGAACGTGGAAATCGAGTGGCGCGTTTGGATTGGGTCAGGTACGACGCGCCACCGCGCCCGGGCCGGACATGCCGTCGCCCGCTCAGACCGTCGGGGATGCCTCGACGTCGACGGCTCCGATGAGCTGCTCGTGGAGCGGGACCGAGCACTCCGATGGGCCGATGGCGATGACCTTGTCGCCGACCTGCAGCTTCATGTCCGGCAACAGGGGCGAAGCGACCCCATCGCGGACGACCGCGAACAGCGAACAGCCCGCCGGCATCGTGAGTTCGCCGGGCGACTTGCCGATCGCCGGTGACCCATCCTGGAGATGCGCCTCGATGATCTCGAGTTCGCCTTCTCCGAGGGCCGCAAGGTGGAGCAGCTCGTGAACGGGAATGTCCTGCTCGATGGAGCCGAGGATCATGCGGGTCGGGCTGATGATCTCGTCAACGCCGAGGTGCCGGAACAGCGCCTCGTTCTTCGGGTTGTTGACCCGCGCAATCGTGCGCGGGACGTCGAAGTGGTGCTTTGCCATCTGGCAGATGACCAGGTTGTCCTCGTCATCGCCAGTGACCGCAGCGACGATGTCCGCGCGGGCACAGCCGGCCTCGCCGAGGTACTTGCCTTCGCAGCCGTCGTGCGCCACGACGATCGATCCGATCTCGTCGGCGATCTGGTCTGCCCGGCCCTGATCCTTCTCCATGAGCACGACCTCATGGCTGCTCTCGATGAGTTCCTTGGCGAGGTAGTACCCGACCTTGCCGCCGCCGACGACGAGTACGAACATGACTCAGGCCTCCTGGCTGGGCGACGGCGCGTCCAGCGACTCGGCGAGCGGTGCGTGGGCAGCTCCGCCGTGATGGGATCCGGTGGGTGCGATCACGCTCGGGACACCGAGCGAGCCAAGTCCGAGGTAGGCGCTGATCGCGTCGGCTTGCAGTGTCGTCCGGCACAGGGCAGCGACACCCAGGTCCGCGTATGCAGCAGCGCGGACGGGGTCGTTGATCTTGGCGACAACCTTCATGATGCCGAGCTTCTCGGCGGCAACCTGGGCCGCCATGACATTCCGGTTGTCGCCTTCGGTCAGGGCGAGGAAGACATCGGCACCCGTTGCGCCCGCCCGACGGAGCGTGTCCTCGTCGGTCCCGTCGCCGCGCACGGCGTTGCCCCGGAATTCTGCGGGCAGGCGATCAAATGCCCGGGCGGACAGGTCGAGTACGACGACCTCGTGGCCCGCCGCATCGTAGGCCTCCGCGAGCACCGACCCGACGCGACCGGCGCCGACGATGACGATTTTCACAGCGATTCCTCGGTGATGGGCTCTCGTACGACCCAGACGGCGCACGGAGCGTTCTTCAGAACATAGGGGATCGTCCGGCCCATAGCGAAATCGCCCCCGAATCGTGTCCGATAGGGGAGCCCAAGCACGAGTAGGTCGGCATCCCGCTCGACCGCCTCGTCCACGAGCGCGGCTCCGACCTCACGAGCCTGCAGGAGTACCGGCTCGAGGCGAACTTTCGATCGCTCGGCCGTGCTCTCAGCGTGATCGAGGATCTGCTGGGCGATCTCGGATCGGCCCGCGATATCGGCATCGAGCGGCTGGGACCAGCCCACTTCGACGACGTGAACCGCGGCGATTTCCGCCTTGACCAGTCGTGCAAGCTCGGCGACGAGCTGGACGATCCGGGCGTCTCCGGGACCACCGGCCAGCGCAATGACAGCCCGTCGGAAGACGGGGGAGGGGTTGTCGGACACCGGTCTGATTGACCGCCTTGTTGATGCGGGGCAGCGGGCCCGCTGGATCCGGGCCCGTCAGCGGGCCGTGGCGGCGGTCACGATACCACCGCCCGATGTCCGCAACACCTCGGCTGTACCGATGTCAGTTGGACGTCGGCCCGGAACCCGGTTCGTCCCCGCCTCGGGGTTCGGCGCCTCGACCTCGCGCTCGCATGTCGAACGCATCAGGGTCATCGCGGCGATATGGGACATTGACCACGACCGTGTGCGGCCGACCGAGGAGGAGGGTCCGCAATCGTCGCGAGGACTGGTTGTAGAGCATCCGCTCCCACCAGCTCTTGGCCACGTATTCGGGTATCACCACGAACGTGACCGGGGATGGCCGGTCCGGCGGCCACGCCCCGTCGAGCACGTCCAGGTACGCGATCAACGGACCGGCCAGTGCGCGGTAGGGCGATTCGATGACGACGAGGGGAACGCCGGGGATCTGGCGCTCCCAGTCGGCCCGGACGCCGGCGACCCGTTCCGGATCGTCGAAGATGAAGACCGCGCGGACGTCATCCGCGATCGCCCGCGCCACGTTGATCGCCTGGATGACGGCTCGGTTGATGCCGGGCACGGGGACAACGACGCGCTCCTCGCGGATGGGTGGACCGGCCACGAAGTCCCCGCGGACCGTCAACTCTCGAGCGCTGCGTGCGTACTGGCGGTGGATGAATAACATCATCGCGACGAGCGTCGGAATGAGGATGACCACGAGCCAGGCGCCGTCGAGGAACTTGACGCTGGCCACAACGATCAGGACGACGAAGGTCAGGACGGCTCCGACAGCGTTGATCGAAGCGCGCCAGACCCAGCCAGACGATCGCTCGCGCAGCCAGTGCCGGACCATGCCGCCCTGGGACAGCGTGAAGCAGACGAAGACGCCGACCGAATACAAGGGGATCAGAGCGTGGGTGTCCCCTTCGAACAACTTGATGATGAGGGCGGCGATCGCCGAAAGCAGCACGATGCCCCACGAGAAGGCGAGGCGATCACCTCGGAAGCTGAACTGCCGTGGCATGTAGCCGTCCTCGGCGAGGAGCGCCGCGAGTCGAGGAAAGGCGTTGAAGCTCGTGTTCGCGGCCAGAAGCAAGATCAGAGCCGTGGCGCCCTGGAAGGCATAGAAGAGCGGTGATCCCGCCCCGAAGACGGCCGTCGCAATGAGGGCGACCACGCTCGGCCCGCCCTCCCGCGTCGGGAGGATGCCGAACCCGTCGGCGACCGCCGTCATCCCCAGGAACAGGACGCCGAGGAGGACTGCCATCGCGATGAGGGTGTTCGAGGCGTTCTTCGATTCGGGTGGCTTGAAGGCTGGGACTCCGTTGGCAATGGCTTCGGTTCCCGTGAGAGCGACTGCTCCCGACGCGAACGCCTTGAGGAGCAGGAAGACCCCGATATCGTGGGTGCCGAAGGCAACGGCATCGGCCTGCACGACGTCAACCGCGGTTCCGGTCGCGATCCGCACGAGCCCCATCCCGATCATCAGGAAGGCGAGGCCGAGAAACAGGTACGTCGGGACGGCGAAGATGTTGCCCGACTCGCGGAGGCCACGCAGGTTGGCGATCGTGACCAGCGCGATCGCGACGATCGCGATGTCGACGCGGTACTTGAACAGCTCAGGAAAGACCGAATAGGTCTGCGCCACGGCCGCAGCGGCCGAGACGGAGACCGTCATGACGTAATCGATGAGCAGCGCGCTGGCCGCGATCAAGGACGCGAGCGCCCCGATGTTCTCCTTGGCGACGGCATAGGCACCGCCCCCGTTCGGGTAGGCACGACAGACCTGGCGATATGACAGGGCCACGATCGCGAGCAGCAGACTGATCGCAATCGCGATCTCGATCGAGATGAGAATGGCCGCCGAACCGGCGAGAACCAGGACCCGCAGGATTTCCTCGGTTGCGTAGGCCGACGACGAGATGGCGTCCGAGCTGAAGATCGCGAGGGCCTGTTTCTTCGGGAGTCGCTCGCCCTCCTCTTCCTCGAGTGCCAGCGGGCGGCCGAAGAGCGTGTTCCGGATTCGTGCAAAGAATCGTCCACCGGGGGTCGTTGCCCGACTGGCGGCCGCTTTCGCCACCAGCTGCCCCGGACCGGCGTATCGGAAGTAGGGTGAGTGCGGGCGCTCGACCCGGACACGCCTGTCCGCGAGCTTGCGACCGCGTAACGGCCGCCGGCCTCCGATCATCCTTCTCCCTGCTCGCGCTTCGCCTTCCCCGGCGCGGGCGATCAGTGATCGCGGCGGTACGGGACGTCGGCGATGACGGTGTGTTCGCGGCCGACGATGGCCGCCTTGAGTCGATTCGACGTCTGGTTATACAGCAGGCGGTCCCACCAGTGTTTCGCCACGTACTCCGGCAGCACGACGATCGTGACCGGTGCCTCTCGATCGGGCGGCCAGGACTCACTCAACACGTCGAGATAGGCCACGAATGGCTCGATGATCGCCCGGAACGGGGACTCGACGATGACGAGCGGAACGCCCGGGAGCTGGCGTTCCCAGCGTCGGAGCATCGCCTCGGCCTCTTCGGGATCGACGGTCACGTACACGGCCCGCACGTCCGTGGCAATCGTCCGGGCGAAGGTCACGGCCTGGACGACCGCACGATTGATCCCGTTCACGGGGACGACGGCGCGCTGCTCTCGATGGGGGCGGGCGAAGACCGTGTCCTCGCGGACATGGAGTTCCTCAGCCTGGCCCTCGTACTGGCGGCGGATCGACAGCATCAGCAGCACCAGGCACGGAATGAGGAACAGGACGATCAGCGAGGCCGGGGCCTTGGCGGCAGCCACGACCACGGCGACGATCGCGGTGAGCACGCAGCCGAACGCGTTGATGGCCAGGCGTCGCTGCCAGCCGTCGGGCCGCTCGCGCAGCCAGTGCCGGATCATGCCGGCCTGGCTGATGGTGAAGTCGATGAACACGCCGACGGCGTAGAGCGGGATGAGGAGATGCGTCTCGCCGTTGAAGATCACGATCAGCGTCGATGCCACCACGCCCAGCGCGATGATCCCGTACGAATAGGCCAGGCGGTCGCCGCGCAGCCCGAACTGCCGAGGCATGTGTGAGTCAATGGACAGGATTGCCAGGAGGCGCGGGAAGGCGTTGAAACTCGTGTTCGCGGCGAGGAACAGGAGCAGGGCGGTGAAGGCCTGGAACAGGTAGAACGGGATCGAGCTGTCGCCGAACACGCGCCGCGCGACCTGGCTGATGACAGTCTGCTTCTCCGGCAGATCGAGGTGGGTGATGCCGAAGTTCACCGCCAGAAACGTGATCCCGATGAACAGGACGCCGAGCACGACGGCCATCGCCCCGAGCGTGGACGCCGCATTCTTGGCTTCGGGCGGCTGGAATGCGGGGACGCCGGTAGCGATCGCTTCGGTGCCGGTGAGTGCGACGGCGCCCGCGGCGAACGCCCGAAGCAGGAGCAGGATCCCGACCTGTTCCGGGATCTTGCCGGCCTGCTGCGCGATCGTGCTCGAGAAGTCCGATTGCTCGCCGCCGATCACGATTCGGAAGACGCCGATGCCGATCATCAGCAGGGCGGACCCGAGGAACAGATAGGTCGGGATGGCGAAGATGTTGCCGGCTTCCCGGAGCCCGCGAAGATTGCCGATGGTGATGAGCGTGATCGCCACGACCCCGATGACCACCCGCTGGTCGATCAGTTCCGGGAGCGCGGAGGTGATCTGCTCGACCGCGGATGTCGTCGAAACGGCAACCGTCATCACATAGTCGATCAGCAGGGCCGAGGCGGCAACCAGCGACGCGTTCCGCCCGAAGTTCCGCTTCGAAACCGAATACGAACCGCCACCGGTCGGATAGGCGATGCAGACCTGTCGGTAGCTGATCGCCACGGCAACGAGCAGCACGACGATCGCGATCGAGACCTCGAGCCCGAGGGTCAGCGCAGCGGCGCCGCCGAGGATGAGGACGCGCAGGATTTCCTCTGTCGCGTAGGCCGACGAGGAGATCGCATCCGAACTGAAGATCGCGAGTGCCTTCTTCTTCGACAGCCGCTCGCCAAGCTCCTCCTCCGAGGCCAGCGGGCGCCCGAGAAAGACCCTCCGCACTGAGGCCATGGCCCGCCCGACGCCAGTCGTCGGCGTGCTCGCCGCGGCCTTGGCCGTCATGACACCCTTGCCGCTCCAGCGGAAGTAGGCCGCGTGCGGCCGTTCGACGCGGATGCGTCGGTCGCCCAGTTTTCGACCGCGAAGCGGCTGCTGGCCGCCGATCACCGGAGGTCGAGCCTCACTGGCCGTGGCTCAGGCGCGCCACGAGGTTCGACGGGAGCCCGGCGCCGCGCATCCTCGACTGCACCGCGGCAACGTCATACGCGGCGCGATGCCACGAGATCGTGTCGGCCTCGGTGTCCACGATCATGAACGAGGTTCGCGTATCCCCATCGCGCGGCTGCCCGACACTCCCTGGGTTCGCCAGAACGCGCCGACCGCGAAGTTCGAGGACGGATCCGTTACCCGGACTGATGACCTCCACCACACCGTCCTCCTCGATCCAGGCCATCGGCAGGTGGGTGTGACCGTGAAGACCGATTCGCGACGGCAGGACTGCGAGGTTGGCACGAGCAACAGGCATCGATGTCACGTATTCCCACATCGGATCGCGTGGGCTGCCGTGAACGAGCGTGCAGTCCCCGATCGTGCGGGTCGCGGGGAGGGACGACAGCCATGCCCGGGATGCGTCCGAGATTGTCGCCCGGGTCCACTCCATCGCCCGTCGCGCGTCAGGGTTGAACCAGTCGATCTCATTGCCGCCGAGGGCGGCCGAATCGTGATTGCCCTGTACGCCAACGGCGCCGAGTGCCTGGAGGCGGCTGATCACCTCATCGGGCTCGGGACCATAGCCGACGACATCGCCGAGATGCCACAGGCCATCGACCGCGCCGGCCGAGTCAACGGCAGCATCGAGCGCGTTCAGGTTCGCGTGGATATCCGAAAAGACCGCGAATCGCATGGTCAGCCAGCGTAGCAGGGCCGTTCGTCACCATGGCCGGCGCTTCCGAGTCGCCGGGTCGCGTGGGTACTCGGTCGGCGACGCGCCGACCCGCGCCACGACCACGACTCCATGGCCACCGAGATCTGCGGCCCGTGTCACCGCCTCGGGGTGCGGATGCCAGCGCGGATCCGACCCACCCATCGCCCGCGACGCCCGGCGCGCGGCCGCGAATTCATCGGTCAGGTCGCCACGCTTCCAGATGATGAGCCGACCGCCCGGGCGCAGGAGCGGGAGCCCGATCTCGACGAGATCGGAGAGTGAGCCGACAGCGCGTGCCGTAACGATGTCCCACATCCCGCGCTCCAGCGTTTCGGCGCGCGCATTGCGGACCGAGACCCGGTCTTCAAGGCCCATCACCGCGACCGCGGTCCGCAGGAACGCCGCCTTCTTGCCGACCGAATCAGCGAGGGCGACCTGCCACGGCTGGACGACGGCCAGCGGCAGTCCCGGGAACCCCGCACCCGAGCCGATATCGACCAGTCGATCCGATGGTCCGTCGCGCAGGACCGGGACCGCGGCCAGGCTGTCGACGATGTGGCGGCGAGCGATGGCCGCCGGATCGATGATCGCCGTCAGGTTGATCGCCTCGTTCCACGCGAGCATCAGCCGAACGTGTGTGGACAGGGCGGTGCGCATGTCCCCATCGAGGTGCACGCCGACCTCGTCGAGTGCATCGGAGGCGCTCGCGAGCGCATCGAGGTAGGCGGACGGCACGTCGGGCAGGGTGTCGACGCGCGTCGGGAGCGGATCTCGCCGGTTGTTCAGGCTGTCATCCCCTGACTGGGTCTTCCAGCCGCCACGAGAGCCGCCCCCGGCGACGACGTTTGCTGCGCAGCCGTGGCGCCGGTCTCTCGCGCTGCCATTGGATCTGGTCGGGTTTCCCCGAACCCCGCCGGCAGCGCGCTCCCCGAAGCCGATCGGTGCGGATGGCCGACGCTACGAGTCGCGCCTGACGCAGTCAACGGGTTTATCCACGGCTTTGTCGATATTCGGGGGTGTCGCCGTGGATAACTCGCCGGACCGAAGTCCCCGCCGAACGACGGACGCTGGCCTTGGTGGCCGTCTGTACCTCGGCCTGGTAGCCGTCAGCTCTTGCTGCCGCGGACCGGCCGGCCGAGGGTCCGGCGCACGACATCGACGACTTCTTCGACGTAACGGTCCGCGTCGCCATGTTCCGCAGCGGTCCGTACGCAGCCCTGGACGTGGTCCTCGAGCACGAGGATGGCGAGCGAATCGACCGCTGCGCGAAGGGCCGACGTCTGTTGAAGGATGTCGACGCAGTACTCCTCGCGCTCGATCATCCGGGCGATGCCGCGGACCTGGCCCTCGATGCGGGCGAGCCGGCGCACGAGCTGGGCCTTGTCCTTGGAGTAACTGTGGCGGAACGTGTCAGCGCCCACGGGATGGGTACCGACGTGTTCCGGAGTGGTGGTCATCGCGTTCGATCAACTCCCTGCGGCGGTCGACTGATGGGGACACCCCGATCGCTGGGATGATACCCCCTGGGGGTATCGACCGGCAAGGTGCCGTCATGCGCGTCGCAGTCGGGACGGGTCGGCTACACTCCGCGTGGATGGATCCCCGCGACCCACTGCGCGCGCTCCCCGACGGGCTGTTCTGCACCGTCTGCAACGAGCCCGTCCCCGCCGACAGGATCCGCCTCCTGGCGCGGCGCGAGGATCTGACCTTCATCCAGGTTGAATGTGCCCTGTGCGGCAGCACGGCTCTCGAGTTCCTGGCCGACCCATTGGCCGTCGAGGCCGACGCGATGCCGGGCGAGGTCACGTCCGTCCCCGCGGCGATCTCGCCGGACGACGTCTTCGCGATGCATGAGTTCCTGGCCGACTGGCAGGGCGACATGCGGACCCTGATCGGGCGATCGGGCGGTCCAGCCGCCCCCACGGAGCCGGGACCTCGCTCATGACTGGCTCCCTGTCCACACAGGTGCACGGCGATTTGCCGTTGGGTGTCGCTGTCCCGTCCGGACCGGGTGCCGAAGCAATTGCGGAAATGCCGTCAACCGCCCTGGACTCGACCGGGCGCCCGTGGCCGGTCTTCGCTCATGCCAGCGAGGCCGAGATGGCGCGGATCCTCGATTTCTACACGGTTCGCTGGGACTACGAACCGCGTACGTTTCCCATCCTCTGGAATCTGGACGGCGCAGTCATCGAGAGCTTCTCGCCGGACTTCTACCTCCCCGAGCTGGATCTCTACCTCGAAATGACGACCCTGAAGCAGCGCCTCGTCCGCAAGAAGAATCGGAAGCTGCGCCGGCTCCGCGAGCTGTATCCGGCCATCAACATCAAGTTGTTTTACGCGCGCGACTTCCGGGCGATGCTGCTCAAGTACGGTCGGCTGGCACTCGCCGATTCCCTGTCCGGGACGCTCGGCCAGATCTCGCCCGAGCGGCCGCAGGCGGATCCGAGCGACCTGTCAGTCCTGCCAGCACCGGTTGATGGCCGGCCCTCCGTCGCGGAGCACGGGCCGAACCTGACCGCGGCCCCGAGCTCGAAGCCGCTCGCGCGGTCCGGAACGGTCGTCCGCCGTCGGCGCTCGCGGCGCGCAGCGGCCCGTGGCGAGGATATGCTCAGCACCACCGACAGCACAACATCCGGGGACGGGCCGCGGCCCGTCGCCATCGCCGGCCCGACCACAGACCAGGAGGCCCCCGACTACCGATGACCAACCCCACCGATCTCATGGCCGACATCGGCGAGGTCCTGCTCGACGAAGCGCAGATCCAGGCACGGATTCGGGAACTCGGTGTGCAGATCACCGCCGACTACGCCGGGCGTCGCCTCACGCTCGTGAGCGTCCTCAAGGGCTCCCTCCCGTTCATGGCCGACTTGATGCGGGCCATTTCCCTGCCGCTCCGGATCGACCTGATGGAAGTCAGCTCGTACGGCGGCGCCACGACCGAGTCGTCTGGCCTCGTCCGGATCCTCAAGGATCTGTCCACGACAATCGAGGGCGAGGAAGTCCTGATCTGCGAGGACATCATCGACACGGGCCTGACCCTCAACTACCTCGTTCGCTACCTCGGCGGCAAGAAGCCGACATCCCTGCGGATCTGCACGCTCCTGGACAAGCCGGCCCGTCGCCTCGTCGAAATCCCGGTCGACTACACGGGGTTCACGATTCCGGACCAGTTCGTGGTGGGCTATGGCCTCGACTACAACGAGCTGTACCGCAACCTTCGGTTCGTGGGCGTGCTCAAGCCCGAGGTCTACACGACACCCGAATGAACAGCCATCGTCGCCCCGTTGGTCGGGCCAGAATCCTCGCGGCGGCAGGTGCGGCCGTGATGCTCGCTGGTGCCGTTCTGCGCTGGTGGACGGTCGGCGGCAAGAACGGGCTTACCGAGATCAGTGGTAATGCCTTCGATGGGATGGGGATCGTCGTCTTCGTGGTCGCACTGGTGACCGTCGCCGTCGTCACGCTTCCATATGCCACAGATCGACCGGTTGCCGCGGATCAATGGCTGTCTTACGCCATCCTCGCGGCTGTCGGTTGGCTCGCCTTCGTGATCCGGCTCGTGGACCTGGTCACCATCGGTGCTCTGTCCATCCCGGAGCCGACGGCGATCATCACGAATGGACCCGGACTGTGGGTCACCGGGATAGGCCTGGCGATGCTCGGGCGGGCTGCCTTCGACATCAAGAGGGCGCACGGCCTCCGCTGACCGAGTCGGGGCGGGCGTCAGACTCCACGGTCCCGTACGCTCGGACCTCGACACCCAGCCAACGGACCCACGCGTCATCGTCTGTGGCCACCCGGATCACGTAGCGGCCGTTGGCCCACGACTGACGGGGCGAGCGATTCGACATCTGGACCCACATCGCACCGAATGGTCCCGACTCGACGTCAGGCGCCAGGCCGACCTCCACGAGCGTCGCTCGGGGGCCCTCCAATCGAAACAGGGTCGCCTGCAGATCTGCCGGTGGACGCAGCGGGCCACCCACCGGTGCGCACCACCCAACGTCGGCGATGCGGGCGGACACGATCGGCATGAACCCGATGGCCGGATCGAGCGGACTAGATGCTACCTTGGCCTCGGTCGCGCGCCAGACATAGGCAATCCCGCCAGGCCAGGTTTCAATCGATGCGACGCGCCATCCAAGGGGCTCCGTGCAGGCGAGGTTCTGTGCGCGCGGCGCGCTGGCCGACTTGTCCCGCGGGTCTGTGGCCCGTCCGGTGGTCAGGCCGGCGACCTGCCCGGGCCCGGGCGGCGTCCCTCCGAAGGCGAGCCCGGCGCCGCCCGATGGCGGCCAGATCAGACTGAGGAACTGTGCCGCGATCAGGGCGATTCCAACTCCCACGGCGACCGCGATAGGGCGACGCGACCGGGTCGTTCGTACCGGGCGGATCTCGACGTCAAAGCCGCGGACGGTCATGGTCGGTTCACTCTACGCTGGCGCCTCGCGGAGCGGCCGGTTCAATGTCCGGTTCGGATCGGCGTCGCCAACGGCGCCACCGAGGCGATCAGCGGCGCCTACTCCTCGCCGAGGTAGGCCTTCCGGACCATTTCGTTCTTGATCAGGTCCGAGGCCGGGCCGGTGAGCACCACCTCGCCGGTCTGGAGGACGTAGCCGCGATGGGCAATCGTGAGGGCCTGGAGTGCGTTCTGTTCGACCAGGAGGATCGAGGTGCCTTGCTTGTTGATGTCCTGAATCGTGGCGAAGACGGTCTGAACGAGGATGGGCGCGAGGCCGAGTGACGGCTCGTCGAGGAGGAGGACCCGCGGCCTGGACATCAGAGCCCGGCCGATCGCGAGCATCTGCTGCTCGCCGCCGGACAGCGTGCCGCCGAGTTGGTTGCTGCGCTCGCTCAGTCGCGGGAAGAGGGTCAGGACCCGCTCGATATCGGGACCGATCTCGACCTGCTTTCGGGTGAAGGCACCCATCTGCAGGTTCTCCATCACGGTCAAGCGGGGAAAGATCCGCCGTCCCTCGGGAGCCTGTCCGATTCCCTGCTCGACGAGCTTGTGGGCGGCGATCTTGGAGATGTCCTGACCCTCGAACCGGACGTGCCCGGATCGGGGGTGAAGCAGCCCGCTGATCGTCTTGAGGGTCGTGGTCTTGCCGGCACCATTGGCACCGATCAAGGTCACGATCTCGCCTTTGCGGACCTCCATCGACACCCCGCGAAGGGCGTGGATCTGGCCGTAGTAGGTATGGATGTCGTCGACGACGAGAAGGGCCTCACCGGTGCCCTCGCCCGGGCCCATCGAGGCAGCAGCTGGTGCGGTCATGCGGCAGGTGCTCCCAGATAGGCTTCGATGACCTTTGGGTTGCGCCGGACCTCGTCGGGCGTACCTTCGGCGATCCGCTCCCCGTGGTCGAGGACCGTAACCCGGTCGCTGATGCCCATGACAACCTTCATATCGTGCTCGATGAGCAGGACCGTAAGGCCGAGATCGGATCGCAGCCGGCCGATGAGCTTGGTCAGGTCGGCGGTTTCATTCGGGTTCATCCCGGCCGTCGGCTCATCGAGCAGCAGCAAGACCGGGTTGGACGCAAGCGCGCGAGCAATCTCCAGACGCCGCTGGTCGCCGTACGGCAGGTTCTTGGCCAACTCGTCGTCGCGCCCCACGAGGCCGACGAGAGCGAGGAGTTCCCGTCCGCGAACGCGTGCTGATTTCTCCTCCGCCCGGTTCTTCGGCGTGGACAGCAGCGCGTCGATCCAGGTCGCATGCAGGCGCGAGTGCATCCCGACGAGCACGTTCTCCATCGCCGTCATGTTGTGGAACAGGCGGATGTTCTGGAAGGTTCGGCCGAGGCCGGACACGACCATATCGTTTGGACGCGCACTCCGGAACACGCCGATCCTGGTCAGGAAGTCGGTGTACCAGCGGGGTCGCGAGGCACTCACCAGAAGGACGACGAGCAGGCTCAGGACCGTGGCCAGAATCCCGATGGCGATCTCGGCCTCGGGTGCCCCGTTGTCGCCGATGAGCCAGGTAATCGTCCCCAGGATGAGCGCCGGAACGAGCCACAGGACGGGCTCGAGCCACGCTCGACGGGCGTGCGCGATCACCGGAACGCCGCGAAACTCGATGTTCCCCTCGGTCGGGTCGTAGATCCCGGCGATGATGTTGAAGAACGTCGTCTTGCCGGCCCCGTTCGGACCGATGAGGCTGACGATCGAACCCTCCGGGATCGTGAAGTCGATGTCGTTGACGGCGACGAGGCCGCCGAACCGCTTGATGATCCCCTTGGCGTGCAGGACGTCGGTCACCGAACCCCCTCCCCGCTGCTCTCGCCGAACTGTTCCTCAGCGCCGGGCACCTCGCCCATGGAGCCGAGCACTTCGGGATCGTCCGGAGTGTCGGCCGCCTCGTGCAGTTCCCGACGTCGGGTCTGGCTCGGGAAGAGGCCCTCCGGGCGGTACAACATCATGATGACGAGCGCGATGCCATAGAGCAGGAACTGGAACTGCAGGAAGTTGATCTGGCTGACGTCGACGTGGACGGGTCCCAGATTGAAGGGTGGGATCCCGAGGCCGCCGACCACCGTGTTGATCTGTTTCAGGAAGACCGATTGGATCATGAACACCACGAACGCGCCGGCGGCCACGCCCCAGATGTTGCCCATGCCGCCAATGATGACCATCGCCAGGACGGTGAACGAAACCGTGAACAGGAACTGGTCGGGCGAGACGATCGTGAGCTTTGAGGCGTTGAACACGCCGGCCAGGCCGGACGTCGTCGCGCCCAGGGCGAACGCCAGCAGTTTCGTCGTGATGGTGTTGATGCCGTTGGCGGCAGCCGCGAGCTCATCCTCCCGGATCGCCACCCAGGCGCGCCCGATCCGTGAATCCTGCAACCGATACAACAGGATCATCGTGATGGTCACGATGAACAGCATCATCATCAGGTAGTTGTACGGGGTGATGGCCCCAAAGGCCCCGAGGAAGGGCAGTGCCTCCGGCCGGAAGATGCCGCCGATTCCGTTCGTACCCTCGGTCCACTTGTCGAGGTTCAGGAACACGATCGGGACGATCTCGCCGAAGCCGAGGGTCATGATCGCGAGGTAATCACCGCGCAGCCGGAGGGTCGGCGCGCCGAGCGCGATACCGAAGACGGCCGCAACCGAGGCGCCGACGACGAGCATCGGCAGGAACGGCAGGTCAAGTCCTGAGAACGGCGAGTTGCTGTACGCATAGGTGTACGCACCGATCGCGAAGAACGCGGCATACCCGAGGTCGAGCAGGCCGGCCAGGCCGACGACCACGTTGAGGCCCATCGCCAGCAGCACGAATACGCCCGCATTGGCGAACGCATCCCACCACGAGCTCGTTCCCTGGACAAACGTGAACAGTCCGGTCCTCGGAAGGATCGTCGCGAGCACCGCCACGATGACCATCGAGATGACGATCGATGACGAGCGGTGGACCGCCGAGAACGCTTGTACCCGGGTGCGGAACGGGGCCATGCGGGCTCGCAATGCGGTCATGCCCGGTCTCCCAGCTGCTGTCCGAGGATGCCCGTCGGGCGGAACAGAAGGACGAACGTCAGGATCATGAAGACGAGGAACTCCGACCAGCGCGAATATCCGAGCGAGGATGCGAAGTTCTCGATGAACCCGATGATGAAGCCTCCCAGGGCGGCGCCCGAGATGTTGCCGATGCCGCCGAGGACGGCAGACGTAAAGGCCTTGAGGCCGGCATTGAATCCGAGGTCCTGACGGACGAACCCGAAGCGCAGGCCCCACACGATGCCGGCGGCGCCGGCGAGCATCCCGCCGAGCAGGAAGGTCAGCGCGATCGTCTGATTTAGGTCGACGCCCATCAACTGGGCGGCCTGCTGATCCTGCGCCGTGGCGCGCATCGCGCGGCCGAGCCGGGTCTTCGTCACGTAGAACTGCAGGAGGAGCATCAGGACGACCGCGAGGCCGAAAATGAAGATGGACAGGAGTGAGACCGAGGCGCCGCCAATGGGCAACTGCCACTCGAGCGGGAAGACCTGCGGCGCAGCGCGGTCGCCCGATCCGGCGATCACGAGCGCGAGGTTCTGCAGGATGAATGACACGCCCACGGCCGTGATGAGGGGAGCCAGCCGAGATGAGTTCCGGAACGGTCGGTAGAAGAGCCGTTCGATCGTCACGTTGAGCAGGCCGGTCAGCGGCATCACGAACAGCAGCGCGACGACCATCAACACGATCAGGAAGGGGATGTTCGTCACCCCGCCGGTCTGACCAAAAATGCCGCCCGTCAGGACGACCGACAGGAACGCGCCGACCATGAACACATCGCCATGGGCGAAGTTGATCAGCTCGATGATCCCGTAGACCATCGTGTAGCCGAGCGCAATGAGGGCGTAGATCGCCCCGATCGAGAGCGCGTTGACGGTCTGCTGGATGGCGATCGGAAAGGCGCTATCAGATGACAGGCCCGACACGACCTGGAGGGCCTGCCACAGCACGACCGTGTAGATCACGATGGCCGCGACGGCGATGGCAACGATCCGCCCGGCTCGAATGAACAGGCTCGGGGGGCGTCCGACGGTGACGGTTGTGGTCACGGGGCGGTCCTCTGGAAGGCGCGAGACAACCGGATTGGAGATGTAGCAGGGCCGGGGATCGTGCGATCCCCGGCCCTGCCGCTACGAACGGACTACTTGTAGTCGACCTGGGTCAGGAAGTTCCAGTCGGCGTCTTTCACCGAGTAGATCGACACGATGCGCTGAGTGGTATCACCGTTCGCATCGAACGAGATGTCACCCAGAATGGTGGTGTACTTGTGGTCGCTGGCCGTACCGGCAACACGGACCGCCTCGCGGAGGGCTGCGTTGTCGGCAGGGTTGGTTGCGGCCGCCCGCCCGATGGCGTCGAGGACGACCTGGGTGCAGGCGTAGCCAAGGCCGGCGTAACCGGTCGCGGCGATCCCGTATTCCTTGAGGTACGCGGCATCGAAGGCAGCCTTGCCAGGGAACTCACCGATACCGGCAAGCGTGCTGTAGGAGTTCTTCGCTGCGTCGCCAGCCAGATTCAGGAACGAGTCCTGGGTGGCGCCACTGCCGTCGTTGATGCCGTCGGGCCCAACGTACGGGACGTCACCGAGACCGACCTGCTGCGCGGCGAGCAGGATGCGCGCGCCACCGGTGGCAGTCACGCCGCCGAAGTAGATCGAGTCGGGGTTGAGGCCCTTGGCGGCCGTCATGATCGAGACGTAGTCCTGCGTGGTCTTGGGGGCCGCGTCGTGCTTGACGACGTTGCCACCGCGCTGCTTGAAGTCAGCCTCGAATGCATCGGCGACGCCCTTCCCGAAGGTCTCGGTGTCGTCGATGATGTAGACGGCCTTCTTGCCGAGGACGTCGTACAGGTACTGCGAAGCCGCAGGACCCTGAACGTCGTCGGTGGTCGTGACGCGGATGTAGTTGTTGGCCTTGGTGCGAAGCTGCTTGGCCGGATCACCCTTGGTGAGGTCCGGGTTCGTGTTCGCGGGCGAGCACTGCAGCACACCGGCTTCGTTGGTGATCGGGATCATAGCCTTGCCGACGCTCGAGTTGAGCGGGCCGACGACGCCGACGATCGCCTCGTCGCCAGCGATCTTGGTCGCGTTGGCGGCGCCGGTCTGCGGATCATGCGCGCCGTTGATGGCGTCGTCGTAGATCGCAGCCTGCGGCAGTTCGACGGTGTAGCCGCCGACCTTGCCGCCGGCGTCCTTCAGCGCGAGCTTCACGCCGTTGATGATCGGCTGCGACGCAGCCAGCTCCGACCCCTGGAGCGGAAGATCGATCGCGATCTTGATTGTGCCCTTGGCTGCGTTGCCGCCACCACAGGCTGAAAGGGCGAGGACCGCGATACCGGCGACCGCCCCTACCTTCGTGAGCTTCATGCATTCTCCTCCTCGAATGAGATCGCCCGGCATTTTCCGAGACGACCACTCGGTCGGCCGACCTCCATTCCGACCCGGCAGCGTCTCGGGCTCCCAACGCACGACCGCCCTTGTGGTCAGTCTCGAGCCCCGTGAGTGGGGTCGGCTTGACGCTGGACTGGTGCGCGGCGACGGGGACCGTGACCTGTTCGGGCGGCGCGCAGGTTGCCGCCGAAGCGATGTCGTATGATAGGGCCCGGCGCACCGATTGCAACACCGATTGCCGCGATCCGGACGATTTGCATGGGCGAACCCCGCCCGCACCTCCTGGGATCCGTGGCACAGGTCGACTCTGGTCGGCCCCGGTCGGGGTGATTGCAGCGAGTGGGCGCCATCCGATCGAGGTACCAGCGACGGCGTGGAATACACGATCCGAGCAGCCCGAATCACCGACATCGACCGATTCGTCGCCCTCAGCGGCGATCAGATCGGTGGACGTGGAACCGGAACTGCCCTGGATGCCGCGGACATGCTCCGTCAACTGGTCTACCTTCCCCACGCGAGCATCCTCGTCGCAGAGCGACGTCGGGAGTTCGTGGGCGGCGCGGTCCTCGCGATCCGTCCCTCAGTTCGAGCCGGCGGCTACGTCGGCACGATCGATCTTCTGGCCATCGCTCCCGATGTGGACGCGGACGAGGTGACGGGGCTGCTCCTCACGGAGCTGCTCCGATCGGCAGCAAACAAGGGTTGCTCGTTCATCGAGGCGAGGCGACCGGACGATCCCATCGAGCGGGCCCGATGGGAGGAACGCGGATTTATTGATCGAGGCCCGCACATGGGATGCACGCTCGCGCCGGCTGGCGCGGGATCGCGCTCCCGATGAATATGGCGCCCGATCCGCATCGCGGGTCGGCTCGCCACCCCAACTAGGAGATCATGTGGGCAAGAATGTCGCCGTCTTCGTAGACGTGGCGAATGTGTTCTATGCGGCCAAGGCGGCCGGAGTCGATATCGACTACGTCACGTTGCTGAAGACGGTCACAGCCGGACGGGATCTGGTGCGCGCCTATGCGTACACCGGCCTGGATCCGGACAATGAGAATCAGCGCAATTTTCACGACTTCCTGCGCCGGAGCGGCTACAAGGTCGTCAGCAAGGACATCCGCAAGTACGGCGACGGGAAGGTCAAGGCGAACCTCGATATCGAGCTCGTCGTCGACATGATGAAGACGGCCCGGAATCTGGATATCGCGATCGTGGTCTCCGGCGACGGCGACTTCGCGCCGGCCATCCGCGCCGTGCAGGAGCAGGGCGTCCGCGTCGAGGTCCTGAGCTTCCGCGGCAATACTTCGTCGGATCTGATGGATGTCGCCGACCTGTTCACCGACATCGCCCAGATCGCCAAGGTTGAGAAGGGCTCGTCCCGATCCGGCCGACGCGTCGCGAGCGACGAAGAGGACCTGTCGATGACCGAAGTCCCTGACAAGCTGAGTGAGGGTACCGGCCGCCCGCGTGGCCGAGGTCGAACACGAACGCCGCGGGCGGCTGAAGGCGAAGTGGTTGCTGCGCCTCGTCCCCGAAGCCGATCGCGTGCGGTCGTCGAAGACGATGCCGTTGCGGCCGTCGCTGTCGGCGCCCCCAACGGCGGCGCCCTCATCGCCCTGCCTGGCGAGAAGCTTTCGAAAGCGGCGACCGCCAGGGCCGTCGTTGCGGCGCCGGCTGCGGTTGATTCGGACGAAGAGCCGGAAGAGCTTCTCGACGGCGAAGGCGCTGTGGATGGCGAAGAGGAGCCACGTCGACGGCGTCGACGTCGTGGCGGCCGCGGCCGAGGTCGCGGTCGCGCACATGAGGACGGCCTCGCAGAAGAGGGCACCACGGATCCAGGCGTCCAACCGGTCGGCGAGGACGCTGACGACGAGGACGAAGATGTCGACATCGACGAGGACGCGGTCGAAGCGCCCGCTCCGGCCAAGCGTCCCGTTCATGCCTTCGGCTCGGTCTGGGACTCCCAGATCGGTGTACCGACGGCGGCGGTCGGTGGCGGGACGGCGTTCGACGATGAGGATCTGGACGAGCCCCCGATCCCGGAATACCTGATCGCGGAGCGGCGCCAGCAGAACGGTCGGAGTGGTGGCACTGCCGGACGTGGCGGTGGCCGCGGCGTTCGGGCCGGGTATGCCGCCGCGGTCGATCGCGAGCGCTACGGTGGTCGATCGCCTTCCCCGAGCCGGTCCGTCTCCGGCCCGTCCAGCGGGTCAAGCCGCTACGGCGAGCCCGCACCCAGAGGGGGAAATCGCGAGCCGGAACGGTTCCGCAACGATCGCCCCCCGGTGCGTCCGGCGCCAAGGGTTGGGAACCCCGATGAGCCCTGGAGTGAAGTGTCGCCCGAACTCGAGGCCATGCTTCGAGCCCAGATCGGCAGTCGGCCGCGACCGGCGGCTCCGGCCGCCCAGGCCCCGACCCAGCAGGCCGACAGTGCCGCGATCGAGGCCCCGGCCCCGAAGCGTCGCGTCACCCGGAAGCCGGCCAGCGCCGCGACTGGCGCTGTTCCTGCGGCGGAAGCCGAGGCCCCAGCCCCGAAGCGTCGAGCGCCGCGGAAGGCGGCAGCGGTCAGCCCGACCGTCGTCGACGAGGGTCTGAGCACGGAAGCCCCGCCGAAGAAGCGAGCGACCAGGAAGGTCGCCGTGGAGGAAACCAGCGAGCCGGTGGCGAAGGCGGCACCCAAGCGCCGCACGACGCGCAAGGCCGCCGAGCCAACCGACTGACGTCGGTCATGGACGGACTGCGGACGCGGGGACAGCCTGTCGCCGTGGCCGCGATCCGGGCCATGCTCGGATCCGGTTTCCCGCACGCCGTTCTGCTGACCGGGCCCGGTGGCGTCGGCAAGACGACCCTCGCGCTCGATATCGCGGCCGCTCTGTTCTGCGAGGACGCGGATGCTGCCGGTCGGCCGTGCCGCGATTGCCGACCGTGTCGGATGGTCGAACATGGCAATCACCCGGACCTGCACTGGCTCTCGCCCTCGGGTCCTGGTGCCCTGATCTCCATAGGCGGTCGTGATGACCGCGGCGTCCGCGAGCTCGTTCGCGACCTTGCCTACCTGCCCGTAGAGGGTGGGATGCGCGTTGCGATCGTCGAATCCGCCCATCGGATGACCGAGGATGCCCAGACGGCGTTCCTCAAGACGCTCGAGGAACCGCCTCCGCGAACCACGATCATCCTGTGCGCGGACGACGAGGAGCGGCTCCTGCCAACGATCCATTCTCGGTGTGTCCGCATTCGCCTCGGGCGGATGGGACCTCGTGACATCGAGGCGGTGCTGGTTGCCCAGGGGGTTGCCGACGCACCGATGGCATCGCGCCTCGCTCGCATTTCGGACGGGCGCCCGGGCCATGCGATCGCCTTTGCCCGGGCTCCCGAGGCGGTCGTCATTCGGGGGGAGATCGCCCGGACACTGCTCGACCTGCTCGGCGGCAGCGTCACCGCGCGGCTGATCGGCCTGAGGGATCTCGCCGGCCGATCGGCCGAGCTCACAAAGGCGCTCGAGTCCGGAGCCGTCGACAGCTCCGCCCCTTCGACACGCGGCACACGCGGGCGCCGGAAGTCCGTTGTGGCCCCGATTGCCGGACCGCCGCCTGACACCGCCGCGGATGGAGAATCACCGGCCATCGATCCGGACGGGACGGCTGAGACGCGGCCCGTGAAAGTCCCTGCAGCGGAGCGCCGTCGAGCCGCGCTCGCCCTGCTTGAGATCTGGCGCACCGTGGCGCGCGATCTGGGGCTGGCGTTGGCCCAGGAAACGGGCGCGATCCGCGATCAGGACCTCATCGACGACCTCGTGTCGTCGGCGACCCGGCTCGACCTGGCGAGCATCGGAGCGGCGCTTCGTCGGCTCGACGTCGCGGCCGAGCGCCTCGAGGGCAACGTCAGTCCGGAGCTCGTGCTCGATGTGCTGGCGCTCCACTGGGCGCCGTCTCGAGCCGCCTGATGCCAGTCCGGCTCGAGGCCACCATCCGGGGAGTCGTGCAGGGCGTCGGGTTCCGCTACTTCGTGTTCGAGCTCGCCCGCAGGACCTCGGTGACCGGATGGGTCGCCAACGGCGGCGCCGGTGAGGTTCGGTGCGTGATGGAGGGCGAGCGAGCCGACCTGGAGCGCCTCCTCATGGAACTCGAGCGTGGACCTGCGGGAGCGCTCGTCGACCAGGTGCAGGCGGTCTGGATGCCAGGAACCAACAGCTTCCGAGACTTCTCGATTCGCTCTGGTGGCCACCCGGGCGACTGACCGGCCCCGGGTCGCGCCATAGGCAAGCCCCGCACCGCGGCGAATAGGCAATGACCTCGGATGGCCAAATGGCGGGCCCGGGCAGGACCCTCGGGCTATTCCCTTGGACGAACCCCGGGTGGAGATTCAGGATGTGGAAGGATCGTCGATCGCTCACACCCTGCCAGAGCTCTATCGGGCGGTCCTTGAACGTGCCTCGAGTCTCGAGCACATCGGGCTCCGCCACGAGGCGCTCCTGATCCGCCGCTCGGCGGTCAGGGAGTACTCGAGGGCGTGGGATGAGCGCGCCTACACACGTCTGACGAAGATCCGCGTCCGGGCCGAACGCGTCCTCGATGGGCTGGATCGGGGCCGGTCCCTCCTCGGGCCGCGGCCGGCCACATTGCCAACGCGACCGTCAGCCCGGCGCTCGCAGACGGCCTGACGCCCCGGTTCGGTCGCCCGGGTACCCTGTCGCGGTGACACCGACCGCGATGCTCCTGGAGCGCATCGTTTCCGCGCTGGCCGACCTCGTGACCGCGAGCGAATCCGTGGACGACGAGTGGATCTACGTCCACGATCTCGAAACCGTCTGGGTCGCACGGCTGCGCGCAATCGGCGCCGAGCGCATCACGGACCCGCCGGCCGGGGCCTCCGACGCCATCGACGAACTCATCGCTGAGACCCACCGGATCACCGACCCCCACCGGGCGATCGACTGGCTGTCGACGCTGCCCCAGGCGGCCCTCATCGCGATCGGGGAGGATGCCTGGTGAGGTTTCAGGACGCGGCGAAGGACGCCCGCGCCGTGGTGTATGCCGGAATCCAGGCCGATCCGCTCGTCTGGCGGTTGGCGGACCTGCTCTCGGATGCGACCGCGGCTCAGCGGGTGCTCGCGCGCGCCGTGATGAACGGCGAATCGAGCGAGGCCGCGCCGTGGCGGGTCATGTTCCCCTCGCTGTTCACGAGCGGGGCGGTCGTCGAGGAAACCGCGGAACGGGCACGGTCCGAAGCCATCCTTGCGGGATCGCTCGAAGTGGCCGCTCGTGGGGATCAGGTGCGCAGTCAGTTCCGCGGCGCGATCGTGGAGGCCCTGACCGAACGACTCCTGGCCCGACGCGTTCCACCGATGAACATCCATCGAGAGCGCCGGATCCTGTTCGATGGCGTCCCTGCCGAGATCCACCCGTACGACGTGACCGTCGAGACGGCAGGGCCTGCCGAGGCCTACGACTGCAAGTGGGGCGCGCGCGGAATCTCGGCCGACGTCCTCCATCAGCTCGACGACGCTCGGGCGCATGCCGCCGACGAAGGCGAGCGCGTGCTGCCGGTTCTCGTTGTGTTCGACGCGCGCCGGTCGTGCGAGGTCCGGCTGGCCCGGCACACGGCTCCAAGAACGGGAACGCGCCTCGTCAGCCTCGAATCGCTCGATCGGATCGCCGGAAAGCGTCCGGGCCAGGCGTCATGACCGAGGGATCAGGAAAGCCCAGCGCCGCGGCAGCCGGCTCTCCCGACCCCGGTCTTGCCGGACGCGACGATCGCCCGGTCGCCGGCATCGACAACGGTTACCTGGCTGGCTATCGGGTCCGGTTCGACGAGGCGGGCGCGGACGGAATGGCTCGAGCCGGCACGCTGCTCAGGTATGCGCAGGACATTGCCTGGCGGCACTCTGAAGCACTCGGCTTCGATCGAACCTGGTACAGCGAGCGCGATCGTTGGTGGGTCGTCCGTTCCGCCGAGGTCACACTCCTCGAGCCCGTTCAGATGGGCACGACGCTGCGCCTCGCGACCGCCGTGATCGGCCACCGCAAGATCTGGGCGCGCCGACGAGGCGAATTCCGCATGCCCGACGGGACCGTGGCCGCGATCGCGACGGTCGATTGGGTCCTCCTCGACGATCGTGGCCGCATCCTGCGGATCCCTGATGACTTCGGTACGGCGTTCCCGAACCCGGCCCTGACCGACGACATCATTCGGGTTGCCCTGCCGCTCGCTCCGGACGATGCCGTCACCCTCGACCTGAGCGTGCGGCCCCAGGATCTCGATCCGATGGCCCATGTCAACAACGCCACCTACGTCGACTGGATCGAGGAGGTCGTCGCGGTCGCGGGCGACGCCGGGATCATGACGAACACGCCACGCCGCATCGCCCTGGAATACGCGGCTTCGGCTGAGCTCGGGGATCGCCTGCGAGCGATGGTCTGGCCGGACGGTGACGGCTGGTCGGTGCGGCTCACTCGCGAGGCCGACGGCGTGGACATCGCCCGGGCACGACTCTCACGCTGACGAACGCTTCGACTCCGTCACCCCGAGCGACCGCTTGGAACTAGCCGACGGCGGCGATCACCCGCATGATGGCGTTGATCAGGGCAAGATGCGTGAACGCCTGCGGAAAGTTGCCGAGATGACGGCCGCTCTCGGGATCGATCTCCTCGCCGTACAGGTCAAGCGGGCTGGCGTGGGTCAGGAGGTTTTCGCACAGGCGATGCGCCCGGGTGACCTCGCCGATCTCGACAAGCGCCGAGACGAGCCAGAAGGAGCAGATCACGAAGGCGCCCTCGCCACCACTCAGCCCATCGTCCGTCGCGTCGACGTCGTAGCGTCGGACGAGGCCGTTGAGCGTGAGTTCCGCGGCGATCGCCTCGACGGTGATCCGGATTCGTTCGTCAGTTCCCGGCAGGAAACCGACCAGCGGCAGCAACAGAACCGACGCGTCGAGGGATGAGCTCCCGTAGGCCTGGGTGAAGGCGCCGCGCTCGTCGAGGCCGTTGGCGCACACATCCGCGTGGATCTCGTCCGCGGCGGCCTGCCAGCGAGCGGCAAGCGCCTCGTCATCGCGCAGCGCGGCGAGTCGGGCGCCTCGATCGGCCGCGACCCAGCACATCACCTTGGACGTTGTGAAGTGCTGCGGTTCACCACGGACCTCCCAGATCCCGCGGTCCGGTTCCTGCCAATGCTCGATGGCGGCATCAACCTGTTCCGCGATCACCGGCCACAGGCGGTCGTCGAGCTGGTCGCGGGTTCGGGCATGGAGGTGGACCGAGTCGAGGAGGGCGCCCCAGACATCGTGCTGTTGCTGGCGGAAGGCGCCGTTGCCAATGCGAACGGGCCGCGATCCGTCATAGCCGTGGAGATGGTCGAGGGTCGATTCCCCGAGGTCGCGCTCACCACCGATCCCGTACATGACCTGCAGATCGTCGCCCGTCGAGATGACATCGGCCAGGAAGCTGAAGTAGTCGGTCGCCTCCCAGTCGAGGCCGAGCGTATCGAGCGCCCACAGCGCATAGGTCGAGTCGCGGATCCAGCTGAACCGGTAGTCCCAGTTCCGCTCACCGCCAGGGTCCTCGGGCAGGGACGTCGTCGCGGCGGCCATGATGGCGCCGGTCGGGGCATAGGTCAGGCCTTTGAGCGTCAGCGCCGACCGTTCGAGGTACGGCCGCCAGCGATGGTCCGGGAGCCGGGCGCGGCCGAGCCAGTGCTGCCAGTGATGGGCCGTCCAGACGAGGCGGCGATATGCGTCGTCCGAGTCCATCGGCGGATGCGCGTCGCCCCACGACAGCGCGCAGTATCTGACCTCTCCCTCCTTGATCAGGGAGTGGGCGATGGCCCTCGGGCCCTCGAACCCGAGGTTGAGATCCGATGTCAGGGTCAGTCGGACGTCGTGCTCGGACGATGAGTAGGTTCCCTGACCGTAGCCGTCACCGACGTAGTCCCAGCCACCATGGATTCGCCCATAGTCGAGAACGGGTTCGCAGTCCAGCGAGAGCTGAACCTCACCGTTCACGCAGCGGACAATTCGGAGCAGGACATGCTCCGCGTCGTAGTCGGTCGGCGGCCGGCGATGCGTCGCCGTTCGGGGACCATCGGTGTGCCAGGGACCCATGAGCAGCACATCGCGGACGATGATCCAGCCGGTTGGCGTGCTCCAGCTCGTCTCGACGATCATCGTCCCGGGCACGTAGCGGCGCGCCGCAGGCACGGCGACATCGGCCGGACCGAACCGGAAGCCGCCCGCATCGCGGTCCAGCATCGCTCCGAAGATGCTCGGCGAATCCATCCTCGGTACCGACATCCATTCGACGTTGCCACCCGGTGCGATGAGGGCCGTCACCTCGCCATCGGACAGGAAGGCATAGTCCGAGATGGGCGGGAATGCTGATCGAACCAGCGGCTTGGCGGTGGACGTCCGGCCGCGGAGACTGCTGCGCTTGCTCGCCGCCGACGAGGCGAGGCCCGATCCTCCGCTCTTGGTGGACGGTGGTGTGCCGGTCATCCGCTGGCGCCTCCTTTCGCGTGGCCGACCCAGTGTCCCACCGGTGGCCGGAAGCGCCAAGCGAGGGGATCTCGAACTAGGGCCTGCCCTCGATCGCCGACAGCGCCGGGTCGCGGCCGGCCAGGAAGTCCGCGAGGTGGAGTGGCACCGCGCGGTCCGGCGCGATCCCGAGTCGCTCGTCGCCGGGAACCGGCTGGAAGAACTCCGTGGCGACGTTCAAAACGATCCCTGAGAACGGAAGCGAGACGTCTCGGGTATTGCCGAACAGGGCCGGACTGCCGCCCATAGCCTCGCCGACGACCGTGACCGCCGTTCGATTTGTCAGCGCCGCGGCGAACAGGGAGGCCGCTGAATACGTGTTCCGTCCGGTGATCAGGAACGTACCCCCGGTGCGGCCCGCGGCCCCAGCGACCATCGCATCGACGACCGTCTGATAGCCGAACGACTCGCCGCCGTAGTTGTGGCGGATGTCGACGATCAGTCTTGTGATCCCTGGTGTCGCCAGCGCCGTCTTCAGCGGGCCCAGCGTCGTCGCCGAGAGGCGGGTGACGCGGTTGTACTGGACGTACAGGGTCGTCCCGTTGTCGACGCGCCACCAGATCGGCTCCGTCGAGCGTGCGAGATACGGGACGTCGGCGCGTGTCGGCAGGAACAGACCATATGGTGTGGCCCAGGTGTTGTAGTCGACGGTATCGACCGCGGTGACCACTACGGGTCCGGTCGGCGGCGAATCAGCAAATTCGATCGGGACGGCCGAGGGGTCGGCGATGAGGCCCGCGCCATGGAGGATCTCGGTCGTCAGGAGGAACCGCGGAGCGAGTAGCGTCAATGTCTCCGGGTTGTCGCGGGGCATGAACGGGTCGAGCCTTGCCAGGACATCGGCAATCGGATGACCGTCGACGCTCGCGACGGTACGTCCGATCAGTCCCTCGTACGGCGGAAGCGCGTCGACAACGACCACGCCCTCGGGAAAGACCCATAGTCGGAGCGGAAGCGTGCGCGTGGGGAACGTGCCGTAGCCCCAGACGTAGGCGCCGGTGTGGGAGTCCCGCCCGCTCGCGCTGACCAGGGCGACGATGCGCAGGACGCCGGCCATCAGTGCGTCGTCCGTGGCGCCATCGATCGAGCCGGCGAGATCAGCGAGGGCGGCAGACATCGCATCCTTCGAGGTTGAGTGGTACGGGTCCGGATGCAGCCGATCGAGGCCGGGCAGGATGAGATCGAGATCCGACGCCCAGCCCGCGTGACGTGCGGACGACGTTGAGGTAGGTGTCCCGCCGGCGGTCGCGGTTGCGCCCGGCGGGTGCGACGACGGAACCGACGACGCAGGTCCCGACCCGCAACTGGCGATAAGCAGGACGGCGATCAGCACCGAAGGAAGCTTCACACCACTGAATACGCTCGACGCGCCTCGAAAGTTCCCCGACATTGGACCCGCCTACGACCGATGGGACGCCGACGACGCTCGACCCGCCGACGACGGATGGGACGCGATTGAAGCCTCTGCATGCGGGGCATCGCGGCCTGATCGGCCTGGTTCATCAGAATCGCACTGAATGCGCGTGGCCGTACCCGACTTCGGTCGATTCCGTCGCTCTGCCGAGCGTCGAAAGGTCTGGTTTGATGAACCAGATCGATCAACTCATGTGGGGTCGCTGCGCAACAACCTCCATGGGAATCGCAACTAGTTCGTATTCCGACCCGCCGCTGCGAGGTCCATCTGACGCGCCGGCGCCACGATCGCGACGGCCACCGCCCCGATCCCCAGCATGACCGCGGCAATGAGCATGGCGTCGGCCACGCCCCCGACGAACGCGCGCTGAGCCGTGATCACGAGCTGGCGCCCGGCCTCGCCGAGTTGGGTGACGATCGGCGAACCAGTGAACGCGATCGAGCTGAGCACGCCGTCGGCAACCTTGGGAGGTAGCCGTGTGACCGTGTCGGCGAGTCCGTCCCGATAGCCTTGGTTGAGAACGCTCCCGAGAATTGCGATCCCGAGCGCGCTCCCGAGTTCTCGGGCTGTGTCGTTGATGGCAGACGCGACACCCTGCTTGGTCATTGGCAATGATGCGGTGATCGCCGTGGTGGCAGGAGTGCCGGCCAGACCCATGCCCACCGCGAACAGCGCGATCCCCGCGGCAAAGACCCAGTAGGGCGTTTCGAGATCCAGTCGGCTCATCACGAGCATCCCCGACGCCATGAGTACGAGGCCGACCGGAGCGAGGCGGCGGAATCCGATTCGACGGGCGAGCACTGGAGCGTTACGTGCCACCGGGAGGAGGAACAACGGCAGGGGCAGCAGCGCCGCCGCCGCTTCGAGTGGTGATCGATCGGTGACGTACTGCAGGTACTGGATTGCCGTGAAGAAGAAGCCGAATGCGGCAAAGAACTGGAGGCCGATGGTCAGGGTGCCCGCGCTGAGGGCGCGGCTCCGGAACAGGCGTGGGTCGAGCATGGGCGTCCTGGTCCGGAGTTCCCAGATCACGAACAAAACGCCCGCAACCATGCCGGTGACCAGACCCCCGATCGTCGCCGGGGCGTCCCAGCCCTGCTCCGGTCCTTCGATGATTCCGAGCACCAGCGCGCTGACCGTTACGAGCGAGAGCACCGCGCCAACCACGTCGAGCGCGGGCGCGTCCTCGTCGACGGAGCTCGGCACGACGACGATCACCCCGACGAGCGCCGCGATGGCAAGGACGACGTTGAGGCCGAAGAACGACTGCCAGGAGAAGAATTCGAGCAGCAGGCCGCTCCCGAACAGGCCGAGGACTGCACCACCGCCGGCCATGCCGACCCAGACACCGATCGCCTTCGGTCGCTCATGCTCGGGAAACGAAGTGGTGATCACGGACAGCGTCGTCGGCATGATGGCCGCTGCTCCCACGCCCATCAGGGCCCGCGTCGCGATCAACAGGCCCGGATCGGACACGACGAGGCCGATCGCAGCAGCCGCACCGAAGAGCAGCAGACCGATTTCGAGCAGGAGCTTTCTGCCGTAGCGATCGCCCAGCGCGCCGGCGAAGAGCAGCAGCCCGGCAAACACCACCGTGTACGCATCGACGATCCAGGTGAGCTCAGACTGGCTCGCTCCCGTCTCGCGAGCCAGACTTGGCAGCGCGATGTTGAGGCCGCTGACCGCCGAAATGACCGTCATGAGCGAGAGCGCCATTACGAACAGCGTTAGCCGGGTCTGGCGAACGGTCATGCCGCCACCCGTCGTTCCTGGATCCGATCGACCAGCCATCGCCTTCCTCCACCGATTAATTCCCCGCATGGGGAAATG
The DNA here is from genome assembly GCA_039933295.1 of Chloroflexota bacterium. Lineage (GTDB taxonomy): Bacteria > Chloroflexota > Limnocylindria > Limnocylindrales > CSP1-4 > UBA5189. The sequence goes on from JBDTOJ010000193.1 coordinate 30,946, forward strand.
CTATTCTCCGACCGACGAATTTGCAAGGGGTCTTTTGCGATGACTGCCCGAACGCGCGGCCGCCCACAGGGCCCGTCGGGGACGCGAGAGGCCATTCAGGCCGAGGCACGCCGCCAGTTCGCGGACCTCGGCTACGCCGCAACGACGCTTCGCGGCATCGCACATGGCGCGGGCGTTGACGCGCGGCTGGTGCTCCACTACTTCGGCTCCAAGAAGGAGCTGTTCGTGACGACGGTCGAGTTGCCGGTCGACCCTGAGCGTCTCGTCGAAGCGGTCTTCGAGAGCGGCCCAGACGGCGTCGCGCAGCGTGCCGCCGAGTTCATGCTGACGGTCCTCGACGACCCCGAGAGCCAGGGCGCCTTCACCGGACTCCTGCGGGCCGCCGTTTCCGAGCCGGATGCCGCGGAGATCATCCGTGGCATGCTCGCGGAGCGGCTGCTCGTGCCGATTGCTACCCGGGTCGGGGGCGACCAGCCGGATCTGCGGGCAAGCATGGTGGCCTCGGTCGTGCTCGGCCTGGTGGTCGGACGAAAGATCGTTGCCATCCGGCCACTCGCCCAGGCCGATCGCGAGCAGTTGTTGCGGGCGCTCACACCCGTGATCCAACACTACCTGACTGGCGACTGGGTGAGTGGCCCGGACCGCGACGATCGGCCAGAGCGCCAGGATCAGGCCGCGCGGCCGAAGTCTTTATCCTGAGCCGGTGCGAACGCGCGGATCGTCAGCCGCCCCTCACGTGATCGGGCGGCCACGGCTTGCCGGCGGCGCGCTCGTGATCGCGCTCGTTGCCATGGTGCTGACGTCGTGTGGTGCGGGATCCGGGGACGCGCCCGCCTCGAGTTCCGCGGCTCCCGGATCGTCGACGGCGGCGTTCGCGGCCGCCGCTGACGGACTGTGCGTGGCCACCGCGGCGTTACCCGATCGCGCGGCGACGAAACGAGCATTCGTCAACGACGCTCACGACGCCATCCACGCCCTCGCCGCTGATCCGCAGGTGACCAGGGCGGCAGCCGCGCGGATCCTCGAGGCCATGGATCAGATTGAGCGAGACTTCGACGCGTCGGCGGAGGCTCGCGAACTCAGCACAGATCTGGCCGCGCTCACCGCGGCCACGTCCGCGGCGCTCGTGGAGCTCGGCATCGAGGTGCCTTTGTGCGGGACCTGATGCGACCTACGGCGCCCCGGCCAACATGGCGAACACCGCGGGCCGTCAGTCTCGCGGCAGTGGCGGTAACGCTGTTCCTCGCTGCATGTTCCGGCGTGGCGTCCACGCCGGTGCCGACCGGTCCTGGGATCGTGGCCGAGGTCGCCTCCTACGAGCTGGTTGCCGGTCAACCCGGCCGCCTGCTCGTCGCGCTCATCGCCGCCGACAACCGATGGCTCAGTTTCGGCAAGGTTCCGGTCCGATTTGTGTATCTCGGCGACGGCGGCAGCAGTCCCCCGCAAGCGACCGTTCCGGCGCCGACCACGGCCGAGTTCCTGGCGATTCCCGGATCGCCTGACGGGGTGGGAGCGTCGCCGGAGTTGACCCTCCCGGCCGACGGCCGCGGCGTCTATGCGGTCGAGCCACTGACCTTCGAACGCGCCGGGTACTGGCGGGTCATCGCGGACGGCAGCCTGGTGGACGGACGACCATTCGAGGCCGATGCGGCGTTCACCGTCCTCCAGCGGCCCCAGATCGTGAGCGTCGGGGACATCGCTCCGCGGACCGACAACCCCATCGTGGGCTCGCCGGACGTGCCGCTTTCGGCGATCGACTCGCGTGCGACGACCGGTGCCGGCGTGCCGGACCCGGAGCTCCACTCGACGACCATCGCCGCCGCCATCGCCGCGGGTCACCCGGCCCTCGTGGTGTTCTCGACGCCGGTCTTCTGCGTGAGTCGGTTCTGCGGTCCCGTGACTGACCTCGTCGCCGACCTGGCCGGCACCTACGCCGACAGGGCAGACTTCATCCACATCGAGATCTACCGGGATTTCCAGGCGGGCCAGGTGAACCAAGCCGCACTCGACTGGTTGATGCCTCCGACCGGCGACCTCCGCGAGCCCTGGACGTTCCTGATTGGGGCAGACGGACGGATCGCCGGGTCGTGGGACACCGTTGTCACGCGCTCCGAGATCGAGCCCCTCCTGCAGGCACTCCCGCACAAGTAGGGCCGGTCAGCGGCCCAGGATGGCGCGGAGATGCTGCTCCATCGTTTCTGCCGTCAGCTGGCCGGCGTACCGATCACGAATCACGCCGTCTCGATCCACGAACACGTGCGACGGCAGTCCCCGGGCGGCATACGACGCCATGATCGCGGCCGTAGGATCGAGGCCGATGGCGTAGCTGAGGCCATGGGCATCGACATACTTCCGGACCGAGGTCGTGGGTTCCTGGACGTCGATCGCGAGCACGGCAAGGCCGTCCGGTTCGTGCGCCCGATAGGCGGCCTCGATATGGCTCGCCTCCTCCTGGCACGGGATGCACCACGTAGCCCAGAACACGATCCAGACCGGCCGACCCGCGAAGTCGGCGAGCCGGATGGGTCGGCCATCGAGCCCGAGCAACCCATCGGACCCATCGGCAGTGACGAAGTTCGGCGCCGGCCCACCGGTACCGGCTTGTCCGGAGGCGGACGCGTCGGGTCTGGAACTCGGCTCGGAACCAAGGAGCGAACCGACCGGCTGCATGGACAGGTAGATCCCGAGGATCACGATCACGCCAACCGCCCACGCTGCGGCTATCCGGGACGGGCGCATCCGCCGATGTGGGGCTGGTCCTGTCTGTTGCTCGAGAAGGTTGGGCGATGGATCCTGCATCGCCGCTGATCCTAGCCCCGGACCGACATCGGGTGGTCGGATCAGTCGCTCGGATACAGGAGGTTGTGCTCGAAGGCGTACCGCGTCAGGGCGACCCGGCCCTTCACCCCGACCTTGGCCGCAACATTCGAGAGATGCCGCCGAACCGTGTGCGTGCTGATCCCGAGTTGCTGGCCACTCTCGATGGCCGTCCGTCCGGCCGCCGCCAGTCGGAGGACCTCGATCTCACGAGGGCTCAGGCGCTCGCTCTGGCGCATCCAGCGAAGCGAATCTACGACCATGACCGAGGCCACCATCGGGTGGATGTAATGCTGATTGTTGGCAACCGACCGAACCGCGGTCAGGAGATCCGCACTCGGCGCGCCCTTGACCACGTAGCCGGATGCGCCGGCCAGGAAGACCTGTCGGACGGTCTCATCGTGGTGATGCATGGTCACCACGATCACGCGCACCTTGGCCCGGCCAGTTGCGAGCTCGCGCACGAGACCAACGCCGTCGAAGCCGTTCAGCGTGAGGTCCACAAGCATCACGTCGGGAGCGCAGGTCGCGGCAATCTCCCTCGCCCCTGGAGCGTCGCTGGCCTCGCCGACGACCTCGATATCGGGCTGGGCACTCAGGATCAGGCGCAGCCCGTCGCGGACGAGGACGTGGTCGTCGACGATGCCGACACGGATCGGGGCATTCAATGGACGCCCTCCTGCTCAACGATCGGCACGGACAGTTCAACCTGTGTCCCGTCGCCCGGGCGTGTGGTGATTCGGAGCCAGCCACCAAGGAGTTCCGCGCGTTCCTCCATCCCGGCGAGGCCGATGCCTTGCTCGTCCTGACCGACCCGCGAGAAGCCGATCCCCCGGTCCCTGATCGTCACGTTCAGGCGGCCATCTCGGGTCGATAGGTCCACTTCGGCCTGCGCCGCCCCGCTGTGGCGTGCCGCATTGGCAAGCGCCTCCTGGACGATCCGATAGACCTCGACGGTCGCCATCGGACGGAGCAGCGCTGGGTCCGATGCTCCGACGTCGGCGATGACGCGGACAGGAAAGCCTGACTGGCTGGCCAGGTCGCGCAGGGACGGCACGAGGCCTCGCTCCTCGGACCGCACGGGCCGCATCCGATGCGCCAGATCGCGCGTTTCCGAGAGTGCCGTATCGCTCAGCCGGCGGGCGGTCCGGATGTGATCGACGGCGCCGCTGAGGGCCCGTGCCGAACCTGCGGCGTCGAGCGTGAGCGTGAGGGCGGTCAGGACCTGTCCGACGCCGTCATGGAGTTCCCCGGCGATTCTTCTGCGCTCCTCCTCCTGAACCGTCAGCAGCCGCTCGCTCGCCTGCCGGAATCGCGCCGCGTACAGGCGAGCCGTCTTCTGGCGCTTGTCCGCCATCGAGGCAACGATGATCGCGATGACGAACATCAACGGCCACTCGCTCAGTTCCAATGACTGCTCGTCGAGGCCGAAGAGTCGCGCGTTTGCATACAGGACCAGCGGCAGCGAGGCCATGCCGATCCGGATCAAGGTCCCGCGCAGCCCGAACAGGAACGCATGCAAGGCGAGCACGACGAACACGCCGTGGAACAGAAATTCCGCAGACAGGGGCGTATGGGCAAAGGCAAGGATCGCGAACGTCGCTCCGGCAATGTCGAGGGACAGCTGGACGACGCGGGGCCGCGCTCGAAGGCCGAGCCATCCACGGTCGATCGTCTCTTCCAGGTTGGCCCGCGGGCCAAGGGCCGTGATCCCGCCACCTGCGGAGGCACTGGTCGGCGTCGTAAACGTTGCGTCGGGTGCGGCAGGCGATGTGTAGATCGGGATGGTCAATCCGGTCCTCATAAATGGCTGGTTGCGAGTATAGATACCCGCGCTTCTGATCATGATGCTGAAAGGTGCCTACGTCCCTGCGGCGCCGCGCCCTGGGCGATTCATGTGGAGGAGGATAAGGATGTCTCGTACCGTCCGTGCGGCGCTCGCGATCATGGCGAGCGTTGTACTGCTCGCAGGCTGCTCATCGGGTCCGACTTCCGGTCCGGTCTCGGCCACTGTCAAGGAGTGGCAGATCGACCTCAGTTCGACCACGCTGAAGGCCGGTTCGATCACGTTCAACATCACGAACGCCGGAGACAAGGAACACGAGTTCGTGATGCGGAAGACGGACCTGAAGTCCGACAAGCTCCCGTTGAACGACGCGGGCGAGGTGTCCGAAACCGCGACCGAGCTGACAGAAGTCGGCGATCCGAGCGAGGTTGCGGAGATCAAGTCCGGGAGTTCGGACCGAACGCTCACGGTGACCCTCCAGCCAGGCCACTACGTCATCTTCTGCAACCTTCATGTGGACGATCTTCTGCACTATCAGAAGGGCATGCACATCGATTTCACCGTCGAGTGAGGCCGATGAGCCAGGCGGCACCGGGGCGGGCTGACCCGCCCACCGGCGCCGGGGGCACCCGATGAGCCCCCGGCGTCATCTTGTGATCGCGGGTGCGATCTGGATCGTCCTGTCGGCGATCGGGATCGTGCTCGTGTCCGGGATGC
>JBDTOJ010000194.1:0-11110 GCA_039933295.1 Chloroflexota bacterium
ACGTTCTTGAGCGCGCCGCACAGCTCGACACCGAGTACGTCCGTATTGGTGTAAAGCCGGAACTCGCGCCGTGACAGCCTCGCGACGATCCGCTCCGCAAGCGCTTCATCGGGCGCGGCCACGACCGCCGACGCCGGGAGGCCTGAGGCGATCTCGAGCGCGAGGTTTGGCCCCGAGAGGGCGGCAACCCGCGCTGCAGCAATGCCACCGGCCTCGGCGATGACCTCGGTCATTCGTAGCAGCGTGACCGGCTCGAGGCCCTTGACCACGGACAGCACGTCCGCACCCGGCGGAATCGACGGGCCAAGGCGACCGATGGTCTCGCGCAGGTGCGAGGATGGCACGGCGACGATCACGAGGTCGGCACCCGCCAGTGCACCAGGATCGGCGGTAGGTCTGATCGCGGCCGGCAGTTCGATCTCTGGCAGTCGGGGCTCGTTGCGGCGCTCCGCGGCGAGCCGCTCGGCCGTCTCCGCGGAATGGCACAGGAGCACGACCGGCTCCGACCTCGCGAGGATCAACGCGAGCGTGGTGCCCCACGCGCCGCTCCCGATGACGGCGACGCGCGCCGGGCTTTCGCTGCTCAGCATGATTTCCGTCCGCGGTCCGCGTCGTCAGCGCCCGGAGGCGTCCGCCGGCCGACGCGCTCGTGCACGCGGCGGAGCAACCGCCTCGCCAGTCCCGCCGACGGGACCCTTCACGCGCTTGCCGGTCCCGCGCCGTGCCGGCTTGCGTTCGATCCGGATCCCGGCGCGTTCCCGGAAGACGAGGCGGATCGGCGCCCCGAGGAACCCGAACGTCTCCCGGAGGCGGTTTTCGAGGAACCGCTGGTAGCTGAAGTGGACGTTGGCAGCCTCACGGGCGAAGAACACGAACGTCGGCGGAGCAATGCCGGCCTGCGTGGCGTAGAAGATCTTCGGCCGCTTGCCCTTGACCATCGGTGGTTGCTGCCGCTCTGACGCCGCCGTCACCACCCGGTTCAGTTCACCCGTACCAACGCGGCGTCGGCGCTCGGCCCAGACGTCGACGGCCATCTCGAGGACGCGATCGATCCGCTGGCCGGTCTTCGCCGAAATGCTCACAACAGGAGCGAAATCGAGGAACGGGGCCTCGTGGCGGATCCACTCCACGTAGGTCTCGAAGGTCTTCCCGGTCTTGTCTTCGACGGCATCCCACTTGTTGATCGCGATGACGAGGCCCTTGCCCTCCTCGACCACGTAACCCGCCACGTGTGCGTCCTGGGCGGTCAAGCCATCAACGCCATCCACGAGCAGGACGGCCACATCGCAGCGCGAGATCGCTCGAATGCTCCGGAGGGTCGAGTACCGCTCGGCGGCCGGGCCCGAGGCGACCTTGCCCCGCCGGCGGATACCGGCCGTGTCGATCAGGACGACCTCGGTCCGGCCCCATGCGACGCGCGAGTCGATCGCGTCGCGTGTCGTCCCCGGGATGTCGCTGACGATCGTCCGTTCTTCGCCGAGAAGCGCATTGATCAGGCTCGACTTGCCGACGTTGGGCCTTCCGACGAAGGCGATCGCCGGCGGGGCATCGTCGCTCGACGCTGCGAGCATCGCGTCCCAGCGCGCGGCCTCGGCCTCATCGCCGGCGAGATCGGTGGCATCGAGCGCGTCATCGGCCGTCTCGGCCATGTCCTCGCCATCGTCACCGACGATGAACGGGCGAAGGCTGCCCTGGGCGACGTCATCGGCGAACGCGTCCGCCTCGTCCGCGCGTGCCTTGCGCGCCAGTTCCGCCTCGGATTCGGGCGGAAAGGCGAAGACGAGCTCATCGAGCAGGTCGGCCACGCCTCGCCCGTGGTTCGCGGCGATCGGGTGCGTGTGCTCCCAGCCGAGGGACCAGAACTCTGCCGCATCCAGTTCCCGCTTCGGGTTGTCGGCCTTGTTCGCCGCGACGAACAGCGGAACCCTGGCCATGCGCAGCAACTCGGAGGCTTCCTGGTCGGCCGGCGTCAGCCCGGCGATCGAATCGACGACGAAGACGATGATGTCGGCTTCGGCAATGGCGAGGCGAGCCTGGACCTGAACCTTGGCCTCGATCGGGTCGTTCGGGTCGATTTCCAGGCCGCCGGTATCGACCACGATGAACCGCCGCCCGTTCCATTCGGCGTCGCCATACATGCGATCACGCGTCGTCCGGGCGCGATCCTCGACGATCGCATGCCGCGACCCGATGATCCGATTGAACAGCGTGCTCTTGCCCACGTTCGGACGTCCGACGATCGCGACGACCGGGAGCGTTCCGCCCAGGGTGGGCACGTCAGCCCGCGCTCGCGGTCGCTGGCAGTGATGTCGTTCGACCGGCCGGGTGCGCGGCAACGGCGAACGCCGCGTCCGCGAGCTCCGCGGCGCGGGCCTGGGCGTCGGCGGTGCCGCCGATCTCGAGGATGCGCTGGGCAACGGCGTGGAGATCTTCGATCGGTGTCGACGTCCCGCCGGTCACGCCGACGACGCGGCGATCCGCGAATGGCGCCGGATCCTCGAGGTCCCGGACCGACTCGATCTGCAGCGCCGGTGTCCCCGCGATACCGCACAGGCGGGTCAGTTCCTTCGTATTCGCGGACGACCGACCGCCCACCACGACCATGAGGTCAACCTCGCGCGCGGATTCGAGGGTGTCCTGCTGGCGACGGATCGTGACCGGGCAGACGGTGTTGACGATCTTGAGCTCGTGGCTCCGCCCGACCATGAAGGCTGCGAGTTTCTCGAACTTCCAGGGCGGCTGGGTACTCTGCGAGATCAGGGCCATCCGCTTCTTGGCCGGGATCTTGCCCCAGTCCTCTTCCTCATCGACCACGATCGCATCGGGAGCGAAGCCGAGCAGCCCGACGACCTCGGGATGCTTGGGGGTCCCGAGGAGAACGATCGTGTAGCCCTCCTCGACGAGTCGGCTGAGCTCCCGCTGCTCCTGGATGACCCACGTGCAGGTTCCGTCGATGACTTCGAGGCCGCGGTCGGCTGCACGCTCCATGACCTCGGGGCGGACGCCGTGGGCACGGATGACCACCGCGGCGCCGTGATCGACGTCGTCGAGCGTATCCACGGTGCGAATGCCGAGCGCCTGCAGGTCCTGCACGACGCCTTCGTTGTGCACGACCTGACCGAGGGTATGCGTCGCCTTGCCGGCGGCGCTCGCCTCCTTGGCCTTGTCGATGGCCTCACGCACGCCGTAGCAGAAGCCCGTGCGCTTCGCGATCCGGATATCGGTAACAGTTCCCATACGCACCGAGTATCGCACGGGTATCTCGGGAGACCCTCAGCCGGGAGGTTTCGGCCCGTAGACTCCCCGCTGCCGTTCAGGCAAGAGCGCCGCGATCCGTCGCATGATCAGTTCCGTTCCAGCCGTATGTGTCCGTCGTCGGGATGCCCCGGCTGACTGCTGGTCGCCGCCCGCGGCATTGGTCGCGGAACCGGCCTCGGGTGCGGCTGCACGCTCCTCGGCAAGCGCCTCCGCGAGCCGGAATGGCGTGCCGATCCGGACGATGACCCGGGGTGTGTGCTGCGGCATCTTCTTGCCGCGAGGCCAGAGCAGGTCGCTGTTTGCAATCCCGATCGGCACGATCCAGGCATTCGAACGCAGGGCAAGCACGGTCACGCCGTCCTTTGCCGGCTGGAGCTTGCCGTCCGGGCTCCTCGTGCCCTCGGGGAACACGGCGAGGATGTTGCCCTCGCTGAGGATGCGCGATGCAGTCCGAAACGCCTCGACGTCGGCCGCGCCGCGATCGACCGGATGGACGCCGCCGTGCCGAGCGAGCCACGAAATGAACGGCCAATCGAAGACCTCGCGCTTGCCCATCCAGTTCATCGGGCGACCGAGGCGCGTGTTGAGAAACCCGCCGGTCAGCACCGGGTCCGCATTCGAGCAGTGGTTTGCCGCAACCAGGACGGCACCCGTCCGCGGAAACGAGGCGAATTCGCCCTGAATCTCGACGCGCGTGAAGACCCGGGTGACGACCCGCATCACGAAGCCGGCAATCCGGATGATCCACGTGACCCGTGTCGCAATGGGTGTCTGCTCGATCGGCTCGCGCGGGGTGACAACACCTCCGGTCTGCGCCGGTTTCGCGGGTCGTTTGGCGGTATCGGGTGCGTTCGCGGCACCGGTAGCCTTCACGTTCCCGATGGCTGCGACGACCTGGTCGACCGTCGCGTCGAACGAGATCCCGTCGGTGTGGATCACGATCGCATCGTCGGCCTGACGCAACGGAGCGACCGTCCGGGTGGCGTCGACGTCATCTCGCACTCGAAGCTGCTCGAGGATCTCCGTTGCGGCCGCGTCCTCGGTTCCGATGCCACGCTCTTCCGCACGACGACGGGCGCGCTCCTCGACCGACGCATCCAGGTAGATCTTTACATCAGCGTCGGGCAGGACGACGGTGCCGATGTCGCGACCGGCCATCACCACACCCCCGCGTGCAGCGATCTCGCGCTGCCGCTCGAGCAACGCGGCACGCAGTTCGGGGACTCGCGCATATGCCGACACGGCCTCATCGACGCTCGGCGTGTGGACCTCGACCGTCACGTCCTCGCCATCGAGGGTGACGACGGCATACCGGCCCTGGTCGTCCGCTTCGACCCGGATCGCACCGACCAGGCTGACGAGGCCGCCCGCATCCGATTCCGCGATCCCGCGTCGCATCGCGGCGAAGGCCACCGCCCGGTAGAACAGGCCCGTGTCGCAGAAGCGCAGCCCGGCTTTTACGGCCGCGGCAGCGCCGACGCTCGACTTGCCGGACGAACCCGGACCGTCGATCGCAACGACCAGCCGGGGCGACTGCATGACTTCAGTTGGTTCGGCCATGCCCGGAGCATACCGGTGCGTGGGCGGATCGATCGGTCAGGCGACCTCACGCTTGATCGTGGCCCCGGCGAGGACGACGAACAGTGCCGCGATGCCCGCGAGCACGACGACATCGAGCCGAACCGCGGCATCGGCAAGATCGGCACCGCGCAGCATGACCGCCTTGAGGCCATCGACCGCGTACGCCATCGGCAGGACGTGGGCGACGACCTGGAGCACATCGGGGAGCCGGTCGATCGGCCAGAAGATACCGCCGAGGAGGCCCTGCGGAATGATCACGAGCGGGATGAACTGGATGATCTGCAGTTCGCTTCGGGCGAATGTCGACAGAAAGATCCCCAGGTTCACCGCCCCCAGCGATAGCAGGATCGTGATCAGGAATGCAATCAACGGACTGCCCGCGCTCTGGATCGCGAGTCCGATGGTGAAGGCCGGCAGTGGCCCGATCGCCGGGACATCGAGTCGCCCGAGCACGAACAGGGTGAGCACGATGACCTGGAGGGTTGCGAAGAACCCGAACCCGAGGCTGTAGCCGAGGACGATCTCGGCCCGCGACACGGGCGTCGACAGCAGGCGCTCCAACGTGCCGCCGACGCGTTCGCGCAGGAAGCTGATCCCGGTCAGCATGAACACGAAGAAGTAGCCGAAGTAGGCCAGGAAGACAGGCGCCAGCACGTCGAGCGTGTCGGCGCCCGCCGGCAGGAAGATCGTCTCAACATGGATGGTCGGCGGGCCGAACAGCGATGGCGCACCCGATGCGAGAGCTCGCACGAGCAGCGCCTGGATCCCGCTCACCATGCCCGACTCGGTGGCCGGATCGGTTCCGGCGGTCACGATCGTGACGTCGGGCGTGCCGCCCCGCTGGGCCGGCACGAAGATGCCGATGTCGGCCGCGCCATCCCGGACAGCCATTCGCAGGTCATCGAGCGTCGGCGATGGACCGAGGTCGACGGGTTCGATCGTGAAACGGCCGCCCGGCAACGCGTCTGCGGCGGACTGCAGGGCGGCGACATCGATCCCGGAACCGGCAAGATGGATCGTCGATTCCTTCTGATCACGGATGACCCAGCCGAGGAGGGCGGTCACCACGATCGGAACCACGAAGATCAGCCCGAGGGTCCGCTCGTCACGTCGGAATCCACGGACGATTCGGCGCGCGACGGCGACGATCCGAGCTCCGCTCATGCAACGCCGCTCGCGAGTGGTCGACCCTCGGAATCAAGGCCCGCGAAGTGCAGGAACGCGGCCTCGAGATCGTCCGTGCCGGCGTTCGCCCGCACCTCGTTCGACGTACCACGGACCAGGATTCGGCCCGATCTCACGAAGACGAGCTCATCGCACCGATCGGCCTCGTCCATGACGTGGCTCGCGACGAGGATCGTGGTTCCGGCCGCGGCAAGCCGGCGGAAGTGAGCCCAGAACTGGGCTCGGAGCGCGGGATCCACGCCGACGGTCGGCTCATCGAGCAGGAGCACCTTGGGTTCGTGCACGAGGGTGCAGGCGAGGGACAGGCGGCGGCGCATCCCGCCCGAGAGATGCATCGCAGGCGTATGGCGCCGATCCGTGAGTTCCACGAGGTCGAGCACGTGATCGACCGCCGCGCGATCGGTACGACCCTCCAGGCGAGCGAAGAACTCGAGGTTCTCGCCGGCCGACAACTCCGGGTAGATGGCCTCGGCCTGAGGCATGTAGCCGATCTGGCCGAGCAGCGATCGATCCGGGACCTGGACGCCGAGGACGCGTGCGCTACCGCTTGTCGGGCGGGCAAGGCCGGCGAGCATCCGGATGAACGTCGTCTTGCCGGATCCGTTCGGACCGAGGAGGCCGTAGATCCGACCCGGCGCGAGCACGAGGTCGATCCCGTCAACCGCCAGAACGGGCCCGAACGACTTGCGTAGACCGGTGGCCTCGACCGCCGGCGCAGGAGGAGTCATCGCGTCGGAGGATAGTCCTCGCGATGACCCTTTGCCCGTCGATCAGCCTTCGGCGTGCCGGGCTTGCGAAGCGGTGGCGGCGCGCCGGTGCCCGTGTGGCGCCCCCGTCGGGGTCGGCGACTGACGCCCTTGCCGGCGGGTGCGGGTGGCCCGCTGCGCGGCTGGTCTTCCTTGGGCTTCGGGGCGGGCTTGCGCGGCCCGCTGGACCCGGGGGCACCCTTCTGGCGATCCGGCTTTGCCGGGGGCTTGACGGGCACCTCGTCGGGAGCACTCCTCGGTCCAGCCCGCAGGAGCGAGGCCGCCGTCGGGCCCTGGCGTCGGCTCACACCCGCAAGGCCCTGCCCGAGCTGACGGACCTCCGGAGCGCGGAGGAGCCGCGAGCGACCCGAGGGCAGGCGATCGAGGCGTACGGTTCCGATTCGAACGCGGACCAGTCGCTCAACGGGCATCCCGAGCGACGCGAACATCCGGCGGAGCTGCCGCTTCCATCCTTGAGCCAGCACGGCGCGATACCAGACGAGTTCCGGATCCAGGGCTGGCTGCACGAGATCGGACAGCGTGCGTGTTTCGATCGCCGTGGCCGGGCGCAACGGCGCCATGAGCGTCGCCAATCCCTCGTCGAGCTGGATGCCCGCCTTCATGAGTGCGGCCTGATCCCGGTCCAGTGGCGCCTTCAGGCCAACGGCGTACTCGCGCTGAACCTCGAACCGCGGATGGAGCACGTGCTCGGCCCACGCGCCGTCATTGGTGAGCAGGAGTAGACCCTCTGAATCACGATCCAGGCGACCAACCGGATAGAGCCGCGTCCCGTCCGGCGTCAGCGCCGTTGGCACGAGATCGAGGACCGTCGTTTCCGCGTGGCGGTCGCTCGTGGTGGATGTCACGCCGGCGGGCTTGTGCATCGCGACGTACACCCGCGCGGCACCGACGCCGACGAGGATCCCGTCCACCTCGATCTGGGCCGTGTCAGGGTCCGCCTGATCGCCGAGTTTCGCGATGCGGCCATTGACCCGGACGCGACCCGCGACGATCAGCGATTCACTCGCTCGGCGCGAAGCAACGCCGGCGGCGGCCAGGATCTTCTGGACCCGGTCCTCAGCCATGGTCCATCTCTGCGCCATCGAGGGCGTCAGTCGGGCCTGCGCTGTCGTTCGGGTCGATGAGGTGGGCGGCGACCTCGGCATCGAGCATCGGCAGGTCGTCCAGCGAAGTCAGGCCGAAGCGCTCGAGGAAGTCGAAGGCGGTGCCATACAGGATCGGCCGGCCGGGTGCCTCGGAACGACTGAGCTCCACGACGAGACGGCGATGGATCAGGCTGCGCACGGTGTAATCCGAATCGACGCCCCGGATCCGCTCGATCGCGGCCTTGGTGATGGGTTGCCGGTACGCAATGATGGCCATCGTCTCGAGCGAGGCTGGCGAGAGCCGGACGGCATCGGCGCCCACGTATCGAGCGACCAGCGCCCCCGCCTCCGGAGCCGTTGCCAGTTCGACCCGGTCACCTGAAAGTAGCAGCCGGAGCCCGCGGTTGCGGAGGCTGACTTCGAGGTCGCCGAGGCGGGCATCGACGGTCAGGCGATCGATGCCGGCCAGCGTGCCGATCTCGCGCCGGGTCAGGGGCCGCTCGGCCACGAAGAGCAAGGCTTCCAGACCCGCTTCGGTCAACTCGTGAAGCTCAGGCGAATCTGCATCCGGAGGTGTCGGCAGACCTCCGGTCCCCGACGCGGGCTCCTGTTCGTCGGAGTGGGCCGTGGCCATCAGCTCCTCGGTCATCGGAAGCCCGCCATCGATTCGTCGAGTGGCGCGTAACGATCCACCTCGCTGATGCCCGAGGCAGCCTGCTCTTCCCGCGTGGCCTGCCGGGCGGTGATCGGTCCGAATGGCTCGAGTTGTTCGACCACGATTTCGCGCCGCTTGATCAGCTCGAGCATGGCCAGGAAGGTCACGGCCACGACCACGCGATCCCGAACATCGCGCAGCAGATCCTGAAGCACGATCGAGGGCGCCGCCCGCAGCGCGGCCCGCAGGATGGCCGCCCGTTGGCCGAGCGTGATCGATCGGCGGATCATCTCGGGCGGCGGTTCGACCGGCGCGACGACGGCAGCGAGCTTCGCGAGCGCCGAAGTCAACAATTCCACGTCGAGTGGCGGCGCATCGGGGGCACGGGCACCGGCAATCGCCGCCGCCAGGGCTGTCGCCGGCTCACGCCGGAAGATCCCGACGCGTTCGGACGCGGTGGCCTGGAGAACGAGTCCCGCATCGCGATACGCCCGGTACAGCAGCAGGCGCTCGCGCAGTTCGGCCTCGGGATCCTGGCCCTCGTCCGGCATGGCACCTGGCGCCTCCGGATCGGGTCGGCGCGGCAACATGGCGCGGCTCTTGATCAGGATGAGCTGGCTGGCGACCGCGACGAACGAGCTGATGCTCGTGATCCGGTCCCCCTCGAGCGTCGCGAGGGCCTCGAGATAGGCACCGGCGAGGGCCCCGAGCGGCACAGTCAGCACGTCGAGCCGCCGCGCCTCGATCAGCGATAGCAGCAGGCCCAGCGGGCCGGCCCAGTCGGACAGCACGACCTCGGTGGCGTCCTCGGGCCGTCGGGCCGCACCGAACCGGATCTCGGGGCTCGCGACGGCGGTCGCGGCCTGCTTGGTCAGCACGGGCCCTGCTCGGCCAGCGCGGGGCCTGAGTCGGTCGGCGTGACACCGCCATCCATCGGCTGCACGTCAGTTCGCCTCGTCGGCGAGGCGAAGGCGCTCGCCGTACTCGGGATCCCGCGGCGCCTCCTGCCAGCGAATGAGTTCGACGGTCCGCTCCGAACAGCCCGCCGCGGCGGCCATCGCGGCCGAGCGCTCGGGGTGCTCAGCGAGGCGCGTCAGCGGGTCGGCCATGCCCGGCAACCGCGCCACGAGCGACACGGCCCACGGCCCGAACACCTGCCCGAGACTGTGGGCGATCCTGGGAAACGCGCCCGTCGCGCCCTTGCCGGCATCGTGCAGCAGGCCCGCGACCAGGACATCGGGATCCGCGATCCCGTCGCGTCGCAGCGCGGCGACGACATCCAGTCCATGCCGCTGATCGGCGACGGTCATGCTGTCAAAGATTCCGGCCTGAGCCGCTGATAGCCACCCGCTCAGTGCGCTCCGCTCGGCTACGGAGACGCGAGCTCGTGCGTGGGCGATGAGCTGGCGAACCTTGCCTGCCCACCACGGCAGCGTCCCCGCCTTCATTGACCCGTGAGCAGGCTGATGATCGGATTGGCAATCACCTGGAAGACGATTCCGAGCGGCGATGGCAGGCCCGTGACCGACGGGATCAGGATCAGTGCGAGCAGGATGAGCGACCCGTACTGGTTGAGGAAGGTACGGAGTTGCCAGCTCGTCCTGGGATCCACGAGTGCCAGCAGGACGTGCGACCCGTCCAGCGGGGGCAGCGGGATCAGGTTGAAGATCATCAGCGAGATATTGATCTGGATGAACAGGAACAGAATCGCCAGCGGCAGGGATGCATCGACCCCGGTCGCGATCATCACCCGGAACGGAATTGCTGCGGCGGCGGCGAGAATCAGATTGGAGACGGGACCTGCAAGGGCCACAAGTGCATCGCTCTGCCGTCCGCCGCGCAGGTTCGTTGGATTGACGGGCGTCGGCTTGGCCCAGCCGAAGATGAATCCGCTACCCGGCAACAGAAGCGTGACGATCAGCAAGGTACCGCCAACCGGATCGAAGTGGACGATCGGATTCAACGTCAGGCGACCGAGTAGTTTGGCGGTGCCATCGCCGAGCCGGTAGGCGATCAGGGCGTGCGAGAACTCGTGGATCGGCAGGGCCGCGAGCAGGATGATCGCAACCAGGGACAGCCGGACGATGGTTTCGTTGTCGAGTGCCGGCATGGACCCCTCGTGTTCCTTGGCCGTCAGGCAACGGCCTGCCGAATGCTAGCCGCTCAGCCCCGGATCCGGTACTGCGGGCAGGGACCGCGCGTCGCGCTCACAGTCGTGCGAGCAGTTCCTGCTTCTTGGCCTCGAAATCGTCGGGGCCGATCGCGCCGCTATCACGCAGTTCGGCGAGGCTGGCGAGGGCACGTGCCACCTCGTCGGCGGCCATGAAACGAGGACCGGTGGCAGCGCCGGCGCGTGCCGGCGGGCTCGGCAGTCGGACCATTTCAGTCTCGAGCCGATGCTTCGCCTCCAGTATCGTCTTCTTGAACCGGGGTGCCTGGTCGAGCATCCGATAGCGGTCGACCGCGTCCTCCGCCGCGGTGAGGATGTCGAGGTCGCCGTAGCCGAAGATCCGCCCGAACAGGTTCTGCTCGAGGACCGCGTCGTTGATCTTCTCGAGCGAGCTGTCGGCGGAGCGCTT
>JBDTOJ010000195.1:0-3237 GCA_039933295.1 Chloroflexota bacterium
CGGTTCCACGAGTTCAAGCCGCTCTACGGCGAGACGCTCGTGACGGGGTTCGCCCATCTCGATGGCTGGCCGGTGGCCATCCTCGCGAACGACGGGATTCTGTTCAGCCAGTCAGCCCTCAAGGGCGCCCACTTCATCGAGCTGGCCTGCCAGCGAAAGATCCCGCTCGTGTTCCTCCAGAACATCACCGGGTTCATGGTCGGGCGGGAATACGAGGCCGGTGGCATCGCCAAGGACGGGGCGAAGCTGGTGACCGCGGTGGCCTCGGCGGCCGTGCCGAAGTTCACGATCCTCATCGGCGGCAGCTTCGGGGCGGGCAACTACGCGATGGCCGGCCGTGCCTACTCGCCCCGATTTCTGTGGACCTGGCCGAACGCCCGGATCTCGGTCATGGGCGGTCCGCAGGCCGCGCGGGTCCTATCCACCGTCCGGACCGACCTGGCCGATGACGCCGCCCGCGATGCCTTCGAAGCGCCGATCCTCGAGGCCTACGAGCGGGAAGGCAACCCGTACTACGCCACCGCGCGCCTGTGGGACGACGGGATCATCGATCCGCTCGATACCCGGCGTGTTCTTTCGATGGGCATCGAGGCCGCCGTCCACGCACCGATCCCCGAGACGAGGTTCGGCGTCTTCCGCATGTGAGATCGCCGATGCAACAGTTCGTCGCGCTCGGTCGTTAGGCACTGTGCAAGGAGGTCGAGTGCGGGGTGCGATCAAGCGGGTCATCACAGACGTCGGTTCGCTGGACGAGGCGGTTCGCGTCCACCGTCCCTGGCTGGTCCGGCGCCTCGCGCTTGTCGTCCGGGATATCGATGAAGCCGAGGACCTCGCCCAGATCACCTTCCTCCGGGCCGCGGAGCGCTGGCCGTTTCCAGCAGGGCAGGACGTTGCCCGCTGGTTCGCGGTCGTCGGGCTTCGGCTGGCCATCGACGAGCGGCGCCGCCGGAAACGATGGGGCTTCCTGGCCCTCCGGGATTCCGACCAGGAGTGGGCGATGGCGACCGACCCAGACCTGTGGGGAGCGCTCGGCGGTCTCGACCGGCGCACCCGGGCGGCGCTGGTCATGACGACGCTCGACGGCTACACCCAGGACGAGGTGGCCGATGTCTTCGGCGTTCCGCGCGGAACGGTCGCCAGCTGGCTGTCGCGCGGCCGAGTACGACTTCGCGCCGAGCTCGAGTCTCACCGATGACCGACGACTTCGATCCGCGGCTGCGGGACCGGCTCGACCGGCTGGCCGCAGCCGTGCCCACGGCGGCGACCGACCCGAATCTCGGCCTTCTCACCCAACGACGAGCGGTTCGGGGTCGTGTCCAGTTCGGATCGCTCGCGACCGTGATGCTGCTCCTCATCGTCGTGGCGGGGTCGGGCCTGCTCGGGGATGGCCGCGGTGGTGGCGGTGGTAGAGAAGCGGTTGGCTCCGCGACCGATGGCGTCTTCACGCTGATGATTCGGTCGCCAAGGGACCACTATCAGCCCAGAGAGACAATCGACGTGGCGGCGACGCTCGAGTACGTTCGTGACGGCTCAATCGTCGTCTCGACGGCGGCCGACGTCGTCGGTTTCGGCGTCGAACAGATCGGGGGCCTGCACCGGGTCGACCCCGTGAGCGCTCAGAGCTGCCGCCAGTCATCGTTCGAACATGGGCAGCCCGAGGCATACCCATTCAGCAAATCCGGCGGATTCTCCCCGGAGATGCCGGATGCGGAGTTCATCAGGGCCTACCTCAACATCTCGGGAAACAAGCCGGATCCCGCGCTCCGCCTTCCCGCGGGAACCTGGAGCATCTTCGCCATAACCGACTTGGCCGAGGGCGATTGCGGCGGGACGGTGCGGCACCAACTCAAGGCCGCCATCACGGTCACGGTCGACGAGAGCAGCGTCGCGAGTGAGAGCCCCCCTGCGAGCCTCGACACCGCAGTGCCGAGCTCAGCCCCGTCGAGGGAATCCGATCGAACCTTCCCCGGGGTGTGCCCTGCGATTGTTCCTTCCCTCAACCAGTGCGCCGCCTTTGCCGCATGGGCGGTTGGTCAGTCCGGCGTCAACTTGGGGCAGGTTCAACGCATCGAGATGACCCAGGACCAGTGCCCAGGCGCTCCCGCCTGCTCAACGGGCGTTGCCGGATACGTCGTCGGCGTTCGCATCGTCACCGATGGCGGCACCTCGTCCGACCAGCTCGTCGATTGCACACGGATACCCGGGTCATTGGGAGGGATCAACTTTCTCTGCGACGAGATCGTCACGATCCCTGGCGGGCCGGTGGGGTACCCATCGATGAGGTCGCCGATCTCGGGCGGCTACCACGATGTCCCGTGCCTGACTCCGGCGCCACAGGGCCCATGCGCAACCGCGCTCCCGACGATCGAGCCATCGGCGCTCTCGGCATCAAGGCCGCTAACGATCAGCTCCGTCGAGATTCCGATCGACCACGTCGGTGCCTATTCGATCAACCTCGGCGAGGCGACTCTTCCGAACGGCATTCTCACGGCCGCGTCCGCGGAGGTCACCTCGGCGCCGACCGACCCGCTCGTGTCGTACGACGGATACGATCTGGTCATCATGAGCCTGGACGGCGGGCCACCGTTCGAGAACTACTACGCGCACGGCTGGCGGCCCGGCGTGGAGCATGTCCGCGTAACCCTGAACTTCACAGTCTTGCTGTTTCAGCCCGGCGCGGTCATCAACGTCGCGGCCGTGGACGTCCACTAGACCCTCGGCTCCCGCCGATTTCCGTTCTCGGGCTGTCCGGTCGTCCCGTACGATGGACCCGATGACATCGATCCGAGTCGCACGAGTAGGCCCGAATGGCGTCGTGGCGCGGGTGACTCTGGCGCGTCCCGAGGCCCATAACGCGTTCGATGCGAGCGTGATCGCGGAGCTTGCTGCGGCGTTCAACGCGCTCGCACGAGAGGATTCGACGACCCTGCGGGCGGTTGTGCTGGCCGGCGAGGGACCCTCGTTCTGCGCGGGCGCGGACATCGCCTGGATGCGTGCCGCGATGCAGCTCGACATCGAGGGCAACGAGCAGGATGCGATGGCCATGGCCGACATGTTCGAGGTCATTGACACGTGCCCCGTCCCGGTGATTGCGCGGGTCCAGCGAGCGGCGCTCGGCGGGGGCATGGGGCTGTGCGCGGTTTCGGACCTCGTGATCGCCGAGTCCGGGACGAAGTTCGGGTTCACCGAAACGCGCCTGGGGATCCTGCCGGCGGTCATCGCCCCGTTCGTGATCGC
>JBDTOJ010000196.1:0-15409 GCA_039933295.1 Chloroflexota bacterium
GACATCGTCATGCCATCGGCCAGCGACGCGATCTCGCGGACGATATCGGGGATCGAGCGCTCACCCTGCCCGGGCTCACGGAGCTTGATGAACCAGGCGTTTTCGGCGAACCGGCAGCCATCGAGGAACAGCGGAATGCCGTGGCGGTCGCAGGCCTCGCGGACCGCGTGGAGGTTCGCCAGCGACACCGGCTGGCCGCCGCCCGAGTTGTTGGTGATCGTCACGAAGACCACCGGGACGTCGCCGCGTCGCGCGGTCAGGAACGCGTCGAGCGCCTCGATGTCCATGTTGCCCTTGAACGGGTGAATCGCCGAGGGGTCGCGGCCTTCGGCGATCACAAAGTCGACGGCCTCGGCACCGGTCGCCTCGACATTGGCGCGGGTCGTGTCGAAGTGGGTGTTGTTGGGGATCGCCTTGCCCGGCCCACCGATCACGGAGAACAGGATCTTCTCTGCCGCCCGACCCTGGTGGGTCGGTATGACGTGGGTGAACGGGAACAGCTCCTGGACGCTCTCGAGGAACCGGAACCACGATGGCGAGCCGGCGTAGCTTTCGTCGCCATGCTGGATGGCGGCCCACTGGTCCCGTGACATTGCGCCGGTCCCGCTGTCGGTCAGGAGATCGATGAGGACGTCGTCGGCGTGAAGGTTGAACAGGTTGTAGCCGGCGATTTCGAGTGCGGCGCCGCGCTCCTCGACCGTCGTCATGCGAACGGGTTCGACGGAATGGATGCGGAACGGCTCGACGATGGTCTTCCAGCGGTCCATGGCATGCAGCATAGACACTGCCGACCCGGGCTCCCACGATTCCGCCGCGGCCCGCTACGCTTCCCTGCCGAGGATTTGATCGACCGCCACCCAGCCCCGACAGAGGAGACGCGTAGACCGATGTCCGCCCGGCACGTTGCAACACCATCCATGGACTCAACCGGCCGCGGCCGTTGGATCGGGCTCGCGATGCTGAGCGTCGGCGTCGCCATGATCATTGTCGACGCGACCATCGTGAACGTCGCGGTCCCGGCGATTGTCAAGGAACTGTCGCTCGACGGCACGACCGCCGAGTGGATCAACACGACCTATGCGCTCGTCTTCGCGGCGCTCCTCATCACGCTCGGGCGGATCGGCGACGTCTCTGGGCGACGCCTCCTCTACCTTCTCGGCCTGGTGATCTTCATGGGGTCATCGGTGCTCGCGGGACTCGCCCCAAACGGTGAGCTGCTCATCGCCGCGCGCCTCCTCCAGGGCGTCGGCGGGGCCATGATCCTGCCGGCCACCCAATCCATCCTGAACACGAACTTCCAGGGACGTGATCGTGCCATTGCGTTCGGGATCTGGGGCTCGGTCATCGGCGGGATGGCCGCCGTCGGCCCGCTGCTCGGCGGCTGGCTCACGACGGAGTTCAGTTGGCGATGGGCATTCCTGATCAACGTGCCGATCGGGCTGATCGCGATCGCTGGAACGCTCCGATACATCCGCGAGTCTCGGGACCCGGAGGCGACGCGCGGTTTCGATCTCGCCGGCTTCATCCTTGTGACTGTCGGCCTCGGCGGAATTGTGTTCTCGCTCGTCGAGGGTCGTTCCTATGGCTGGCTCACACCCGCGCGGGAGTTCGCCGTGGGGCCCGTGGCATGGGGTGCTGATGCGCCCATCTCGATCATCGCCGCGACCCTGGCGGTGGCGGTGGTAGCGCTCGCGGCGTTCGTGGTCGTCGAGACCCGCCGAAAGCGCCGCGGGAGTTTCTACCTCTTTGACTTCGACCTCTGGCGTGTTCCAACCTTCCGGTATGGGAACCTCGCCGGCACGATCGTGTCGCTCGGAGAGTTCGGGCTCCTGTTCGTCCTGCCGCTGTTCCTCCAGGGCGTCCTCGGCCTGACGGCGTTCGAGACCGGACTCGTGTTCCTGTCCCTCGCGGTCGGGGCGTTCTTTGCGGCGCCGGCGGCGGCGGGGATCGCACGCCGCTACGGACCCCGTCGAGTCGTGACGCTCGGGATGGCCCTCGAGGCGATCGGGATCCTGTGGACCACGATGCTGATCTCCGTCGACCTGAACGCGCTGTTGCTGGGACCGCCGCTCTTCGTCTACGGGATCGGGGTGGGGTTCGCCACCGCTCAGCTCACGAGCGTCGTCCTCGCCGATATTCCACCCCGTGAGTCGGGTCTCGCCTCGGGGACGAATTCCACGATGCGTCAGGTCGGTTCCGCGCTCGGTATCGCCATCCTCGGAACGATCCTCTTCGCCAACCTCCTGTCCGAGACCAAGGCCAACCTCACCACCGTGCCGGGCCTACCGGCACAGGCGCAAGCGGCCATCGCCGAGGCAATCGACGCGTCGGCCGGCCAGGCTCTGTCCGGCTTCCGTGCAGATCCCGCGAACGCAGCCGTCGTCCGCCCGATCGAGGACGCTTTCGTGAAGGCCGCGCGAGCCGCGGGCCTCGGCGCGTTCGCGTTCGTGATCCTGGGTCTCCTCCTCTCGCTGCTCCTTCCGCGAACGCGCCTTGAGCGTCAATCGGCGGCCGACCTCGCACCCTGATCATGCGCGCCACATCGGCCGCGTAGCGATCGACCCCTGTGCTGTCCTGCTTCAGGCCTGCGTGGCCGTGTTGAGCAGGCGGCTCGGGAGGGCGCCGCGCTCAGTGGCGCCATTCCAGCGGGCCAGCGGCGCATCGACGAGGCGCGAGAGCGCGAGCAAGGGTCGGTCATAGTTGACGCGCCACCCGTTGAAGTCGCGGTACGCAGCGTCTCGATCCTCGCGGAGCGCGAGTCCCGCCGTTGCCAGCTCATCTGCCGCGGCCTCGAACATCTCGCGCGTCACCGCGCTGGGATCGGTCGCCTGTGGATGGGCGTCGTACGGGATCCGGAAGTAATCCGAGATCCGGCGGAGTGCCACGTAGCCGGCCCGGATCGCCAGGTCCGCCTGCGGGTCGCGCGGCACGTCAACGAGCGAGCGCAGCAGCGAGGCCGCATCGAGCACGGTGCCTGCGGCCACGATCCAGGAGTGGTCCGGCTGGGGCGATCGGTAGAACGCCAAGGCCGCGATCGAGGTATGCGACTCCTCGAGATCGGCGAACCATCGCTCCCAGCTCCGCCATTCCTCGTGGAGCTGGTCCCAGACGCCGATCCGGTGGAACCGCGACAGCATCGCCACTGCCGACGGTGGCGAGTCCGCGCGGACTTCAAGCAGGTTGACCGCCAGTTCGCGTCGTGAAAACGCGCCGTACAAGGTCGGCAGGTAGCCGATGAGGAGGGCCACCAGCCCGAGGCCGATGGTTGCCTCGGTGAACACGAGGATCGATTGGAGCCCCGACGACGGCGCCACGAAACCGAGGGTCAGCAGCGATGAGCCGCTCTCACGGAGGCCTCCGAGGAGATCGGGCGTCCCCGTTGCCCAGAACATGAGGCCGTACGAGGCCCAGACGCTGACGATCCAGAAGCCCGTGGTGACGACCAGGCCGACGGGAGCGTAGTAGGCCAGGACGCGATCCCGTCGCTCGAAGGTCGAGGAGTCCGGTGCCATGAGGCGGAGCAGCCGTCGGAATTGGACGAATACGAACGTCACGATGCCATCGCGAGCGCCTCTCGGGAGGATGAACGTCCGGATCGCCGAGCGAACGGTTGCCACGGTGACCACCAGACCGACCACGACGGCAGCCAGGCGCAGGAGGAGGGTATCGGGCATCGGGCTGCTGGAACCTCGAGGAAGCACGTTGGCGCGAACAGGCGCGGAGCGTACCGCGAACCGGCATCTGCGACGCTCCTGAATCGGTGAGGCCCCCGACATCGTCGAGGGCCTCGAGCGTGGAGCCGGTTGGTGATCAGCTCAGGGCGCAGGATCCCGATCCGCTGTTCTTCCAGTTCCGCTGGATGAGCCAGTTCTTGCCACCGATGTTGACGTTGTATTTGCTGCCGTTCGATGCGGTCGAGGTTGTTCCCCAGGTCCACGCGCACTTGTCCGCGTTCTCGTAGCCGCGGCGGTCGTACCAGGCGTTCAGGTCCGGGTCCGTGTTGGCTTCCTCGATCTCGTGGACGAGTGTGTTGACCTCGTAGTCGGCGGCGTCGCTGTTGGGGGTCGTCGCCTGGCCCTGGCAGCTGGTTGAATAGGCGTTGTAAGGCATGACCGCGTAGATCACGTCCTGAACGTGGCCACCGATGTCCGTCCAGCTGAAGTTGCCGTGATAGGCGCAGTACTGCGAGAACGCCTGGCCGCCCAGGTTCACGCCGCCAGCACTGAAGACGCTGTAGATGGTGTCCGGCGCGTAGGTCAGCTTGCCGGTCGAGAAGCCTGAGACGATCTCCGCCTGGATTGCCGCATCGCTGATGTTCTGCGTTCCGCTCGGGGCATTCGAGCCGTCTGCCCAGAACCCGTCATACGTGACTGCACCGCTGACGTAGCGGAGCGAACCACCGATCTTGTCCCAGTAGGTCTTGTTGATGTTGTAGTACGGCGTGTTGCCGATGCCCCGTAGGAACCCGCCGATCAGGGATCCGTCCGCGGTGCCGCTCCCAGTGGCATCGCCGGTGCCTGGGTTGGGGCCGCCGGAGTAGATGGCCCCAGCACCCCAGTAGATGGACACAACGTGGAAGGGCGCCGATCCCGGCGAGGCCACTCGGCCGCCGTGGTAGTTGATCCCGGCCTGGGTGCCAGTCGTGCCCCCGCCGCCAGGCTTTCCGCCGCCCTTGGCCTGCCCGAAGGCCTGGCCGGCCGCGCCCTTGACGGGCATGAAGTGCACCCGCGATGCGAGATCGGGGTTGGGGGCCGCGCTGACGGGCGCGACCGCCGACGCCGCGAGGGCGACCACCGCTGCGGCGGCACTGAACGATCCGAGCCGGGTCTTCTGCTTCACGTCCGTGTCCCTCGCCATCGTCCGGGGGCAGAGCCCGGATGTTGTCGCGCATCGTAGCGCGATGCGGTCGTGCCGAAACGGTCGATTTCGTCGTGTCGCGGGAAGACGGTGTCATGGCGCACCGACTGACGGGAGGCGGTACCCTCGAGCCATGTGCCGAAGCATCAAGACCCTCCGTCGGTCCGAGACGGCGACGACAACCGGTGAGATCGAAGCAGCCGCGCGCCAGTTCGTGCGGAAGGTGAGCGGGTATCGGGTCCCGTCAGCGCGCAATGCGGAGGTGTTCGACGCCGCCATCGTCGAAGTCGCCGAAGCGTCGCGAAGGCTCCTGGAATCGCTGGCGGTTTCCGTGGAGGAAGGCCCCGACCGCTGGACGCCGCGGGTCTCGGCGCATTCCCATGGGCCCGGCGAACCAGTCCGTGGCTGACGCCCCCGTCGCCAATCACCTCGTGACGGATCTCGAGGCGACAACTCCCTGGGTTCGACGCTGGCTCCGCGCCGAGGGGATCGCGGCCCTGATCGGGGGACTCTGGGCCTGGATCGCGCTCGGTGCGGCTTGGCCGCTGTTCCTGGTCCTCTTGCTCGTTCCGGATATCTCGATGGTCGGCTACCTGAAGGGCACCCATGCCGGTGCCATCAGTTACAACTTCGTCCACAACTGGGCGACCGGCGGGCTGGTGCTCGGTCTCGGGGCGGCACTCGTCGCGCCCGCGCTCGTGTTCGCGGGGATCATCCTGATTGCCCACGTCGGCATGGATCGATTGTTCGGGTACGGGCTGAAGTACCCGAGCTCGTTCCAGGACACGCATCTCGGGCGGATCGGCAAGCGCCGCTGAAGTCCGCCCGCGACGCTCCTCGACGCGGCGCGGCTACACTCGAATCGTGACGACTCCCCTGGATCAGGCTCCACCCACGCGCCACTTGACGAGCACAAAAGTGGTGGCCGTGCGGGGCGTCCAACTCGAGGTCCGGGACGACGTCGTGGTTGGAGAGGAACCGCTCGAGATTCGGGCCGGCGGCCCTCGTCAGGCGCCGGTCAACGTCGCAGTCACCATGCGCACGCCCGGCTTCGAGCAGGAATTGGCCGTGGGTTTCCTGACGACCGAGGGTCTCATCGACGGTAACGCCGTGACGGGCTTCGAGGCCGGTGATCCGGGGTTCATGGCGGAGCCCGATGACGCGATCATCGTCCGCCTCGCCCGGAAGCTGGATCCTGCAATCGCCAAGCGGCGCAATTTCGTTGCGACGGCGTCGTGCGGGATCTGTGGCAAGGCCTCGATCGACGACGTCGTCGTCCGCTGCGAGCCGCTCCCCAAGGGCCTCCCGGTCGTTTCCAGGGCGGTGATCCTGTCACTCCCATCCTCGCTGCGCGCGGCGCAGGCCCTGTTCGATCGGACGGGTGGCCTGCACGCTTCGGGCCTGTTCGAGACCGACGGGCGCCTCGTGGTCGTCCGGGAGGACGTCGGCCGCCACAACGCGCTCGACAAGGTCATCGGGTCGCGGGTCATGGCCAACGAAATGCCGCTCTGGGATCGGATCCTCATGGTGAGCGGGCGGGTCAGCTTCGAGATCGTGCAGAAGGCCGCCGTCGCCGGCCTTCCGATCATCTGCTCCGTCTCGGCTCCGTCGGATCTCGCCGTTCGTCTTGCGGATCGACTCGGCGTCACGCTCGTCGGGTTCCTGCGCGGCGATGGTTTCAATGTCTACACGCATGATGGTCGCATCGACCTTCGCGAACTCATGGGCGTCGGCTGAAGGCCGAAGTCGCGAGCATGTCCGCCCTCGATGACGCTCCCCTGGTCCACGCCGACGACCGCGTGACCTGGCGAGCATGGCTCGAAGCGAATCACGCCGGAACGAAGGGCGCGTGGCTCGTCACCTGGCGGCAGCGCTCCGGGCGGGCGGGGCTCGACTACGAGGCGGCCGTGGAGGAAGCGCTGTGCTTCGGCTGGGTAGACAGCACCGCCGGTCGCATCGACGACGATCGGGGCAAGCTCTATTTCGCCCCGCGCAAGCCGCGGAGTGGCTGGGCCGCCACGAACAAGGCGCGGATCGAGCGGCTCCTCGCGGATGGGAGGATGGCGCCGGCCGGGCTGGCCGCTATCGAGCGGGCCAAGGGGAATGGTTCCTGGGAGATCCTCGACAGCGTTGAACGTCTGGAGGTCCCTGGCGACCTAGCCGCGGCGTTCGGCTCGATGCCGCAGGCCGCGGAGCACTTCGACGCGTTCCCGCAATCAGCGCGCAAAGCGATGCTCACGTGGGTGGCCTTCGCGATCCGTCCCGAGACGCGCGCCGCTCGCATCCGCCAGATCGCCGAAGCTGCCGCCCGAGGTGTCCGGGTGCGAGGTTAGGCGACCCGCCGCTCCCTGGCACGGTGTGTCATGTCGGTCGTGGTGTCCGAGAGACACCACTGCGGCCCGGAGGCGGCGCTCGGTGGTCCGTGCTGCGGTACCTGCTGTCCCACAGGCACGGCGGCGGCCTCGAGGAGGCGTTTGGGGCTCGGTGCGGCGGGACTTGCTGTCCTACAGACACCACCACGATCGTGGCCCGGCAGGTCCGTGGTAAGGGCCGACCGCGATACGGGTCGCTACCCGCGCCGGCGCTCGTTCGTGAACTCGAAGCCGAAGCGGCCCTTGATGCAGAGATGGCCCTCGGTGACCGACGAGTCCATCGGCGACGTGACCTTCACGATCGTGTTGTCCTGGACATGGAGGTCGAGGACGCAACCCACCCCGCAGTACGGGCAGATGGTCTCGGTCACGGTCTGGGCTGATTCGTCCCACGTGCCTTCGGCCCGCATGTCGTGCTCGGACTTGAACATCAGGGCCCCGGTCGGGCAGACACCGATGCAGTTGCCGCAGTAGACACATGCGGAATCGGGGAGTGGGGTGGCCCATTCCGTCGAGATTCGGGCATCGAAACCGCGACCGGCCACGGCGATCGCAAACGTGTTCTGGGCGTCCTCGCCGCACGCCTCGACGCACTTGTAGCAGAGGATGCACTTCGAGTAGTCGCGGACGTAGAGCTCGTTGTCGACCTTGACGGGCTGGGCGACGGTCGCGGCACGCGCGGCCTCGGCGCCGGTCGGCTCGTGGTGGTGGCCAGGTTGGTGCGCATCCCGAAGACCGGCGGGCAAATCTGGAGCCGCCGACCCGAAGCGAGCGGCGTCGGCCCCGTAGCGCTCCGTCCAGCGAGCCATCTCGCCATCGGGCTGGCGTGAGCCTGCGAGCGACGTATCGACCGACGAGCCGAGGAACTCCAGGACCAGCTTGCGCGAGTGCCGGACCCGCTCTGATTCAGTCTGGATGTCCATGCCCGGTTCCACCCGTCGCGAACAGGCAGGAACGAGGACCCTAGAGCCGGTCACCTCCACCACACAGACGCGGCAGACGTTGACCGGAGCGAGGTTCTCGAGGTAGCAGAGGGTCGGTAGGTCGAGACCCTGAGTTCGGGCGGCCTCGAGGATCGTCACTCCGCTCGGAACCGAGACCTCGACGCCGTCGATCGTGATGGTGACGGCAATCGGCTCTTCGACCGGGGGCGCGACCGGCGTCCGCGAGGCACGCGCCGGTGGAGTCGTGTAGATCGCCTCGATGGCCGGGGACAATGGCGGCGCGGGCGTGCGCACCGGGCTGCCGCCGTGATGCTCCGTGCTGCCGCCGTGATGCTCCGTGCTCATAGCCCCACCAGCTCGGGTTGTCGGAACGCCGATTCGATCGCGGAACTCGCTGTCTGGCCCAGACCGCAGATGCTCGCGTCACGCATGGCCCGACCCACTTCGGCCAGCAGTACGAGTTCCTCGTCCCGAGTCCGGTCGCCGGTGCGGTCCGCGAGGCGCGCCAGCAACTCCTCCTGGCGGACCGTCCCGACCCGACAGGGCACGCATTGGCCGCACGATTCGTCCCGGAAGAAGGCCGCGATCCGGCGGAGCGCTCCAACGATATCCGCGGTCTCATCGAAGATCATCACGACCCCGGAGCCGAGGGTTGCGCCGATCGCCCGCGTGCCCTCGAACGTGAGGGGAACATCAAGGGCCTCGGGGCCGACGAACACGCCCGCGGCGCCGCCGAGCAGGATTGCCCGGATGTCCCGGCCGCCGGGCACCCCACCGCCGAGATCGAGCAGCTCCCGCAGCGTCGTCCCGAACGGGACCTCGTAGACGCCGGGCCGGGCGACGTTCCCGGACAGGCAGAACAACTTCGGGCCGGTCGATCCCTCGGTACCCGTGGCCGCGTACCGGGCCCCGCCGCCGACACCATCGCCCTCGCCCAGGATCAGCAGTACGTTGACGAGGGTTTCGACGTTGTTGACCGCGGTCGGCTTGTCGAACAAGCCGACTTCCACCGGGAATGGCGGTTTGTTGCGCGGCTCACCGCGCTTGCCCTCGATGGATTCGAACAGTGCCGTCTCCTCGCCACAGATGTAGGCGCCTGCGCCACGGCGCAGCTCGATGTCGAAGGCCCAGCCGGAACCGGCGACATCGTCGCCGAGCAGCCCGGCGGCGCGTGCTGCCTCGATCGCGCCGAGCAGGCGCGCTTCGGCGAGCGGGTACTCACCGCGGAGGTAGATGTAGCCGCGCGATGCGCCCGTCGCGAAGCCCTCGATCGTCATGGCCTCGATGACCGCGAACGGATCGGCTTCGAGCAGCACACGATCCTTGAACGTGCCCGGCTCCGACTCATCGGCGTTGCAGACGACGTAATGTGGCTGGACAGGCTGGCTCGCGACCGCGGCCCACTTGCGCCCGGTCGGAAACGCCGCCCCCCCGCGTCCGACGAGCTTCGCGTCCGTGACCTCACGGGTTGCAGCGTCAGCACCCATGGCCATCGCGTTGGCCAGCGCGCGATAGCCGCCGTGGGCCCGGTAGTCGGCCAGGGACGTCGGATCAACGGAACCGATCCGGGCGAGCAGCTGGAGCCCCGGACCACCGGCCTGGGGAATGGAGCGGCGCGCGGTGGCGAGATCGGCGGCAGTCGCGGTCGAAGGATTTGCCGTCCCGGATCCGGCGAGCGCGACCTCGAGGGCACCAACGATTCCGACCGCATCGATCGGTGCGAGCTCTGTTCGGATCGGTCTCTCGCCGGCCACGGTCAGAAGCGCCGCTGGCGCCAGCTCACATCGACCGAGGCACGGGCTCCGCAGCCAGGTCATGGTTCCATCCCGGGCCGGTGCGCCCGCCGGACCTAACGATCGAGTCAGGTCGTTGCAGATTTCCTCGGCCCCGGCCAGACGGCAGGCGATGTCGTCGCAAACATGGGCGGCTGCGGAGGCACGGGGCTGGGTCGTGAGCAGGGCATAGAACGTGGCAACGCCGTAGGCCTCGGCAGGCGGCACGGACAGGCGCTTGCAGACGTAGTTCAAGCCGGGCTGCGTGATCTGTCCGACGCGATCCTGAAGCGCATGAAGAGCAGGCAGCAGCAGGTCCCGCCGTCCGCGTGCCACGTGACCGCCGCGTGCCACGTGCCCGTCGAGGCCGGAGTCCCGATCGCCTCCGGACCAGCCAGATTCCGCGGGCCCGATCACTGCATCCACTGCGGCTCGCTCAGCCGGCAGGGCGAGGGGTCCGATGACGTGGAGATCCATTGCGATCGAGTGTAGCCTCGGGTGCGGACTCGCGTGGAGTTGCCGGGGACGCGGAGTTGCCGCGGGAATCGAACGACCCCCGGACAAGCCGGGGGTCGACGGGCTGAAAGCCTGACAGTTACGCCGGACTAGCCAGCCTGTACGTTCGTAGCGCGCGGGCCCTTGGGGCTCGCCTGGACTTCGAAGGTGACAGCCTCGCCGCCGTTGAGGCGATCGAAGTTGAGCGGTGCCTGAAGGGCATCGCGGTGGAAGAAGTATTCCTTGCCATCCTCGGCGGCGATGAAGCCAAATCCTCGGTCGGCAATGACCTTCTTGACGGTTCCTGCGGTCACATTGACCCCTTTTTGTCTTCCCGAACTGATCTAGAGGCGCACGGCCTGTTCGAGAAGCAGGTCGACCACGCGGAGCATCACCGCGCATTGCGATGACCTGGCAAGAGTACCCGCGATCTGCGTTTCGTGGGCTGGACGCACCGCGGCCGCCCGATCGCGGCTGCCGGTCAGAGGTACTGCGACAACACCCGCTGGATCAGGAACAAGGCGACCGGCAGCAGAATCGCGGATACGAACCCGGTCAGCGCGCCGGTGCTCCACGGCCACGTCGGTACCTTGGCGATCAGGTCCCGCTCCGCGACCAGGGCCGTGAGGGCGCGATTTCGAGCCTCGATCCGTGGCTGATCCTCCGCATCGACCGCGGCATGGATGTCGTCGATGACGGCCGTGAGTCGGCGCCCGACTTCGCCCTGCAAGCGGTACTTCTCGGCCACGATTCGATCATGCGTGCCACGCAACGGGAGCACGAACGCCGCGGCGGCGATCGCCCCGCTGCCACCGAACCAGGCAAAGCTGATGATCAGATACGAGACGCCCGCATCCTGCGGGATCAGGAACAGCCCCGGGGCACTCAGTAACACCAGGCCGATCGCGGTGGTCGATGTCAGGCGGGACATCGCGTAGAGCGGCGCCTGATCGAAGAGGTCCACGCGGCCCAGTTGCTCGTGAATCTGGCTTGTCAACCGGAGCTGGCGAAGCGTGTGATAGATGAGGATCAGGAACACCGCCGTGATGAAGCTCTCCCAGCCAAATCGAACGGCGAGCTCGAGGGGTGTGTAGCCGACGATCCCGGACCCGACCGGGTCCGATGCGTACGACAGGGCGGTGACCGCGGGCGAGAACACCGCGATGACCAGTGCTGGCCGGGCAGGGGCAACGGTGAGTTCTCGCCGAAGGCGCGCCGCCTCGGAATCGGTCAGGCTCAGGACGGGCCGAAGCGCGGTCAGGGCGCGTCCGGCCAGGGTGTCGAGACCGTGGATGAGACCAATGATGGCGAACGGGAGGGACCCGTAGTAGAGCACGGCTCCAATATCGCCCGGCGTGGCCAGTTTGAGGTCCACCGGGAGCAAGGAGAAGATCGTCCCCGCGACCATACCAACGAGGTATGTCAGCCACGTCGGACCCGGCAGCCGCTCGAGCCGTGCCGTCAGGAGATTCGCCCAGCTGGGCGCATATGACGTCTCGGATGGCGTCGGCGTGCCCATGGCCGCGGTGTCCACCGTCGATTCGACTTCAGCCACCGAGCGCGCTCCCGAGGTAGCGCTGGATCAGGAACAGCACGATGGGGAGGAGGAGCGCTGATCCGAAGCCGCGGATCGTGGTTGTGGACCAGGGCCAGGTCGGCAGCTTCGCGATGATCTCGCGCTCGCGCCGGAGGGCGGCGATCGTGCGGTCGATGGCGTCCACGCGATCCGTTGCGCGGGCATCGATGGCATCGTGCAACTCGCCGAGTAGCGCCTGCATCCTGCCATCGGATGCCGCCTCGAGCCGGAGCTTGATGGCCGAAAGGCGGTCGCGCATGCCGAGGAGCGGCACGACGAATATCACGATCGCCCCGCCGACGAAGACGATAAGCCAGGGGGCGTAGAGCGTCAGCGATGCGCTGTCGGCCACCGCGGGATTGACGACCAGGCCGAGGACGTTGAACACGATGAGCACGACGCCGGTCTGCGCCGTGAGCCGCGAGAAGGCATGGAGCGGCGCGGGCCTGAATGGATCCACGTTGTCCGCAATTGCATGGAGCCTGCGGACGCCCCGCATCTGCCGAACGGCCTGCACGAGGATGGACAGGACCACGATGGTCGTGAAGCCCTCCGTGATGCCTCGCAGGACCAGGCCCAGGCCGGAGATCCCGACGATCTGCGAGGCGACAGGGTCGGCCGCATAGTAGACGGGTGTCAGGGCCAGCCCGAAGACCGTCACCACCAAGATCAATCTGGCGGGCATCGTGCTGAGCTCGTAGCGCGCGCGGTCCGGGTCGTCAAACGATGCTCCCAGTGCGGGGCGGAAAGTGTCGAAGGCCGATCGAGCGACGTTACGGAGATGGTGCGTGGCCGCAAGCAGGCCGATCGTCGCGGCACCCCAGAAGACCTGGGCTGGGTCGAAGACACCCCAGTCCCGCAGGCCGGACAGCCAGGGCGACGCGTTCGACAGGACGATGCTCACGACGAGAAGAGCCGCGTAGGCCAGCGAGGTTGGTCCCGGCAGCTCGGTGATCCTGTTGAACAGGATGTCGAGCCAACTCGGCGCGTACGGGCGCGCGAATCGGCCTTCCGCCCCCGCCATCATCGTCTCGGCGGCCATGTTTCCTCCCTCCATCGTGGACGCCGCGCCATCGTAGCGAGGCTGTCCAGCCCCGATTGCGCCCTCGGACCCTCCCGCAGCCCTTGTGGCACTCACCCGCCGCACCCACCGGCGCCCCGGCCGACGAGTCAGCCACTGGCCGGGCCCGCTGAACGGCGGGCTCTCGACCGGCCGGCCCGCTGAACGGCGGGCTCTCGACCGGCCGAGGTCCCGGCCGAGGTCCCGGTCGAGGCCCCGGTCGAGGCCCCGGCGCGGATCGTCCGACCGCCTCAGATCTCGGACATGCCAAGAAGGCTTATCAGGCATCAGTTCGAGGCCGACGGCGGACCCGCCGTCACATCTCCGCCCAGATACCGGCCGGATATGTGTCCGGAGCATCGCCTGACCCGATGCGAACGCCCAGGTGAACGTTCGGGCACGTCGACCGCAGGCACTCGTATCAGGATGGGGTCCACTAATCCTTCTTGGAATACGGGCGGCAGGGCGGCATACGGGCGGTCGGCCGGCGAGCGGGCGGCAGGACGGCGGCAGGCCGGTAGGGCGGGCAGAGCGTATATGCGGCAGGGGCGGTCACCGTGCCCGCCGCGGCGCGGGAGATCGGCAGCATGGCGATGAGGCGTCCACGGAGGCCCTGACGGCACGGCATCCGGGCACCGGCGTCCGTGGGACATCCGGGTCTGCCGGTGGTGCGACCCACCTGGTCAGGAAATGACGGGAGCCTCGAGTTTCTCGATCCGGATGGCGGTGGCCTTGAATTCGGCCGTGCCCGATTTGGGGTCGACGGCATCGATCGTGAGCAGGTTGGTCGCGACATCGTCCTGGAAGTGAAAGGTCATGAAGGTAAGACCCGGTCGGAGACCCTCGTCAACGCGAACCGGCACCTCGATCTGGCCGCGCCGGGACGTGACGCGGACCCGTTCGCCCTCCACGAGATCGAAGCGGACGAGATCCTCGGGCGACACGTCGAGCGTCTCGCCGCGTCGCAGCGGCGACTTCAGGCCCCCGCTCTGAACGCCCGTGTTGTAGCTGTCGAGGCGGCGCCCCGTCGTGAGGCGGATCGGAAAGTCGTCGTCGAGCTTGTCGACCGGCGGGTCGTGATCCACGGGGACGAACGGCACACGACTCCCCGGAACCGGGTCCTCCCACAGGCGCGAGTGCAGGAACTGCTCACCCGGGTGCGTTTCGTCCCAGCACGGCCACATGATCCCGTCGAGCTCCTCGAGCCTGGCGTAGGACATGCCCTTGTGCGCGGGCGAAAGCGAGCGAACTTCATCCCAGACGCGCTCGGCCGAGGGCTCGCCCCATTCGTGGCCCATGCGCCGCGCGAGCTCGAACAGGATCCAAAGATCGTCCCGGGCATCGCCGGGAGGGTTGAGCGCCTTTCGCACGCGCTGGACCCGCCGTTCAGAGTTGGTGACCGTGCCTTCGGATTCGGCCCACGCGGCCGAGGCGGGAAGCACCACGTCGGCCATCTCGGCCGTCGCCGTCAGGAACAGGTCCTGGACGACCATGAACTCGAGGCCGCCAATCAGCTCCTTCGTTCGCTTCTGATCGGCCTCGGACTGGACCGGGTTCTCGCCGATGACATACGCGGCCTTGAGTTCGCCACGCTCCATCGCATCGAACATCTGGGACAGGTGCAGGCCCTTCTTCGGCGGGACGGGCACGCCCCAGGCGGCATCAAACTTGGCGCGTAGCTCGTCCCTCTCGACAAATTGGAATCCCGGCAGGCGATCCGGCAGCGCGCCCATGTCGCCACCGCCCTGGACGTTGTTCTGGCCGCGCAGCGGGCTGAGCCCGCTGCCGTATCGCCCGACGTGGCCGGTCAGCAGGGACAGCGAGATGAGGGCGAGGACGTTGTCGACCGCGTTGTGGTGTTCCGTGATCCCGAGTGTCCAGCACAGCATCGCGCGCGGCGCCTTCGCATAGGCGTGGGCCAGCTCGCGGATGGCCGAGGCGGGAACGCCGGTCTCACGCTCCGCATATTCGAGGGTGTACGACTCGACCTTGGCGCGATAGGCGTCGAAATCGAACGTCGCACGCTCGATGAACTCGGTGTTGGCAAGGCCCTCATGGATGATCTCGCGTCCCACGGCGTTGGCGAGGGCGATGTCGCTGCCCACATCGAGCCCGAGCCACGTGTCCGACCACTGGGCCGAACTCGTCCGACGCGGGTCCACGGTGAACAGGCGGGCTCCGTTGCGGACCCCGCGCAGCAGGTGATGGAAGAAGATCGGATGTGTCTCCCGGGCATTGCTGCCCCAGAGAATGATCAGATCGGTTTCCTCGACCTCACGATATGAGCTGGTTCCACCACCAGCGCCGAAGACGGTCGCCAGACCGGCGACAGA
>JBDTOJ010000197.1:0-3514 GCA_039933295.1 Chloroflexota bacterium
TTGATAGGCCGCATGTGGAAGTCCGGTGACGGATGAAGCTGAGCGGTACTAATGGTCGAGGGCTTGACCACTTCCAGCACCTGACTCAGGGTCAGCGGCTGGGATCTGGGATAGAT
The DNA here is from genome assembly GCA_039933295.1 of Chloroflexota bacterium. Classification (GTDB taxonomy): domain Bacteria; phylum Chloroflexota; class Limnocylindria; order Limnocylindrales; family CSP1-4; genus UBA5189. The sequence goes on from JBDTOJ010000197.1 coordinate 117, forward strand.
CCTTTGGAACACGCGAAATCGATCGATCGATGACTTTCCATGGCGCCCCGCGTCCCCGTGACGCGATGGTTGCGGCCGATTCACTTCCAGCAGCAAGATCCTGGTGACTCTAGCGGAGAGGCCATACCCGTTCCCATCCCGAACACGGAAGTCAAGCTCTCCAGCGCCGAAGATACTGAGAGGGCAGCCTTTCGGGAAAATAGGTCGTCGCCAGGATTTTGTGCGTCCGGCGCCGGATTTCGGTGCCTGGTTGCCGCTTCCGGAAAGCCGTGACGCGGGGACTATCTCGCGGCCGAGGTATCCTCGCGGCATGACGGTCGAAGCAGACGACGCGCCACCCGAGGACGACGAATTGGCGTCCGCGCCGCCCCGGTGCCCGTTTCTGGCCGGCGCGGACGGCGGATGGGTTGCTCAGGCGCCCACGACCGACCATCGATGTCGCGCAGTGCAACCGCCGGCCCCACTCGCCTTGCCGAAGCAGCGCCGCCTGTGTCTCACATCAGGGCACGTGACGTGCGCAACGTACATGGCGGCTCGCGAGGCACGTGGCACCGCACTCGGTCAGAGCGCCGTCAGCCCGGTCGCCTGGAACTGGGTCCAGACACGACCGGTGGTCGATGCCAGCCTGGGTCGCGGATCGCAGTTGGTTGGGCTCCTCGCGGATCGCCGCGCGTGGCAGGTCATTCCTGCCGTGGGGCTCGTGGCCGCCCTTGGTGCTCTCGGCCTCTCGAATCTCGGGTCAGGAAGCACTCCGACTGGGTCAAACGCACCCGCTTCATTCATCGCCGTGGCAACGCAGACGCGAACGCCGACGCAGGGACCGACTGACGTCACCCCGACGCCATCCGTTGAGGTGAGCCCGGAAGTCACACCGAGCCCGAGTGTCACGCCCTCGCCGACCCCGGTCGCTTCAGTCGCGACACCGGCGCCGTCGGGATCGACGACGTACACGGTCAAGTCGGGCGACACGCTCTACGACATCGCGATCAAATACAAGGTGACCGTCACCGCGATCAAGACCCTGAACGGCCTCACGTCGAACACGCTGCACGTTGGCCAGGTCCTGAAGATTCCCTGATCGCGGCGGGGCCTGCGGCCCGAGCGCGATTGACGCCCGGGAGACAAGCACGCGCGTCGCGCCGGGTCCGCTCCTGTCAGCCAGGGTCAATTTCCGTCAGCGTTGGCAGCCGCGGCACCAGGACGTGGCCTCGCTGCGCGAAGAAATCTCGGAAATCCTCGTGCCACACCGCGGGCATGGCGCCCCGCCCTTCAGATGGACCGCGAGGAAGTCGCGCACCTCGGTCTCGAAGGTCGGCGGGACGCGGACGCGAAGCGTCACGCTCGCGCGCGCGAGCGTCACTCGTACGGCGGCATACAACTCGTCGATCTCCTCGACCGCAAGGCTCGATCGCTTGCGAAACGGATTGAGGCGGGCAGCGAACAGGATCTCGTCGCTGTATGCATTGCCGATCCCGGCCACGAATTCCTGGTTGCGCAGGAGTGACTTCAGTTCCCCGGGGTGGCGGCGGATCCGGTCCCGCCAGACATCGAGCGTCAACTCCGGGTCGTCGGCATCCGGGCCCTGGGGGGCGGAGGTCCCACCGGGTCCGTCGTAGCCGGGCACAGGTCGCGTCTGGCCTGCCGCCAGGAGGTAGACCTTGCCCATCTGGGTCGGATCGCGATACCGGATCTCGACTTCGTCGCTCTCCGCGGGCAGCCACGATGCCCCGCGTGTCCAGCTTGCCGGATGCGCGGGCCGCTTCTGTCGTGCACCAAACGCCAGGATCAGTGCCGTCCTGGCGGTAACTCGTTGATCCGGGCGCGCAAGCTGGAATCGACCAGTGAGCATGGCATTGACCGCGATCGCATCCGTCTCGAATTGAAATCGGAGAAACTTGCCGCGCCGGGTGACCTGAATCAGGCGCTGGCCCACAAGGGCCTCGAGCTCGGCGGGGGTGCCCCGCACGGCGAGCGGTCCGGGAGCGCTGGCGCGAATGATCGGACGGCCGGCGACGGCAGCCTGAAGCGCTTCGGCGACAACGGTCAAATCGGGCAATTCAGGCACGGTCTGGCCGATTGTAGCCGCGGAGACCCGTGTGCTAGACTCCCGTGGCCCTACGGGCAGGAAAGCTGAAGAGCACGTTCACCACGATTTCGATGTCGAAGGAGCGGACCGCGGCACAACATCCACGGACCACTTGATCGCCAACCAGATCCGGCTTGAGCGCTGCTCAAGCCGTTCTTGATTCCCGGTAGGGACTCTGGATTGCAGGAGAGCATCGAATTGACCGAAGAAGAGCAGGGCGGGACGACGCCGCCGGCCGAGGCAACTGCCCCGGCCCCGGCCCCCGAGCAGACCGACGCGGCGCCTGTCGCCGCGGACGATCCCGCCAATACCGTTGTCGTGGAAACCACTGAGGCAGCCGCCGACCCGGCCCCAGAGCCCGAAGCAGCCCCCGAGGCCGTGACGGATCCGGAGCCCGCGGGAGCGGACGCCGTTGAGGTGGCACCTGACCCCGAGGCAAGCGTGCCGGCGGAGACGCCGGACGAGACTGCCCCGGAGGCCGAGACCGCCGCGAGCGCCGAGATCCCCGAAACGGTGCAGTCGAATGACGCTGCCCCCGAGGCTTCCCCGGACGTGGACGGTGCTGCCGATCAGGACGCTGCCTCGGACACCGCCAGCCCCGTGGACGACGACGAACTCGCCGATGCGCCTGCCGCGGAAAGCGATCCGATCCCCGCGCGCGAGCTCGGGCCGGAGCCCACGACGATGGAGGAGCTGCTCGCGGAGCAGGACTCCGATATCAAGAGCTTCAAGCACGGCGACGTGGTCGATGGAACGGTCGTTCGCATCGACAAGGACGAGATCCTCGTCGATATCGGTGCGAAGAGCGAAGGCGTCGTCAGTAATCGCGAACTCTTTGGCCGCGGCGGGGAATCCCAGCCGGCCCTCGCGATCGGCGACACGGTCCTCGTCTATGTGCTCCAGCCTGAATCGCCCGAGGGCCACGTCGTCCTCTCGCTGCGACGTGCCGGCCTCGAGCGCAAGTGGCGCTCGATGCAGGAGCAGCTTGAAGCTGGCGTCATCATCGAAGCCCCGGTCATCGACCACAACAAGGGCGGACTCATCGTCGATTGCGGCATTCGCGGCTTCGTCCCGATCAGTCAGATCGTCGACTTCCCGCGTCGTCCGCAGAACGACCAGCCGCGCGACGCGGCCCAGGAAATCGCCGAAAAGCTCATGCCGTTCGTCGGACGCAAGCTTCGACTCAAGATCCTCGAGGTCAACCGCAAGGCGAACCGCCTGATCCTGTCCGAGAAGGTGGCGTTGTACGAGGAGCGTCGCGAGAAGCGGGACGAGCTCTTCAGCAGCCTCCAGGTCGGCCAGAAGGTCACCG
>JBDTOJ010000198.1:0-5558 GCA_039933295.1 Chloroflexota bacterium
ACCGTCCGAAGGTCATGGCGGCATGGTCTGGCCTCACCGACGGGCGAGTGACTGCCCACATCCCGAACCGGCGAAGTGTTGCGGTCTCGCAATCGAGCCTTAGTTCGACTGCTGTTGCAGATCTGCCACACTCTTGTCAGATTCTGTACGGCGTGTCCCGCGAGGGGCCATGAATTGGCCGGCGACACGTCCGCCTGCGCGAGGCAATCCCGCCCGACGGCGACGACAGTACTGTTCGAATGACCGAGGCAAGAGGAGATCGTGGCGAGCATGACGATTGATCAAGGTTCCGGTACCCGGATCGAGGCTTCATCGCGCATCCGCGGGCGCGTCCGCCCCGGCATCCGGCGAGTCCTCACGGCGGTTGCCGCCGGTACCCTCGCCCTCGCTTCACTGGCTCCGGCCGCGCTGGCCGTCGACAAGCTGACGGTCACGACGCCGTACCCGGCGATCGTCGTGGCTCCCGGCGCTACGGTCAGCTTCAACGTCTCGATCTCGACGCCCACGCCCGATCGAGTGGCGCTCACGCTCACTGGGGCGCCCGCCAGTTGGAAGGCAACGCTCCACGGCGGCGGATTCGTCATCGACGCGGTCGAGACTGCGGGCAACAACGCCACGGGCGATACGCAGGCGACCAGCATTCGGGTCGACATGACCGTGCCGGCCGATGCCAAGGGAACGACGACGATGACCCTGACCGGCACGGGTTCGGACACAGGGTTCGCCTTGCTTCCGCTCGAGGTCCGGGTCGACCCGAACGCGACCGGCGCCCTCACGATCAAGAATGACATCCCCGCGCTCCGCGGGCCGAGCACCCAGTCCTTCAATTTCAGCCTGACCCTCACGAACGACACGACCGAGGACCAGACGTACTCGGCGACTGGCGCCGGCCCGACGGGCTGGACCGTGAACACCACGCTCACCGGTCAAAGCCAGGCAGCATCGGCCACCGTCAAGGCCGGTTCTTCGGCCGGAATCACCGTCGCCGTGACGCCGCCCGCCGACGTCGCCGCCGGGACCTACAAGATGCAGGTCGCGACGAGCGTCGGCGGCCAGACCCTGGTGAACGACCTGCAGGTTGAGATCACCGGGACCTACACGATGACCATGGATACCTCGGACAGCCGCCTCAACGGGCATGGCTCGGCCGGAAGCACCAGCCCCCTGGCCATCGTTCTGACGAACACCGGCACGGCCGACATCACCAATGTGACACTGACCGGCACTGGTCCCGGCAAGTGGGACATCACGTTTGACCAGCCAACCGTGGCCACCATCGCGGCCGGTCAGTCGGTGACCGTGAACGCCCAGATCAAGCCATCGGGCGATGCCATCGCCGGTGATTACACCGTGACCCTCTCGGCGAGCGGCGATGCATCGGCGAAGGACTCCATCCAGATCCGCTACACAGTCGAGACATCGATCATCTGGGGCGCCGTGGGCGTCGCGCTCATCATCGCGGTCGGTGCCGGTGTCTGGTGGGTATTCCAGCGCTACGGCCGGCGGTAATCCGTGACTGACATCGCACCGGCGCGGCCCTCGCGGCGCCGCAGGTCATCGCCTGCGACCGATCCCGCGTCGGCCAGCGCGCCTATTCGGACCCGGGCGCTCACGAAACGGTATGGCGACTTCGTGGCCGTCGATGTCCTCGATCTCGAGGTTCGCGCGGGCGAGATCTTCGGGCTGTTGGGACAGAACGGAGCGGGCAAGACGACCACGATCCTGATGCTCCTCGGCCTCACCGAGCCGTCCGGCGGCACCGCCCGCGTCGTCGGCCTCGATCCGGCCCGCCGGCCGCTCGAGGTCAAGCGTCGAGTCGGCTATCTCCCCGACGCGGTCGGGTTCTACGGCAACCTCACCGGGCGAGAGAACCTCCGTTACACGGCCGCGCTCAACGGACTCGGCACCGCCGAGACCGAGGAACGCATCGGGCACGTCCTGGAGCAGGTGGGCCTCGTCGGGCGTGCCGACACGGCAACGGACACCTACTCGCGGGGCATGCTCCAGCGGCTTGGGATCGCCGACGCGCTGCTCAAGGACCCCGACGTTCTTATCCTCGATGAGCCCACGACCTCGATCGATCCGATCGGCGTCGTCGAAATCCTCGGTCTCCTCCGGTCCCTCGTCCGGGATCGGGGCATGACGATCCTCCTCTCCAGCCACCTGCTCGGGCAGGTCCAGTCGGTCTGCGATCGAGTCGGAATCTTCGCCGCCGGCCGGCTCATCGGCGTCGGGACGGTGGAGGAGCTCGCCGCAACGTTCGGCGGCGGCGCCGCGCACCTGGAGGTTGCGATCGCCCGAGACGATGGGGTAGCGGCCGATCCCGAGACGCGGGCGATCCTGAGCTCCATCGACGGCGCCTCGGCCGTTGATTGGGACGCGCCAAGTGGGTCCTGGCGGATCACCATTCAACCTGCAGAGGCCTCCGGAAGGGTCCGTGAGGCACTCCTGCGCGCGGTGGTGGAGCGCGGGCTGCGCCTGACATCGCTACGCGTGATCGAACAGACGCTCGATGACATCTACCGGACAGCCGTCGCCGGGATGGCCGTCACCGGCACCACGACGGAGGTTGGGCAATGACGACGGACGCGCGCCCGGTGGTCGCCGGCCTGGAGGGTCGGGTCGCCGGCTGGCGAATCGTTGCCGGCAAGGAATTCACCGACCACATCTCGAGTGCCCGGTTCATCGTCCTGCTGCTCGTGCTCGGCGCCGCGGCGATCGTCCCGTTGTATTTCGCGTCGGATGCGATTCGCTCAGTGGCCTCGCAGGTCACGGACACCCGGAACGCATTCCTCGCCCTGTTCCTGTTCAGCCCGAGCAGCGTCCCGATCCCCAACGTCTTCAACTTCGTCGGGATCGTGGCGCCCCTGCTCGGTGTCGCATTCGCGTTCGATGCCATCAACAGCGAGCGGACCGATGGGACGCTCCCGCGACTGCTGTCCCAGCCGATCTATCGGGACGATGTGGTCAACGGCAAGTTCACGGCCGGTCTGGCGGCAATCAGCCTGGTGCTCCTCGTGGTCGTCGGCGTCATCTCCGGATTTGGCATCGTCCGGCTCGGGATCATCCCGAGCCCCGATGAGGTCATTCGACTCCTGGCCTGGGTGATGCTCACGATCTTGTGGGTCAGCCTGTGGCTCGCATTCGGGCTGCTGCTGTCCGTCGTCATCCGGCGTGCGGCAACGGCCGCGCTGGTTGGGTTCGGCGTCTGGCTGCTCGTGGCGATCTTCGGGCAGTTGATCATCAGCCTGGTTGCCGGGGTGCTCGCCCCGGTGGCGAGCGCCGCGACGGCAGAAGAGTTCGTGTCCCTGTCCGCGCTGTCAGCGACGATCGCACGTCTCCTCCCGTTGACGCTCTACCAGGAGGCCTCGGCGGTTCTGCTCAATCCGACGGTGACGACGGTGTCCACGCCAACGACCGTCGGACAATGGCAGCAATGGCAGCAGCAGGCACAGGGCCAGCTCCTCTCCTTTGATCAGAGTGCCCTGCTCGTCTGGCCGCACCTCGTGACGCTCGTGGCCCTGACCGCGGTCTGTTTCGCCGCCGCGTACATCATGTTCATGCGCCAGGAAGTTCGCGCCTGACCGGCGGCCCCGGCCCGGGCACTGCCCGGAACCTGCCGGGCGAGTAAGCCGCCGGTAACCGGCTTACAGTTCCGGCATGTCCAAGCCGCGGTGTTCATGCTGTTATGACGAGGCGTTCGACGCGGACTTCGCCGCGTCGGAGCTGCGCCTATACCGACGCAAGGGTCCGGGTCGAGCCTCGAAGGCGCTGGCCGATGCCCTGTCGCGCCCGAGTGTCACGGGACTCACGGTCCTCGATATCGGTGGCGGTGTCGGCACGGTCCATCACCTGCTGCTCGAGCGCGGCGCGTCTTCTGCGACCGATGTCGACGCGTCGTCGGGCTACCTGGCGTCCGCTCGCGAGGAGGCAGCGTCGCGAGGGCTGACCGACAGGATCACCTTCCACCACGGGGACTTTGTCGCACTCGCCGAGGAGATCGCGCCGGCCGATCTCGTCGCGCTGGATCGCGTCGGATGCTGCTACCCGGACATCGATGCACTCATCGGTCGTGCCGCCGAGCACACGCGTCGCCGGATGGCGGTCACGCTGCCGCCGGACCTGCGCATCGCGCGGGGTGTCATCCGGGTCCTCAATCTCTGGGAGTGGGTCACGCGATCCGACCTGCGGATCTACGGCCATTCGCACGAGCGAGTTCGGGCGGCTGCTCGCGCTGCTGGACTCGTTCCCATCAGCAGCACCGCAGTCGGATCATGGCGCCTCCTCGTGTTCGAGCGGCCGATCCTTACTTCGGATAGCCGGTGATGCGCCGGATCTCGCGGTAGAGCGGGCGTAGCCGTTCGTACATCGCCAGGTATACGGATCGATACAGATCGTCGTAGATCCGGGACGCGTCGCGGGCGGGTTCGAATCGCTCGCCGATGTGGACCATGTCGGCGACGGCCGCGAGCGCGTCCGGGTGGATGCCGACACCAACGGCGGCATCGATCGCGGCCCCGAGGCCCGCGGCCTCGTGCGTATGCGGGCGGCTCGCGGGGATGCCGAACACATCCGCGAAGAGCTGCACCGCAGCCCGCGACTGCGATCCGCCACCCGAAACGCGAAGCTCGCGGATCCCGACGCCGCTCTTCTTCACGGTCCGCTCGGCGCCTTCGCGCAGCCCATAAGCGAGCCCCTCGAGGATCGCGCGGTAGACGTGCGCCCGACCGTGTATATCGCCGAATCCCACGATCGCGCCCTTCGCCTCCGGGCCCGGAAACCGGACTCCGGGCATCCAGTACGGCTGGAGCACGAGGCCCATGGCACCAGGCGGCGAGGCCGCGAGCAGGTCTTCGAACAGCGCTTCGGGCGGCAGATCGAGCGCGGCCCCACGCGAGATCTCGTCGGCTCCGAACTCGCGCTTGAACCATTCGACCATCCAGAAGCCGCGCAGGACCTGAAGCTCCACCAGCCACGCGCCGGGAAACGCGGCGGGGTAGGGGGGAACCAGGGGGATCGCCTCGAGGTACTTCCGGTGCGTCGTTCCGATCGTGGCGGTCGTCCCGAACGACAGAGCGGCCACGTCCGGCGTCACGGCACCCGCGCCGAGGGCCTCCGCCTGCTTGTCCCCGGCCGACGCAATCATCGGAATGCCGGCGGCGACCCCGAGGTGATCGGCGCCCGCGTCCGTCAATGCGCCGAGGGGCTGCGTCGGGTCGACGAGTTCCGGGAGCCACGATCGATCGAAACGCGCGACGTGCCATTTCCAGTCGAGTCGACCGGCCCAGCGCGAACGCTTGAAGTCGAATGGCAGGTAGCCGACCTGGGCCGCCGATGAATCGACCCAGCGGCCGACGAGGCGCGCCGTGAGCCACGACGACAGGACACCGTAGCGGCGGATGCGCCGCCATACCCCGGGCTCGTAACGCTCGATCCAGTTCGCCTCGCAGTCCGCCTGGAATTGCGCGACGGTCTCGCTGACGCGGGCCGCGCGGAAGGCGAGACCCCAGGCCCCGCCGACCGGGGCAAGGTCGTCGGTCTGGCGCTGGTCGAGCCAG
>JBDTOJ010000199.1:0-11084 GCA_039933295.1 Chloroflexota bacterium
CGCTTGGTGATCCGATCCATGGTCACGATGCCGACCTCGGGCACGTTCATGATCGGCATGACCATGTTCGTTCCGAGCCAGCCGGTGTTGTCCACGGTGAACGTGCCACCACCGAAGTCGTCGACCTTGAGTTTGCCGGTGCGCGAACGCTCCGACACGGCGGCGATCGCGAGGTTGAGCCCGGAGATCGAAAGCTGGTCGACGTCCCGGATGACCGGCACGATGAGCCCGTCCGCCACCGCAACGGCAATCCCGATGTTGATCCGGCGCTTGGCCATCAGGCCGCCCTCGGTCCAGTGAGCGTTGAACGTCGGGTTGCGACGAAGTGCCTCGGACGAGGCCTTGACCACGAACGGCACGAAGCTCAGCGACACGCCCTCGCGGGCCTGATACTCCTTCTTGTTCCGATCCCGGAACCGGACTAGATTCGAGACGTCGACTTCCATCTGGACGTAGGCGTGTGGCACCTGGAGTGCACGGGTCATCTGCGCCGCGATGCCCTTGCGCATCTGGGTCATCGGCACGAGGACTTCGTCGGCGCCGGCCGGGAAGACGATGCCCGGGGCCGGGCTCGTGGTCTTGGTCGAGCCGACGGTTGATTGCGGGGCTGGAGTGGCAGTTGGGGCCGGGGCGGCGCCCGTGGTCGGGGCGGCGCCAGTGGTCGGGGCGGCGCCAGCCGTTGACGCGGCCGGGGCCGGCGTGGCGGTGGCTCCGGCGGAGGCGGCGTTCTGGCTGCCGACGGGCGCACTGGTCCGCTGCGATTCAACGTAGTCGGTGACGTCCTCGCGGGTGATCCGTCCGCCGCCGCCAGTCCCGACGACCATCGCGGCTTGCAGCCCATGCTCACGGAGCAATCGGCGGACCGCCGGGGTCATGCGGGCGTCGCCGTTGCCGGGCATCTCGTGAGGTGCGCGCTCGTCGGATCCGGCCGGCCCGTGGGCGACGTCTGATGCGGCGGTTGGCGCGGCAGGCGCCGCGGGCGCGGGCGCCGCGGCTTCTGCCGGCGTAGGTGCTGCGGCCTCAGTCTTCGGCGCTTCGGCCTTCTCGGTCGGCTCGGGCGTAACCGGTACCGAAGCGGAGGGCTTCGCCGGAGCAGCTGCGGCGGCCGTGCCGCCGGCCTCCTCGATAATCGCGATCTCGGCGTTGTTCGGCACGGTCTCGCCTTCCTGGACCAGGATCTCTTTCAGGACACCCTCGAACGGCGACGGGACCTCGGCGTTGACCTTGTCGGTGATGACTTCGAGCAGCGGCTCGTACTTGTCGACATGATCGCCGGGCTGCTTCAGCCACTTGCCGATCGTGCCCTCGGCCACGCTCTCGCCCAATTGGGGCATCGTCACCTTGGCCACGGGCGGAACCTCCTCGGAATTTGAGACGCAGGTACAGATCGGCGCCACCGACCGGTTAATCCCTAGTGTCGCGCATCCCGCGGAGAAGTGCGCAGTTGGTCCAGGGCGTCGAGTCGCTTGCCGTGCGACGCCGGCGCGTGTCCCGAAGCGGACGTGCCGATTGCCGGCAGGCGTGCACCCGGTTTGACCCACATGAGCCCAGAGCGTGGTATCGGTGCAGGTGGGCCGTATTGGGCCCAGATATGAACTCGGTGCCTAGTAGGTGCCGGAATCGGGTCCTGGAACCTGCGTCGGCGTGCCGCTTCGTACGCGGTCGTGCGTGGCGGACCCGGATTCCGGGACTCGAACGCGGCGTCGGCCGACAGGACCGCACCTACCACGCGTGGCGGTGGTCAATGGGAGAAACATCAGGATCCCGACGGCGCCGGTGGGTTCGCGAATCCATGCTCTCGCGGCCACGCCGGTGATCGGATAGGCGCGGCGGAGTACGAGATCGTGCCGATTCGCCCGCCGCCGCGTCGTGGAGGAGTCCGGCAGCACGAGCAGGCGTGAGGCGACCCGTCCCACCCAGCCTGCTCGTTCCCGCGCGATCTTGAGCGCATTCCGGGTCTTCATGTCATGCGTCCGAAGGGTCTCTTCAATCGACGTGAGCTCGGTCTTGATCTCAACCACCACCACGGTCGACGTGCCGGGATGCCACGCGAGGAGATCGATCGAGCCGCGATCCGAGTAATTCGCGAACGTGACCTCGGGCCGAACGGACCACCCGGCCCTCTCCAGCATCGACGCTGCCCGACCCATGAGCGCGGCATGGCCCTCGTCCATGAGGCGGTCGATGTCACCGCCGCGCCAGCGGATCGCAACCCGCAGGTCGCCGCCGAGCTTCTGCACGAGGTCGTCGACGACGCGAAGCCCCACGCTGTCGATCGCGCCGCGTTCGATCCTGGAAACCAGCGACTGACTCACCCTCGCTCGACGGCCGAGATCTTTCTGACGCAGGCCCTGTCGAATTCGAAGCGCGCGGATGGTTCGTCCGAGTCGAATGGCGTCCACTCGCCGATCTTGGCCAGATGCGATTGTTCGGCCCTCACCTTCGGATCGCCGCCCGAGGCGCACGGGACGATGTTCAACGGCGCCTCGCTTCGGCAGCCGTCGCCAGCGCGAGCATGTCACCTCGGCGGGCCATGCCGGTCGCGGTGATAGCCTCGAGTTCGGCCATGAGCGACTCATCGATCGTCGTGAAGTTGAAGCACGATTTGCCCTGCTTGCGGCGACGCAATTCCGGCGACATCGAAGCGACGAGGTCCGGCATCGCGTAGACGCTCATGAGGTAGAAACTCACGTACCGCTTGCCGACGCGCGTCCCCGTGACGTAGCCCCAGGGCTTGCCCTCGAGCCCGGGGAACTCGACCGCGACGCCCTCGGGCCCGTCGCGAGTCACCGAGAGCGACCCGAAATACGGTACGAGGATGGCCCGGAGTCGATCGTGGACGGCCGCGAGGTCAGGCATCGGCCGCGAGTCAGCCATTGCTGGCGCCAGCCGCGTAGACCCTAAATCCACGCTCGAGAAGCGCCGAGACCTCGGCGGCGAGCGCATCGTCCAGCGCAGCGAAGCGAAAGACCGATGCCCCGGTCTTGCACCTGCGAAGAGCCGGCGAGATGCCATCGAGAAGCTCGGGGTGGGCATGCATCGGCAGGAAGTTGAGCTTCACGGCGCCTTCCGCAGGTTGTACCTCGGCGAACCAGTCATGGCCTCTCGCGCCCGGGCGGCGGAGCACCTCGATACCGTAGATCGTTCCGGTTTCCAGCCGCTCGCCGTACGGCGCCAGGATCGCCCGCAATCGTGCCTCGACGATGGCGAGGCCCTCGAGGCTCGCGGGTTCGTGCGCCGGGCGACGGCTGGCCACGTCTCAGTACGCGGCGAGCCGGCGCATCCCGTCCGCGATCTTCTCGGGATTGATCATGAACCAGTCCTCGAGCGCGTGGTTGTACGGGACGCCCGGGACCTCCGGGCCGGCAAGCCGCGTGACGGGCCCATCGAGGTAGTCGAACGCCTCCTCGGAGACCATCGCCGCGACCTCGGCACCGTAGCCGCCGAATCGGTTGTCCTCGTAGACGACGAGGCATTTGCCGGTCTTGCGCACGGAATTGAGAACCGTTTCCTTGTCCAGTGGCCGAAGGGTCCGGAGGTCGACGACCTCGACGCTGATCCCCTCATCGGCCACGACATCCGCCGCCTCGAGCGCGTAATGGGCCATCAGCCCGTACGCGATCACGGTGAGCTGCGAGCCTTCGCGGGTCACGGACGCGCTGCCGAGCGGCACGACGTAGTCGGTATCGGGAACGTCGCCGCGTACGGATCGATACATCTTCTTGTGCTCGAAGAAGAGGACCGGATCGTTGTCCCGGATCGAGGATCGAAGCAGGCCCTTGGCGTCGTACGGCGTGGACGGAATGACGACCTTCAAGCCTGGGATATGGGCGAAGAACGCCTCGACCGACTGCGAGTGATAGAGCGCGCCGTGCACGCCGCCGCCATACGGGGCCCGGATCGTCATCGGGACGCCGAATCCGTTGTTGGAGCGGTAACGCATCCGCGCTGCTTCGGACAGGATCTGGTTGAACGCCGGAAAGATGAAGTCAGCGAACTGGATTTCCGCAACCGGCCGGAGCCCGTTCATCGATGCACCAATCGAGGCGCCAACAATCAGTGATTCGGTCAGTGGCGTGTCGATGACGCGATCGTCGCCGAATTCGGCCCACAGGCCGTCCGTCGCCAGGAACACGCCGCCCTTTTTCCCGACGTCTTCGCCCAGGATGAAGACGCTCGGGTCGCGCCGCATCTCGTCGGCGAGCGTCTCGCGAATTGCCTCGATGAAGGTCTTGAGGGCCATCAGTCCGTTGCACCTTCGGCGGCCGATCGATCATCGGTGCCACCGTGGCCCTCCATTCCGTGCCCGCCACCAAGCCCCCAGGGCGGCGGCCCCTCCGACGGCCATTCCTCGGCGTAGACCCAGCGCATGGCCGTCGACGGGTTCGGGTCCGGTTCGGCCTCGGCAAACTCGGTCGCATCGTGGACCTCGGCCTTGATGGCGGCGCTGATGGTCGCCTCCGTGTCTGCGTCGAGCACCCCGGCATCGATAAGCTGAGATCGGAAGTGTGGCAATGCGTCGAGCGCCTTCAATCCGGCGAGTTCCTGCTCGGTTCGGTATTTGGTCTGTTGATCATCCGACGAGTGGCCCGTCAGCCGGATGACTTTCGCCTCGATGAGCGTTGGGCCGTCGCCACGGCGTGCGCGGTCAACCGCCACTTTCGCGGCCGCATAGCAGGCCAGGACATCGGAACCATCAACGACCACGCCGGGAATGCCGTAGCCCGAGGCCCGATCGGCGACGTTCTCGGTGGCCAGTTCGCGTTCTGCCGGAACGCTGATGGCATAGCCGTTGTTCTCGATCACGAGGATGAACGGCAGCTTGTGGATCGCCGCGAAATTGAGGCCCTCGTGGACATCGCCCTGGTTCGAGCTCCCCTCGCCCATCGATGACATGGCCACCTGCCCGGTCCCGCGAATCTTGGCCGCGAGCGCGATCCCGACGGCGTGGAGCATCTGGGTTGCCACCGGGGACGACAGCGACACGAGGTTGTTCTCGGCATTGCCGTAGTGGCCGGGCATCTGGCGCCCGCCCGATGACGGGTCGCTGGCCTTGGCGTATTGGGCCATGAGGATGTCCTGGGCCGTCATCCCGAACGTGAGGCACGTGGCGATGGACCGGTAGAACGGGGCGATCCAGTCCTTCTTGCGCTCCAGGGGCCAGGCGATGCCGACCTCGGCGCCCTCGTGACCCTGACCGCTGATCACGAACGGAATGCGCCCGGCGCGGTTCAGGATCCACATGCGCTCGTCGACGGCACGAGCGAGCGCAACCGTGCGGTACATCGCGAGCAGGTCCTCGTCGGTCAACCCGACCGAAGTCGCGAGATCCGATTGTGCCTTGCCCTTGGTCGTCATCGGTCGATCAGTTCGTCCCAGCTCAGAAGTTGATGGATTGGCCGTCGACGGCGAGCGCCGCCTCGCCGATGATCTCCGCGAGGGTCGGATGGGCGTGCGTCGTGCCGCCAATCTCCCACGGCGTCGCGTCGAGCTGGAAGGCCAGGGACGCCTCGGCGATCAGGTCCGTCGCGTGCGGGCCGATAAGGTGCACGCCAAGCGTGTCCTTCGTGTCCCGGTGGCCGATGACCTTGGCGAAGCCCTCGTACTCGCCGCCGATGATCGCTTTCGCGATGGCCTGGAACGGCACCTTTCCGACGGTGTACGGGATCTCTCGCTCCTGGCACTGCTGTTCGGTCAGGCCGATCGATGCGATCTCGGGTCTGCAATAGGTTGCCCGGGGCTGCTTGACGTAGTCGATGGGATGGACGTCCTTGTCACCCGCGATGACGTGCGCGGCCACGATCCCCTCGTGGGCGGCCGTGTGGGCGAGCAGGAGCCCACCAACGACGTCTCCGATCGCGTACAGGTGCGGGACCTTGGTTCGCATCCGGCCGTCGACCTTCACGAAGCCTCGCTCGAACTCAGCCTTCGTGGTTTCGAGCCCGACGTCCTCGATGTTCGGGGCGCGCCCGGTGGCCACGAGCAGCAGTTCCGCTGAGATCTCGGTCGCGTCCTTGCCATCCGGGCCGACGGTGATCTTCACGTTGGACTTCGACGCCTTGACCGACTGCACGCCGAAGCGGGCGTTGGTCATAACGGTCATGCCGCGTCGAACGAGGCTTCGTTCCAGCAACTGGCTGACTTCTCGGTCCTCGGCGGGCACGACCGCCGGCATGTACTCGAGGAGCGTGACCGCGACGCCGAGGTCGTGATACATCGAGGCGAACTCAACTCCGACCGCTCCGGCGCCAATGATGATGACGTCCTTGGGCAGTGAGTTCGTCGCCAGGACATCGTCCGAGGTCACGATCCGCTTGCCGTCGGGTTCGAGGCCCGGCAGCGACTTGACTCGTGAGCCCGTGGCGAGGATCACGTCGGTCGCCTGGAGAATGCGTTCTCCGCCAACGCCCGGCGTGCCGTCATCGCCGTGCATCTGGACGCGAACGGTGGTCGGTCCGTCGAGACGGCCGCGACCCTGGATCCAGGCGACCTTGTTCTTGTCCACCAGCGTCTTGAGCCCGGTCCACATCCGCTTCACGACCTGGTCGCGACGAGCGGCCATCCGCGCGTAGTCGACGACAGAGTCGCCGGGGAGATCGAGCCCGAAGTCCTTGGCATGCTTGATTCGATCCGCGAACGCCGCGGATTCGAGGAGCGCCTTGGTTGGAATGCACCCGCGATGGAGGCAGGTCCCACCGATCTTGCCCTCGTCTACGAGCGCAACGCGCAGACCCAGTTGGGCAGCCCGGAAAGCGGCGCTGTAACCCCCAGTGCCGGCGCCGAGGACGATCAGATCGAAGTCGTTGGACGAACCGACGGCCATGGTCAGCGAGACTCCGGTTCGGCCGCGAAATGCCCGATATCGGCGGCGGCGGCTCGCCTGGAACGATGCCGACCGGGCAGGAATGTCATTGGCCACGATGGTACGCGGGCCATCGATGAAGGCGCAAACGCGCCGACCGCGAGCGGTCCCTTGCCGGTGCTAGACTCGGCCGAAGTCCGGGTGTTCACCGGTCCCGTTTTCGGGATGCTGCAGACCCTCGGAGCCGACGGAAGGGACGCCTTGGACCCGAATCTCCAGCGCGGGCTGCTGATGATTCTCGCCTACCTCGCGGGATCGATTCCGTTCGGAGTCCTCGTCGCCCGGGCGAGTGGCGGGGTCGATCCTCGGACCATCGGATCGGGCCGGACGGGCGGGACCAACGCACTGCGAGCCCTAGGGCGCAAATGGGCCGTGCTCGTCGTGATCGGCGACCTCGGAAAGGGCGCCATGCCGGTCCTGCTGGCGCGCCTGGTGACGAACGGCGATCCCCTGGCCGAGGTGCTGTGCGCGGGTGCCGCCGTCATCGGCAGCTCGCATTCGGTCTTTCTCCGCTTCCACGGCGGACGCGGGGTGGGCACCGGCGTCGGAACCATGCTCGTGATCCAGCCGATCGCGATCCTCATCGCGGCGCCGGTTTTCGTTGCCGTGATCCTCGTCACCAGGTACGTATCGCTTGGATCCCTGCTCGGGTCCGCCGCGATGCTCCCGGCCATGCTGCTGATCTGGGCGGTGGCTTCCGGGGCCGTGCCGCCGGCCTACCTCGTGTGGGCTGTGGTTGGCCCGGCGCTCATCTGGCTTGCGCACGCCGACAACATCGATCGCCTCATCCACGGCCAGGAGCGCAAATTCGATCTGGGGCTCCTCGGCGGGCGCGGCCACGGGGGCGGCGCGGCCTGAAGTCCGGGGCGGCGCAAGCGAGGCTCCAGCCACCGCGATCCATCTGGTTAATGAGTAGCGCTGTGGACGAGCGTGGCGGTGTCCGTTATCCGTCGACTTGGCCGTTCGGCCGTGCGTGGACGACCCCGGCTTGATGAATGAGCTCGATCACTCCAGGGGCGGGGCCTCCACGGTCGAGAGCTAGCGGTAACCCTCGGGAACAGGCCCGGTGATTTCCATTCCGTAGCGCTCGGCGATCCCTTCGAGCGCCGCGGAATCGGCGTCCGGCGAACCGACGGCTGCTGCGAGCTCATCGAAGTAGCCGACCATGGCCGCGGGGCTGTACAGGTTCAACTTCCGGCTGGGTTGATCGCCCACCTGGAAGCCGTGACGGAGTCCGGCCGGAATGAAGATGAACGAGCCAGCCGGGCAGGCGTACTGGTCATCCTCGAGGAAGATCCGGTAGGAACCGGCAAGGACGTAGAACGCCTCGGCAGCATCATGGTGGATGTGCATCGGCGGCCCGAATCCGGCGGGTTCGGTTGCCTCGAGCAGGGAGAACGTCCCTGCCGTTTCCTCTGCCGACGCCTTGACCGACATCGCGAAGGTGCCCATGTCGATCGATCGCCCCTCACCCGGGCCGAGAACAAACGCGCCGTGGTCAGCATCCCGCATCGACTGATGGTCCTCGTCAGTTCGTCGTTGGGTTCGTTGACTCGTCAGGTCCTTGGTGGCGTTTCGCTGAGCCGGCCGTCTTTCGAGGCGAAGTCCCAGACATCGATGGCCGGCGGCTCGATGCCAAGGTTGGTGAGGGCCGTGCAGATCTGGCTTCGATGGTCGGTCCCGTGGTGGATCGCCTGCGCAAGCCGGATGCCGAGTGGCGCAAGGCTGTCCGATCCGTCATCGCGATGCCGCGTGACGGTGGTCTCGGGGTCAGGATTCTGCGCCAGGAATTCCATCCAGGAGACGCCGTTTGCTTCGATCGTCGCCCGCAGCTGGGCCAGGTCCATCGAGTCTTCGTCGATCTCCTTCACCCGACCGCCGGTCAGGGCGAACAGGTATCCGGAGTCGCCTCCCGCCGTGTGGCGGATCGTGTCGATGATCGAACCGTAGGTGCCCGGCACGCTTGACCCAAGCTGCTCAGGCGTCAGCTTGGTGCAAGTATCGATGACCTGAAGGGTCGCCCAGGTGTGGTGGCCGAAGGCATCGGCGAGCAGTGAAGTCGTCATGCCGGGGATCCTAGCGCAAGATCGTCGCGCGGGGCATGTTCCAGCGGCGTAGGTTGGTCAATGCGCCGAGTCCGCACTCCCGGCGATTCGAATGCTGGAGGTACCCATGGGTCCGCTGGTGATGACCGGCCTCGCCACGTTCGGGGCCTCCATGGGAATCGGCCTGCTGATGAGCGGCACCTACCCAACCTCCGAGCCCATCGATGGCAGCGTTCCAACAAGCCGCGGCCTGGCCATCGTGCTGATGGCGTTCTGCACAGGTCTGGGCGTGCTCGGTGTCGTGGTCGGCCTGCTGGCCGTGATGCTCGCGGCCACAATTGGACCGAACGATTCGCTCCTCGCCGCCGTTCCGGCAGTGGCGGGTGCCCTCGTCGGGGTCGCGATGATCGTGCGCAACCGGCCGAGCTTGAACGCGGCGCTCGTGCCCATCTCGATCTCGTTCATCGTCGCGATGGCCATGCTCGGCGTGATGGTTCCCGTCATCGCAACCAGCCTGGGAGACCCGGGCACGAAACATCCGATCGACGGGCCGTTCGGGATCCTCGGACTCGTGAGTTTGATCGCAAGCTTGGCCATCGGTCGGACCGGGGCCACAGCGGTTCGATCGATGAATGGAGCGAGTGAGGAAGTGCGCCGGTCGATCTCCGGGCGACAGATCGCACGATCTGGCATCTTCCAGGCCACCGGGGTCGTCGTGACCGTGATCGCGATCGTGATGATCGTTCGCATCTGACAGCCGTCTGGGAAGACTTCGGTCTGGGCCGGGGCCACGCCATGGCCCTGGTCTACGTGATCAAGAACGGCGCCGAGATCGGCGACACGCACGTCGGGACCAGCGGCTCGCACCGTGACGAATCATCAACCCTCCGCCTCGAGGGCAACGGCTAGACCTAGGAGGTTGGCACGGCAAACGAACGGGGTCGCCTCACCGTCATTTCGAAGTCACGCCGACCACTAGCCTCCGTCGATCAGAACGCCTCGACATGAGACCCACACGACCGGCCGCCATGTCATGCCCTCCGTGGACACATTGACGGTGCCGAAGGTGATCGGGTTCGATGTGCCTGTCGCAGGAAGACACTCGGGTCGCCCACTGTCATGCCAGAAATTCGAGGCGTCTACCCCACCTCACGCCGTCGAGCGGTATGGCGTAAGTCCACCCGTCTGCCTCGACCGAAATTGCGCCCGGCGCCGAAACCGGAACGGCCGTGTGGACAAACACGCGTGCCTGGCCGGCACCAACGTAGAGCCCGACAGCACCGACGACGGCCACCAGAACGATGAGGAAGGCGGTACTTCGGCGCTCAAGGTGTTCCGCGATCGCCTGAATCATTCGGATTCCTCCCGGGTGGCTACGGCTGAGCGATCGGGCCGACTCCCGGCTCGGTTCGGTGTCTAAGGATTGCAGTCCCCTGGGGTTCCGTCGCCCGGGATCGGCCCGGACATCGGCGGGCCGGACCACATATCGATGCGCCCGCATGAGAGGTCGACCCTGGCTCCGTCCCCCTTGCTGCTGGTGGACGTCGCGACGATGTCCCCCGACCGCACGATCAAGGCGACAATCCCCCGCCCATCGGGAAACCGAACGACGGCATCCCACGGAAGCTGCGGGAGCTTGTCGGAGGCCAGTTCCACGGCTCCGCCCGGTGGAAACGCGGCAACGACGTGACCGTTGACGACGAGTTCCAGCCTGATGTCGGTCCCGTTTGCTACGTCGAGCGTCATCTGTGAATCCGGTACGACGCCGTCCATGCGGCACGACGACACCAGAACCACGAGCGCGAGGAGTCCAACGAGGCGCGTTCCGCCGATCAAGTGCGCCGGCCGAGGCGCGGACATGCGCGCGGTCATTCGATCAACCAGCCGCGGTCCTGCAATTACCAGTCGGGTGAGGCCTCAACGCTCGGCCTCCGATGGATCGCGCGCAACTCGCTGCCATGATCACAGCGTGGCGGAATTCGGTGGGGTGTCAATCCCCGGGAATCACAACGACCCGGGCCGGCTGACTGCCCGGGTCGTGTCTTGGACTCTGGTTTCCGCGGACCCCCAGTGGGCCCGCGCGCCGAGAGGAGAGAACTAGCCCCGCATCGTCCGGAAACAGTCGGAGCAGTAAACCGGCTTGCCGCTGGTCGGGCGGAACGGGACCTTGGCCTCGT
>JBDTOJ010000200.1:0-17983 GCA_039933295.1 Chloroflexota bacterium
CGCGAGGCTTTGCTGGCGACCAACGAAACATGACCATGAAGGCGGCGGCACCTAGTGCGATGACGAGCCACGGTGGGTCGCCGCCGGAATCTGAGGAACCGAACGAACTGGCCGGTCCTGTTGCGGTGTCCGGCGGAACGCCGAGCGCGAGCCTGGGGCCCGTCGAATAGTGGATCCCGCTTCCTGGTCCTCCGCCGTTTTCGCAGCGCCACCAGAGTTGATACAAACCATGGGGTAGATCCGGGACGGTGATCGTCGCGTCCCCACTGTTCGTCGAGTCGAATGTTGGTGCGCTTTGGAAAGAGAGCCACTCGTCGACGGGCGGGAGATCCGGTGCCGGCAGGCCGAGGCCGGGGACATCTGCCGGATCCGCGGCAGGCCGCCGGCCGGGAGCCAGCCAGAATGCCACCAGGTTCAGCGGCAGCGGGCCGGTGTTGTCGGCGTTCCGGCACTCCATCCCGGTAAGGCGAACGGTGTCCCCCGACTTGGCAGACTGAGGATCAAGCCCGACGGACAGGTTCGCGCAGCAAGTGTCCGCAAGTGCCGTCGACGCAAAGAGCAGGGCCGCCGCGATACCCATCATCGTTGGTCGCACTCCTGATCTCACAGGAACCTCCATCCGCATCGCTCTGGAACGGATGTAGGACGCGACCGCCCTCGGTCTGTTACGACGGGAAGCCGAACGGGCCCGGTGAACTCAGGGCGTTGGTGCCGGAGCCGGGACTTGAACCCGGATGAGGTTGCCCCCAACGGTGTTTGAGACCGTCGCGTCTGCCGATTCCGCCACTCCGGCGCGGGTGGGTTGCGAGGAATGCTATCCCGTGGGAACCGGACCCGCGCACGCCGCGTCCTGCGAGAGCCGATGCTAGACTCGCGCCGCTTCAGTCTCGCTGCCCGGAGGACCCCCCAGATCGTGGAGGATCGCCGCTCGACAACGGCCTCCGATGACCCCGTCCAGCGGCGCGATCTGATCCTCATGGAACAGGCGCGGGGCGGGAACCTCGAAGCCTTCAACGATCTCGTCCTGTGCTATCAGAACATGCTGTTCGCCCTGGTCGTGCGGATGGTTCCGGATCGGGATCAGGCATCCGACGCCGTCCAGGAGGCCTTCTTCTCCGCCTATCGGAACATGGCCGCGTTTCGGGGCGGGTCCGTGCGTTCCTGGCTCAGCCGCATTGCGATCAACGCCGCGATGGATGCGCAACGGCTCAAGAAGCGCCGGCCGGCCGATCCGTATCCGGAATTCGAGGACGACAGCTGGCAGCCGCCAGCGCCTGATACGGACAACCCGGTCACGACGACGATGCAGGCGGAGCGCCACCGCGCGCTGAATGCCGCCCTCGCGCAGATCACCGATGACCAGCGGTCGGCTATCGTGCTGTTCGATGTCGAGGGCTACGACTATGCGGAGATCGCCGGTATGACCGGCGTTTCCCTCGGCACCGTCAAGTCACGCATTCACCGTGGACGCCTTGCCCTGCGCGAGTGCCTTGCCGACCAGATGGACCTGTTCCGTGCGTGATCAGAACCGGGCCTCCGCCCACAGTGCCCACGATCTGGAGTTGGTCGCCGGGCTTGCAGCCGGTGATCTGGCGGGCGCAGACGTGGCCCGGGCGGGATCCCTCGTGGCGTCCTGCGGTGACTGCGCGCTGATCGCGGACGACCTGCGGGCGATCGCCGCCTCGGTCACAGCGATTGGTTCGGTGCTTGCGGGCGGTGGCGCCCCTGCGCCCCGGGACTTCCGTCTGACATCCGAGGATGCGGCGCGAATCAGGGGCGGCGCCGGTTCTCGGCTGGGTTCGGCGTTCGCGCCCAGTTCCTGGATGCGTGGGGCCGGAATCGCGCTCGCCACATTCGGGCTGGTCGGAGTCCTGATCTCCGCATTCCCGCTGAACTTCCTCGGGGCTGCCGGGACGGCCGGGGCGCCGTTGAGCATTGGGGCTGCTGGCGCGGCATCATCGAGCGCCGGAAACGATCAGGGCTACACGACGGCCTCGCCTGGGCCTCTACAACCGGCCGCGGAGGCGACGTCCGCGGCGGTCAAGGCGTCGGTTCAGCCCGAGCGCAGCCTGGCCGTCGGCACTGGCGAGGGGCCCCACGCCATGCCCGCCTTCAACCTCGTCACGCTCGTCGGGGCCACCGCCCTCGTGGCCGGTATCGGCCTGATCCTGGGCTCGCGGCGCAACCGACGATCGGGACCCTGAGGAACCATTCGGGATGTCAGCCCGTCAATCGGGAGACATGACTTCGAATCATCTGATCTCATCCGCCTCCGGGGATCACGCTGGCCACGAACGCCTCGCGATCGCCGCCTTCGCATCGGGCGATGCCGCTGGCCGTGAGCGTGAAACCGCGCAGATCCTGATCTCGACGTGCAAATCTTGCCAGCTCCTCAACGACGACCTGCGCTCGATCATGGCCGCGGTCCGTGTCCTGCCACCGGACGCAGCGGCACTTCACCGAGACTTCCGCCTCACGACGGCTGACGCGCGCCGGCTCACGCGGGGTCACTGGCTTCGTCTGCTCGTCCGTCCGTTCGGCGAGGTCCGAAGGTCGGTGATCCAACCGGCAGCGGGGGCGCTGATGGCCCTCGGGCTTGCTGTCATCGTGCTGAGTGGCCCATCCCTGATGTTCCCTGGTGGAGCGGCCAGTTCGGCTCCGGAGGCGGCCCTCAATCCGTCCCGCGGCGTCTCCATCCAGGATCTGGCCAGTCCATCCGCGAGCGGGGCGGGACCAGGGGCTCCCGGCTACCTTGGTGCGCCAACCGGAACCGTCGCGCCGAACGATGCCGGCGGAACGCCTCCTGCCGGCGATGGAGGCAAGACGTCACGGGATAACGAGACCCTTGAATCCATCGGCAAGCACATGCCGTGGTCAATCGTGGGGCTGGCGCTGGTCTCGACCGGCGCTGCGCTGCTCATCCTGCGCCGGGTCGCGCTGCGGGTGCGCTGAGCCGCCCAATCCAGAGGAGGCGGCGGTTCCGGGACCCGGGAATGTCACCACGGTTCCGTGACTCGCGAAGGTCACCGCGGTCCCGCGCCCGAGTCGAGCGCGGTTGCCCCGGTACACTGGAGCCCACGTCCCGCAGCCTGCGGACATTCCTTGAGGCTCGCCGATGGAACGCCTGATGCTGCTCGACGGCAACGGGCTCATCTACCGCGGATATTTCGCGCTCCCGCCCCTCTCAACCTCGAAGGGCGAGCTCGTCAACGCGGTCTTTGGGTTCTGCAGCATCGTCCTGCGCGGAATTCAGGACATCCGGCCGGACTATGTGGCGGTTGCCTTCGATCTACCCGGACCGACTTTCCGCCACGAGCGATTCGCCGAATACAAGGCAACGCGCACCCGGATGCCGGATGACCTGCGAGACCAGTTCCCCAAGGTGCGCGAGGTGGTCAAGGCCCTGCGACTCCCGGTTTACGAGCTCGCCGGGTTCGAAGCGGACGATGTGATCGGGACGCTGACGGTCGAATCAGAGGCGCTCGGGCTGGACACCACGGTCGTCACGGGCGACCTCGACATGCTCCAGCTCGTCAGCGATCGCGTTCGATTGATGACGACGCGCTCCGGCGTCGAGAACACGATCCTGTACGACCCCGCGAAGATCGACGAGCGGTACGGGTTGCTGCCGACCCAGATGATCGACTACAAGGCCCTCAAGGGCGATGTCACCGACAACATTCCGGGTGTGCCCGGGGTCGGCGAGAAGACCGCGGCGAAGCTCATTCGCGAGTACGGCAACCTCGATGCGGTGTACGCCCGGCTCGACGAGGTCAAGCCGGACAAGCTTCGGGACAAGTTGTCCGAATTCCGCGACCAGGTCGAGCTGGGCAAGGAGCTCTCGACGATCATCCGGGACCTCCCGGTGAAGCTCGACCTCGACGCCGCCCGGCTTGGCGAATACGACCGCGACGAGGTCATCCGGTTGTTCCGGGAGTACGAGTTCCGGAGCCTTCTGGATCGGTTGCCGGCCCTGCGCGGGGAATCGGCAACGGACGCGGCGGATGCGCTGCGAGCCGCCAACGCGACCGTTCCCTCGGCCCGAGTCGGCACGGAGCGCCCGAGCGGATGGGGGAGCGGTCGGCCGATTCGCAGCTCGCCGGTGCCGGCAGCACCCGCGTCTGGTGCCGGACTCCAGCTGTCACTCGATTTCGACATCACGACGGGCGCGACCCGGGACGGAGGATCCCCACGAACCGAGCGTGCGACTGAGCGCTTCGACGATCTGGCTACCGCACTGGCCGCCACGATCGAGGATCCGGGCCGAATCGAGGTTCATGGGGCGGCGACGCTCGAGGGTCTCGCGCCGTGGATCGCCGCTCAGCCGATGATCGGCGCGGCGCTCCTGAAGGACGATCCCCGTCCTCGTTCCGGTTCGACACTGGCGCTGGCGCTCGCCGGCACGGATGGTCGGGTCGTCGCGGCCGAGGGTGCGGATGGCGACCGCCTGCGCGTGATGCTCGAAGCCGCCGGGGTCCCGATCGTTGCCCACGAGGCGAAGCCGCTCCTCGTCGCGCGGTTCGCCGGGGACACGACCGGGCATGCGACACCGGTCGCGTTCGACACGCAGCTCGCCTCGTACCTGCTGAACGCGGCTCTGCGCTCGCAGACGATCGCGGACGTCGTGGCTGAGCGGCTGGACCTGGTCCTGCCGCCGGTCAAGGAACTCCAGGCTGTGAAGCGTGTGGGGCTGGAGGCACTGTCGGCACTGGCAGCCCGGGAGCCGCTCGAGACGGCGCTCGAAGCCGAGGGTCTCGCCAACCTGTTCCGCGACATGGAGCTGCCGCTCGTTCCGGTGCTGGCGCGAATGGAGGCGATCGGCGTGGCCGTCGATCTCGAGGCCCTCGCGGTCCTGGATCGCGAGTTCGCCGCCGAGATCACGCGCCTCGAGCGAGCGATCTTCGATGCCGTCGGCCACGAATTCACCATCGGTTCCCCGAAGCAGCTCGGGGACGTCCTGTTTGGCGAGCTGCAACTACCCAAGGGCCGCAAGACCAAGACGGGCTACTCGACCGATGCCTCGGTCCTCGAGGAGCTCGTGGACGTGCATCCGGCCGTTCAGCCGGTACTCGACTGGCGCACCTACACGAAGCTTCGATCGACCTACGTCGAGGCGCTGCCCGCGCTGATCGCCGACGACGGGCGGGTGCACACCACGTTCCATCAGGCCGTGGCGGCGACCGGACGTCTGTCCTCCTCCGACCCGAACCTCCAGAACATCCCGATCCGGACGCCACTCGGCCGACGGATCCGTCGCGCGTTCGTGGCCGGCGGCCCCGACCTCGTCCTGGTGGCCGCCGACTACTCGCAGATCGAGCTCCGGATCATCGCCCACGTCTCGGGCGACGAGCACCTGCGGGAGGCATTCGCGCGCAAGGCCGACATCCATCGTGAGACGGCGGCTCGTGTCCTCCACAAGGCACCTGAGGAGATCACGGGCGACGAACGATCGATGGCCAAGATGGTCAACTTCGGCCTTGCCTACGGGATGAGTGACTTCGGGCTGTCGAGCCGGGCGGGAATCAGCCGCCAGGAGGCCCAGGAGTTCATCAGCTCGTACTTCGCGGCATATTCCGGGATCAGCTACTACATGCTCCACATCAAGGAGACCGCCCGACGGGACGGGTTCGTTTCAACGCTTCTGGGTCGGCGACGGCAGATCCCGGAGCTGCACGCGGCCAATGCGGCCCTGCGCGGGGCAGGGGAGCGCATGGCCATCAACATGCCGATCCAGGGAACCGCTGCGGACATCGTGAAGATCGCCATGATCCGATTGGATCAGCGGCTGACAGCCGAGGGACTTCGAGCCCGGCCACTGCTCCAGGTCCACGACGAGCTCCTCCTTGAGGTCCCGCGCGACGAGGTTGATCGGCTGATCCCCATCCTGCGCGAGGTCATGGAGAACGCCCTTCCCCTCGACGTGCCGCTCACCGTGGACGTGAAGGTCGGTGACGACTGGGAATCGATGCTGCCCGTCTCGCGCACGGATGCGGTCCTCGCCGAAGCCGGCGAGGCGCCGGGAACCTGACGTGCCCGAACTTCCCGAGGTGGAGACGGTCGCGCGTGACCTCCGCGGCCTCGTCCTCAATGCCGAAATTACCGATGCCACGAGCCTCTGGCACGGGACCCTGCGCACGCATGCTCCGGAGGCGATTGGCGCGGCCCTGGCGGGCCGCCGAATCGAGACGGTCGGCCGGCGGGGCAAGCAACTGGTCATCGGCCTGTCCGGTGACGCGGTGCTGACGATCCATCTCAAGATGACCGGCCAATTGTTCGTGGTGCCGCGAGCCACGCCGCTGGACCCGTACGTTCGCCTCGTGATCTCGTTCCGTGACGGGCGGGATCTCCGCTTCCGGGACATCCGGAAGTTCGGCAAGATCGGCCTGTATGCCGTCGATCGTGAGACCGGCGAGGCGGTGCGCGAGCTGGGCGGCGCGGCGGTCTTCGCGGGCACGGGACCAGAACCGCTCGACGACGCCTTCACGCTCCGCGTGTTCCGCAGCCGGTTGCGCGCGCGACGCGGTCGCCTGAAGCCTCTCCTGCTGGATCAGTCGTTCGTGGCGGGCATCGGCAACATCTACGCGGACGAGGCGCTCTGGGCCGCCCGTCTGCACCCGCTCCGGTCCGCGGCCTCGCTCCATCCGGCCGACGAACGGCGCCTGTATGTCGAGTTCCGTCGGATCCTGGCCGAGGCCATCGTTCGTCGCGGCAGTTCGGTGGACGACTACACGGCACCCGAAGGCGATGGATCGATGCAGGAGCATCTCCTCGTCTATCAGCGGGCGGGCGAGCCATGCGCGCGCTGCGGGCGCCCGATCCGCCGCATCGTGATCGGTGCTCGGGCAACGCATTTCTGTTCGTGGTGCCAGCGACTCTCGCCGGCGGATCGCAAGGCCGCGGCCGCCATCCTGCGCGAGATGACGCCGCGCCCGGGGTCCGGGGCCGGACCCAGGTCGGGGGCAGGGGCGAGCTCAGGCCGCCCGGGCCGCAAGGGTCGTCGCTGGACCGAGCTCGATGGCGCCGAATCACTGGGTCGCACGGCCGCCGAGCGCGAAGCGACCGAGGCAACAGCGCGCGCTCGCGCCGAACGGACACGCCGAGCGGCTGCCCAGCGACGAGCCCGGGCCCGAGCGTCGGCGGGACGGGGCTGATGTCGATCCTGCGTCTGTCGGGCGTGACCCGCGAGGTCGGCACGTTCGTGATCCTCGACCGGATCGAGGTCGCTCTCGCCCTCGGCGATCGCGTCGGCCTGGTTGGCCCGAATGGCGCTGGCAAGACAACCCTGCTCCGGATCGCGGCCGGGCTCGACGAGCCGGACGAAGGGTCCGTCCATCGCAAACGTGGCCTGAGCCTGGGCATCCTCGCCCAGGAAGCGCACTTCGACGAGGCCTTCATGGCATCGCCCGACGTGCGGACCGCGGTGCGTCACGGTGCGGCGCATCTCGAGGCCATGGCCGACGAGCTGGCCGCGCTCGAGCGGGACGGGCGCGTGGCGGAGCCCGGCTATGCCGATCTCCAGCATCGGTTCGATGTCCTCGGCGGGTACACGCTCGACCAGCGCGTCGATGAGGCGCTGTCCGGGCTGGGCTTCACGCTCGACGAGGTCCTCCGCGCACCGACGGAACTATCGGGTGGCGAACAGACGCGCGCCGCCCTGGCCCGTCTCGTGATCTCCGATCCGGACCTGCTGTTGCTCGATGAGCCGACGAACCACCTCGATCTCGGCGCGATGGAGTGGCTCGAGGAACATCTCCGACGTCGCGCGGGGTCGCTGCTCGTTGCGTCCCACGATCGGGCGTTCCTCGACGGGAGCGTCACCCGAATCTGGGAGTTGCGGGATCGGCGGATCACCGTATTCCGCGGCGACTACCAGTCGTACCACCGCCAGCGCATCGAACGCGATGCCCGGGCCGTGAAGGACGCCGACGTGCACGGCGCCTCGATCGCCCGCGAGCGCGAGCTGATCCAGCGCTACCGGAGCCATCGCAAGTTCTCGAAGATGCATGAGCACGAGGCGCGCCTCGAGCGGCTGCAGGCGTCCGACGTCAGCGCGCCGAAGGCATCACGCAAGCTCAAGTTGCCGCAGGCCGCACTGCTCGGGACCGGTCCTGCTCGATCCGGCGAGATTGTCGTCCGGATCACGGATCTCTCGGTGGGCTACCTGCCGGCGCTGGCAACGGGCGGAACCGTAACCAAGGTTGCACACGCGCCGTTCCTGGCCGCGCAACGGGGGGACCGGATCGGGATCGTGGGTCCCAACGGTGCGGGAAAGACGACCCTCCTCCGAACCGTCGCAGGGGACCTGCCGGCACTCGATGGGCACATCGTCTTCGGTAATGGCGTTCAGCTCGGCTACCTGGCGCAGCTCCGTGCAGCGGGGATCCCGGGGGCGACGGTCCTGGATGCCATGCTCGAAGCTTCGCGCGTCACCGATGGCGAGGCGCGCGCGTACCTCGCCCGGTTCCTGTTCCGCGGCGACGATGCCTTCAAGGAAGTGCGGCTTCTGTCTGGCGGCGAGCGCAGCCGCCTCGAGCTCGCGCTGCTGGGCATCACGCCCGCGAACGTGCTACTCCTCGACGAGCCTACGAACCACCTCGATGTGGGCGCGCGCGAGGCCATCGAGGATTTCCTGCGCGACAGCCCAGCCACGATCTTCGTGGTCTCACACGATCGTCGGTTCCTCGATACGGTCTGCGATCGACTATGGGTGGTCGACGGCGGGCAGGTCGCCACGTTCGAAGGTGGCTATCGGGCGTGGCGGGACGCCGTGGCGGGCGGCTGGACCGTGGCTGCGGCCGTCGAGACGGAGCGCCACCGGCTGCACCCGCCGGCCGGCGCCGGTGCGCATCGAGGTCGACAGGCCGCCTCGACCGCCGGCGGTACAGATGCGGCCGCGGACGGGAACGGAGCCGCACAACCAGCCACGCCCACAGGGATGGGCCAATCGGTTCGCCGGCCTGCCACCGCAAAGGCATCGACCGCGGCGAGACCGCCCAAGCTGTCCAAAGATGCGTACCGCAAGCAGCGGGAAGCGGTTGATGGCGAACTCACGCGCCTCGGCCTTCGCAAGAGTCACCTGGAGCTCGCGACGGGCAATCCGAGCATCCAGGCGAACTTCGTCGAGCTTCGCCGGATCACGAGTGAGCTCGCGGATGTCGAGGCGGCACTGGCCGCGGCCGAGGATGCCTGGCTCAGCCTGGAGGAGCGTGCACCGTGACGGTCCGGATCGGGATCACGGGGCCCATCGGGTGCGGCAAGTCAACCGTCGCGGGTTGGCTCGGGGACATGGGGGCCGTTGTCATCGACGCTGATGCCGTGGCGCGAGCGGTGACCGAGGACGACGTGGGGACGCGTTCCGCGATCATCGACGCATTCGGCCCCGCGATCCTGAGCCCTTCGGGTGGTCTCGACCGGGCGGCCCTGGCGAAGATCGTCTTCGCTCATCCGGCCGATCTCGCGCGACTCGAGGCGATTGTCCATCCCGCGGTGCGCAGGTCGATTCTCGCATCGATGGCCCGAGCAGAGTCCGCAGCCGCCGACGCCATCGTCATCGAGGCCATCAAGCTCGTGGAAGGCGGCTTGGCGAACGCGTGCGACGAGGTCTGGCTCGTGACCTGCGAACCGGACATGCAACTTGAGCGACTCGCGATGCGGGGCATGACTTCGAGCGATGCCGCCTCGAGAATCGCAGCCCAGGCGCAGCTTCTGGACGTCGTCGAGCCCGTGGCGACTCGGGTCATTGATACGAGCCGCACCTTTGAAGCGACCCGGATCGGGGTGGCGGCAGCCTATGCGGCGGCGCTGGCGGGGGCAACCGACGACGGCCCGAGGATCCGGGACCAGTCCTGAGCAACAGACGCCACCCGGCCCACGAGGGACCGGGTGGCGGGGAGGTGCGCCGGGTCAGCGGCGCGTCGAATGCGGGCCCGACCGTCGGACGCTACGGCGTCGGTGACGGCGCCGCGGACGGTGCGGGCGTGGGCTGGATTGGTGGCAGCGTGGCAAACGCACCGCCGCCGGCCGGGTACGTCTCCGGGATCGGCAGGCCGTACTTGGTGATGATGAGGTTGGTGGTCGAGCCGAGTTTCGAGGCATCGACCGTCCGCACGTCCAGCTCCGGCCGGAGTGCGGCGCTGAACGAGGCATTGCCGCTCGCCTGGAGGTGGCTGATCTCCTCGGCGACCGCGAGCGACACCCGGATCACGTAGAAGGTGCCCGAACGGGCAAGGATCACGATGTCCTGGTAGGTGATCTTGGTTGATCGATCCGTGTAGTACTTGCCGGCAGTCGTGAGCTCGAGCGGCACGTTGACCGTGGCTGTGACGAAGATGTCGACGGTCTGGCCGGGCTGCAGCAGCCCGCCGACGGCGCGATCCTCGGGGATCGTCAGCGAGACGGCACGCCAGGCCTCCGAATCGGGCCCGACGGTTTCGTTGGGTTCGAGGATCGAGAAGCCGCCGCCGCCCGAACTCGATGCCACGAGGTTCGTCGTGACCATCTGGTCCTTGAGCACGGTGACGGCGAGGACCTTGCCGATCAGGTCGACCGGCTTGGTGACGACGCCCTCGCTGTTGGTCGCATCGAGCGGGATCTCGCGGACGGCCAGATCGGCGGGCTCGATCGGTTTCCGGGCCGGGATGGCCCTGGCGGCGACGACAACCGAGACCATCTGCAGGTTGCCCTGACCGGCGCTCTGCTGGGCAGCATTGATGAGGAAGAAGGCCGAACCTCCGGCCAGGATCGCCAGGATCAGGCCGAGGACGATGATGACCTTGCCGCGGCGACCGCTGTCCCGATATTCCATTTCCATATGTCGCTACCTCCCCAGGTGTGGGCGCTCAGGCGCCCGCTAGAGCCGTGCCCCGTCGGCTAGTTCCAGGGCACCAGCCGCGCCGCCTGACCGCGACGTAGCTGGGGGTCGTTCATGTCGGTAAGCACCGGCGTGATGGCGTAGGCGGAGATGGTGTTGGCGTCGATCGCCGCGATGCGCATGACGGCAAAGCCCGAGATGTCGACGTACTCCTGGTTGCCGTTGCCGGAACCACCGACGTTCAACGTGGCCTGGATCAGGTGCGTGACCTTCCGGGATGGGGAATCCCCGTTCATGCCGGTCGCTCGGACCGTGAGTGGGTAGAGGCCGGGTGCCATCGTTCCGGTGTTGATCGTCAGGGTCGAAGCGGTGCCGTTCTTACTGGGCGAGACACTGGCCGAGGAGAACGAGATCGATCCGATGCCCGCGGGCAGCGGCGTGTCCACCGAAAGCGTCACCGGGTTGCCGAAGTTCGTGTTCTTGTTCGGCGCGTTCTGAAGCTGGAGGTTGAACGAGGCGGCGGCGCCGCTCGCGACATCGAAGGTCGAGGCGTCGGACGTGAACACGAAATCGCGGGTGACCGTCCCGATCTTCAGCATCATCGGCTGGACCTTGGTCGTGAGGTACGGGCTGCCAGCCTGACCCTGCGCCCAGATGGTGTAGATCCCCGGCGTCGCGCCCGAGGTGACGATGTTCGTGAGGGCGACGTTTGCCCCGGAACCAAGCGACGGTGTAGCCGGGTTCGGGTTGTAGGTGATCGAGGACGCGCCGCCGCTCAGCGCGCCGGTGGTGAGCGGATTCTGCGGATCGAGGAGGTCGGCCAGGGTCGACAGGGTCACGACGCCCGAGAAGGCCTGATTACGCGACACCTTGAGGCTGCCGGCGTTCGCGGTTGTGCCGCTCGCGGGCAAGTCGATCTCGCCCGGCGGCGTGATCGTGAAGTCCGGAATGGCCATGACGTTGCCCGGGTAGACGGCCACGAGGATCTCGTCGCCGAGCGCATAGCGCGACGTGACGGCGGTGATGACGATTCCGGTCGAGTTGCCGGACATGATCGCGACCTGGTCGTTCGGGTCTGGCGGGGAGACGATTGACGGGAACATCGGCCCGGGATAGCCAGTTGCGATCCAGCCGGCCTCCGTGGCCTTGAGGGTGTTGGCGTTCGTGGATGCGGCGACGCCGTTGTAATAGAGCTGCGACCCGACGGCCTGGAAGTTGCGGATGTCGAGGGCCACGAAACCCCGGAAGTCCGCGGCATTGCCGGGCTGGGCCCCCTGCCCGAGGATCGCGAGGACCGGCCCATGATTCGTGGTGTCAGCTCCCGGATCGGCGGCGTTGAAGGCGACGCCGGCGTTCGGAGCGGATCGCAGGCTCGGGTCTGTCTCGGTGCCCATGCATGACGTGACGGCGGTGGCGAAGTAGTCCGTGAACCAGCTCGGATTGTCCGAACAGGGGTACGTGGCGGTCGCATTCGGACCTGGCGTGTTCACGAACCGCCGAACGGCGATCGGCAGGAGGTCGCCCTGCAGCATCGTCATGGCCCTGGCGCCGATTGGCTGGTTGCCGAGCCCGATCGCGCGCCCGAACGTGTAATTGATGCTGTTTGTCAGGGCCACGCGAACGGTCCCGCCCGAGATGATGATGCCGTTGGTCAGGTAGGACGGGTCGCCGCTGTGGCCGCTCTCATACACGGGGGTTGAGGGAGGCAGGGCCGGCACGATCCCGTTCGGGTCAGCACCGAAGTTCTGGGTCAAGGTGTTTTCGGCGGCGATCCTGGCGTTGACGTCCGAATCTCCGCGGATCAGGGCGTTCGCGGCGGCCAGCGCTGCGGAATCGGCCGCGTTCTGAAGGAATCGGCGCTCGCTGTAGAACCGCCCGATATCCACCGCAACACCGGCGGCCGCCAGGAGGGCCGTGAGGCCGAGCGCAAAGACCACGAGGACTTGTCCGCGGCTTGCAGCGCGGTTCCCGGGCATCACGCGACGCATCAGTTGATGACCATCGTGACTTCGCCCGTCAGAACGAGCCGACCGCCGCCGTCCCTGGGGAGTAGGGCCGAGATCAGGGGGATCAACAGGTCCTGGTGATAGCGAACGCGGACGGTCACCGTCTGGCCCACGCGTGCGTCGCTCTGGTTGATCCCCGCGGGCAGGGCATACGTGACCGTCAGGTCGCCGTTCGTGAAGACGTCGCCGGTTTGGGACCACGTACCACTCGTCGTGAACCATGGCGCGCTCGACGACAGCAGGTTCATCGAGTTCTGAATCGTGGTCCTGATCGCGGCGTTCCGGGCCGCGTCGTTCTGGGCCTTGTTTTGCCCCTGCACATAGACATAGATGGAGCCATCTCGGGCGCCCTCGCGAGTGGCGTTGGCGATGGTGATGTACGAGTTGAAAATGAATCCGAACTGGATGATCCCGAGGAGGATCAGCAGCAACGGTGTCAGGACGAGGGAAAACTCGACCAGGCTCTGTCCCTCGGCCCCGGAGCGGTGACGACTGGCCCGATCTCGCCGGGCGAGGATGCGCATGCCGCGACAGATGCCTTCCGTGCGATCAGTGTCTTTCGAGTCTCCCGCCGCACGCTCGACTGCGAAATAGGCGAGGGGTACCGGCAGGTACGGCCATCCGTCCCACCGAACAGGTGTTCGAAAGTAGGGCGAGGCTGATAAACTTTGGCCATGCCGGACTTCAAGCTCGTCGCCCCGTTCCAGCCGACCGGTGATCAGCCGCAGGCGATCGCGCGCCTCACGGCAGGCCTCGAGAAGGGCCTTCGGCACCAGACCCTGCTCGGCGCCACGGGCACTGGCAAGACCGCGACGATTGCCTGGACGATCGAGGCCGCCAATCGCCCGACCCTGGTGCTCGCACACAACAAGACGCTGGCCGCCCAGCTCTACGCGGAGTTGCGCGAGTTCTTTCCCGAGAATGCGGTCGAGTACTTCGTCAGCTATTTCGATTACTACCAACCCGAGGCCTATCTGCCTCGCTCGGACACGTACATCGAGAAGGACTCCAGCCGGAACGACGAGATCGATCGACTCCGACACGCGGCGACGCACGCCCTTTTCGAGCGGCGCGATGTCATCGTGGTGGCGTCGGTCTCGTGCATCTACGGCATCGGCGCGCCGGTTGATTACGGGGCGACGGTCCTGCGCCTGCGCGTTGGCGGGCAATACCGCCGGGACGCCGTCCTTCGGCACCTCGTGGATCTGCAATACCAGCGCAACGACCAGGCGCTGGCACGCGCCAAGTTCCGGGTCCGCGGCGACACCCTCGAGTTCCAGCCGGCCTCGGAGGACCGCCTCGTCCGGGTCGAGTTCTTCGGCGACGAGGTCGAGCGGATCACGGAACTGGATCCGCTGACCGGTGAGCTGCTGGCCGAGCGCAAGGACATCAATGTCTACCCGGCGTCCCACTACGTCACGCCTGCCGACAAGCTCCAGGCCGCGATCGTGGACATCGATGCCGAGATGGAAGAACGCGTCGCGGGGCTCGAGGCCGAGGGCCGAGCCCTCGAAGGGGCGCGACTTCGGCAGCGGACGACGTTCGATCTCGAAATGCTCCGTGAGCTGGGCTACTGCTCCGGCGTCGAGAACTACTCGCGGCATCTGTCGCGACGTGACGCCGGCAGCCGGCCCTGGACGCTGCTCGACTACTTCCCGCCGGACTGGCTCCTGATCGCCGACGAATCGCATATGACGATCCCGCAGGTCGTCGGCATGTACAAGAACGATCGGACCCGCAAGGAGATCCTCGTCGACTTCGGGTTCCGCCTGCCGTCGGCGCTCGACAATCGGCCGCTCACGTTCGAGGAGTTCGAGGCGACCGTCCACCAGGCGGTCTACATGTCCGCAACCCCCGGCCCCTACGAGCTGGAGCGCAGCGAGCAGATCACGGAGCAGCTCATCCGGCCCACCGGAATCGTGGACCCGGTCATCCACGTCCGTCCGACCGAGGGCCAGATCGACGACCTCATGGAGGAGATCCGCAAGCGCGTGGAGCGTGGCGAACGTTCGATCGTCACGACGCTCACCAAGCGCATGGCCGAGGACCTGACCGACTACCTGCGCGAGCTCGGCATCAAGGTCCAGTACCTGCACGCCGAGGTGGACACGCTTGAGCGCGTTGCGATCCTCCGGGATCTTCGGCTAGGGATCTACGACGTCCTCGTCGGTATCAACCTCCTCCGCGAGGGGATCGACCTGCCTGAGGTCACGCTCGTAGCCATCCTCGATGCGGACAAGGAGGGGTTCCTGCGGAGTGCCTGGTCGCTGATCCAGATGACCGGCCGCGCGGCCCGTAACATCGGGGGCGAGGTCGTCATGTACGCGGATCGGATGACCGATTCGATGAAGGCGGCGATCGACGAGACGAACCGCCGCCGCGCGGTCCAGGTCCAGTACAACCTCGACCATGGAATCGAGCCGAAGACGATCATCAAGGGGATCCGTGACCTCAACGATCAGCTCCGGTCCGTGGCGGAGTCGACGACGGTCTACACCTCGGAGCGCGAGGCCCGCGACGCCCGATTGGTCGAGCTGGACCTCAAGAAGGTCGAGCAGCTCGTCGCGCGGATGGAGGCGGACATGCGGGCCGCGGCCAAGGAACTTGAGTTCGAGCGTGCGGCGGCGCTGCGCGATGAGATTCAGCAGGTCCGGCTCCGTGTTCTCCAGGAGGACCAGTCAGTCGTGGTGGGCCGGGCACTCGAGATCGCCGCCAAGGCACGGCCAGCTTCCCAGAACGAGCGGTATGCGGCCCTCACTGATCGTGCCCCGGTCTTCGAGGTCGCCTCGGTGACAGTGCTCCCGGCCGGCGAGGAGCCGGACGGCGATGACGGAGCGGGGACCGCGTCCGACTGGCTGCCCGGTATCCGCGATGAGCACGATGACGAAACGCCTACCCGTGGCCGGTGGCAGGATCGGCCGACCTGGGATCACACCGTGACGCCGAACATCCGGAAGCGGACCGGCGCGAGGGCTCCGCGACGCCGCTGACCGGCGTACGACATCGCCCCTGTCGATCGAACGGGCCCATCGGCTCGTCAATCGACGGTCAACCCGCCCTCCGCCTATCATCCGTCGGATGTCCGATTTGATGGCCCTGCGGCGATTCATTGCTCGTCGCCTTCCGCCCGGGGTCAAGGCCGTTCTTCGGCGGATCCTGCCGGGCCGAATCCTTCGTGCTGCCCCGCGGACTCGGCGGTTCTCGCTCGGGATGCCCACGCCGCCGGAGGGGCTTGGTGCCGTGGTTCGCAGCGCCGCCCAGCCGCCACGGGTCAAGTTCAGTGCACCGTACCGATCCTTCGTGCCACGGCTCCTTGACGAGCGCGGCGTCGCCAGGTACGAGCCCGAGACGCTGGCCGCATTCCTGGCGGCCATCTCCGTCCTCGAGAGCACGGATGCGTTTGACATCGGCGCAAACGTGGGGATCTTCTCGATCGTCGCCGGATCGACGACCAAGACTCGCCTCACCGGTTTCGAGCCGACGCCTGACGTGGCCGATACCTTCCGCTCGGTCGTTGCCGACAACCTGCTCGACTGCAACATCGAGGTGATCGCACTCGGGGCGACGACGGGTACCGCGACGCTCTACCTGTCGACGGCATCGGAAAGCTCGAACTCATTGAAGGCAGGCTTTCGGAGGGCGTCCGGAACGGTCGAAGTACCGATCGAGCGCCTCGACGACGTCGTTCAACGACTTGGTCGGCGACCCACGGTTCTCAAGATCGACACCGAGACCACCGAACCGGACGTTTTGGCCGGCGCCCAGGAGTTGCTGACCCATACGCGGCCCTGGATCATCTGCGAGGTCCTCGCCGACAGGACCGAGGCGCCGCTCATGGCGGCACTGCGGCCCCACGGGTATCGGTTCCACCATCTGGGCGCGACGCAGCCGATCGTCGAAACGACCGAGATCGTGGGGGATCGCACGTACGAGCATCGCGACTGGCTGTTCACCCCGGAGCCGCTGCCGCCGGCATTCGCGATTCACTACGGCGCCTGGCTCGAGGCGATCCGCAACACTCGGTAGTCCGCACTCGGCAGCCCTTGTGGCGCTTTGCTGCGCCAATCGGCCTATGCTGGCCCAGGCCACCGCAGACTGCGGATGTCCCCGGGCCACGGTCCTTGTTTTGGGGATGCCGTGTTCGGTCGATTGCGCTGGCTGACGGTGATTCTGCCGGGCATCCTGGTCGGGCTCATCGAGTTGTTCAGCGACAACACGCTTGACGAGGCTCTGCCGGCCCCGTGGGATACGGTCGTTGTCGTCGCGGTCGTCGTCGCCCTCGCGGCGCTGTTCTCGTTCTACGCATTTCGGCGGATCGACACGCTGGCCGGTGAGTTGACGCGCCAGAACGTCGAGCTCGAGCGGCGCAACGCGACCGTCCGGGCGCTGCACCGGGTGAGCCTCGCAATCACGGCCCTCACGGACCTTGATCCCATCCTGCAGTCGATCGTCGATCAGGCCCGGCTCCTGCTCGGAGCCGATGGCGCGGTCCTGTACATCGATGCCGGGTCTGGTGAACCGGTCCAGCGAGTGGCCAGCGGCGAGAACGCGGCACATGGTGCGGTTTCGACCGGTGGATCGCGCCTGGTCGCCCCGCTCCAACTTGGCGGTCAGACCTTCGGCAGTCTCGTGGTCGTTTCGCGCGGCGAGCGCGCCTACGGTGCCGATGAGCTCGAGACGTTGTCCTCCCTCGCGAACCAGGCCGCGATCGCCTTCGAGCATGATCGGCTGCAGGATCGGCTGCGAGCACTGGCCGTCGCGGACGAACGAGAGCGCATCGCGCGGGAGATGCACGACGGCCTGGCCCAGGTTCTCGGATACGTGAACACCAAGTCGCAGGCCGTCGAGAGCCTGCTCGAGAACGGACGTGTGGCCGAGGCCCGGACGCAGCTCGACCAGCTCGCCTCCGCCGCGCGGTCCATCTATGTCGATGTCCGCGAGGCCATCCTCGGGCTACGCAGCGCGATCGACCCGGGGTCCGGTCTGGTCGGTGCGATCGAGGTGTATGCGGCGAGGATCTCGGAGGCCTCGAAACTCGCCGTCGAGGTGACCGCGAGCGACGAGGCCCGTGAAGCGCGCCTCCCCGAGCCGTCGGAGCGGCATCTGTTCCGCATCGTCCAGGAGTCCCTGACGAACGTGCGCAAGCACGCCCGAGCTCAACGCGTCT
>JBDTOJ010000201.1:0-21877 GCA_039933295.1 Chloroflexota bacterium
ACGCCGCGCTCGGCAGCCTGGGTGACGAACTTCTCCTTCTGGGCCCGGAGGACCGCCGATTTCTTCTTGCGGATCGCGTAACCGAGGGTGTCCGCCTCCGGGCCGGTGAAGCCGCCGAGGGCAATGGCGGCGGCCATGATGTCTTCCTGATAGACGAAGATCCCGTAGGTCCGCTCGAGGAAGGGCTCGAGGAGCGGATGCAGGTACGTGACGGGCTCCTGGCCGTGCTTGCGGCGGATGTAGGCCGGGATGTTGTCCATCGGGCCGGGTCGGTAGAGGGCGACCATCGCAGCGAGGTCGAAGACCGAGGTCGGCTGGAGCTCCCGCACGTAGCGGCGCATGCCCGCGGACTCGAGCTGGAAGATGCCGGTCGTCTCGCCCGAAGCGAGCAACTCGAATGTGAGGGCATCATCGAGCGGGATGTGATCCAGGTCGATGTCGATGTTCCGGTGCTTCTTCACGGTATCGACGGCGTTCTTGAGGATCGTGAGATTCGAGAGGCCCAGGAAGTCGAACTTCAGCAGGCCGAGATCCTCGATCGCGTGCATCTCGTACTGAGTCATCAGCGAATCGGAGTTGGTGGCCTTCTGGAGCGGCATGATCTCGGTCAGCGGCTCCCGGCTGATGACGACGCCGGCCGCGTGGGTTGAGGCGTTCCGGGCCACGCCCTCCAGCTGCTTCGCGAACTCGATGACCTTCCGGACACCCTCGTCGGCGGCGACCATCTCCCGCAGGGGCTGGCTGATCTCGAGGGCCTCGTCAAGCTTGATCCCGAGCTGGTTCGGGATGGCCTTGGCAATGCGATCAACATCGCCGTACGGATGTCCGAGGACCCGCCCGACATCCCGGATGGCCGCTCGGGCCAGCATCGTGCCGAACGTGATGATCTGGGCGACGTGGTCCTGGCCGTATTTCCGGGAAACGTAGGCAATGACCTCGTCCCGGCGGTCGTCCTGGAAGTCGACATCGATATCCGGCATCGTCACCCTGTCCGGGTTCAGGAACCGTTCGAACGGCAGGCCATAGGCGATCGGGTCGACCGGCGTGATCCCGAGCGTGTAGGTGACGATGGAACCCGGGGCGCTGCCTCGGCACGTCGTCTGGATCCCCTGCTCGCGGGCAAACCGGATGAAGTCCGCCACGATCAGGAAGTAGCCCGCGTAGCCCATCGACAGGATCACGCCGAGCTCGTACTCGAGGCGCGTGGTGAGCTCGGCGGTCACGGTGCCGTAGCGCCAGGCAAGGCCCTTCTCGCACTCCTTCCGCAGCCACGACTCGACGGATTCCCCGTCCGGGACCGGGAAATGCGGGATGTGGAGCTGCCCGAGCGGCAACGTGACGTCGCACATTTCGGCGATCCGCCGCGTGTTCAGCAGGGCCTCCCGCTGGTCCGGGAAGAGCGCCTCCATCTCCGCCGCGGACTTCAGGTAGAAGTTGTCCGATTCGAACTTCATCCGGTTCGGCGTGTCGAGGTTGTTGCCGGTGCCCACGCACAGGAGCACGTCCTGGGCCGGAGCCTGCTTGCGATGGACGTAATGCAGGTCGTTGGTGACGACGAGCGGGAGACCCGTTTCCGGGGCCAGGCGGAGCAACTGCTCGTTGAGCCGACGCTGCTCGGGCAACCCGTGGTCCTGGAGTTCGAGGAAAAACCGATCCTTGCCCAGGATGTCCCCGTACTCCCCCGCGATGGTTCGAGCAAGATCCCAGTCATCGACTTCGAGCGCTCGCGAGACCTCGCCGTTGAGGCAGGCCGACAGCCCGATGAG
Organism: Chloroflexota bacterium; assembly: GCA_039933295.1. Taxonomy (GTDB): domain Bacteria; phylum Chloroflexota; class Limnocylindria; order Limnocylindrales; family CSP1-4; genus UBA5189. The sequence goes on from JBDTOJ010000201.1 coordinate 1,767, forward strand.
GCCCTCGCTGTACTTCGCGAGGTGCTCCCGATCGATTCGCGGCTTGTAGTAGTAGCCGTCGAGGTGCGCGTCGGTGACCAGACGGCACAGATTGCGATAGCCGACCAGATCCGAAGCGAGGAGGATCAGATGGAACGGCTGCGCGTCGGCCTTGCCCTCCTTGTCGGTCATCGAACGCCGCGCAACGTACGTCTCGACGCCGATGATCGGCTTGACGTCCTTCGCCCGGGCCGCCTTGTAGAAGGCGACGGCGCCATACAGCGCGCCGTGATCGGTGATCGCGAGGCTGTCGAAGCCCTGGACGCCGGCCTCGTCGACGAGGTCCGGGATGCGTCCGAGCCCGTCAAGCAGGCTGAACTCCGAGTGCGTGTGGAGATGCGTGAAGTCGTTCGAAGCGAGGGTCATCGGGAGGCTAATGGTAGCCCGGCGACCGGTCACTCGATTTGACCGCGACTCGCCCGAGCTCGCGGCGATTCGGGCGGGACGAGTCCCGACGATTGATCACCCGATCCGCGTGCTGCCGGGCCCTCCGCCTCAGGGCGGTGACGCGGCAGCAACGCGGCTACGAGAGGGTTCGGCGTTGGCGGCAGACTAGTGGCCGAACCAGTAGGTCCCGTCCCAGTACCAGATTGACTGGTCGGCGTTCGTCGTGACGACAACCTCGAGATAGAACCGGGACAGCCGTCCAGTACCAGGACCGAAGGTACAGATCGCAGCTACGGGGCTGGTCCAGACGCAGACGCCGGTCGTGCTGCCGTTCCGGGTCTCGATCGCGACCTGGACGACATCTCCGGCTTCGTTTTGGCTGAGGTAATGGACCTCGGTGCCGGCCGGAATCCACTTGAAGTCCGAGTTCTGGACGATGCAGACGTAGCCAAGCGGCTCGGACAGGTCCTCCACGCAGATCTTGTCCAGGTGGAAGGGCCTGACCGAGCCCGCCGACGCCACCGGGGCGAGGACGGTGAGCGCAACGATCGCGCTGAAGGTCGCGACCAATCTCTTGAGAGACAGCATGATGGTTCTCCTCTTTGGATCCGGAGTCGACTTGCTGGATCGCGGGGTCACTGGCACTCGTCAATCACTGCCACCTCCCGCGACTCAGCCGGCCGGGCTGAACTGGCCGGTCACGGGGTCGTAGATTTCGGCCGAGGCAAGCGGGGCCACGTCGCCGTAGCCGCCGGTCACGAGGACGCGGCCGTCGGGAAGCAGGGCGGCGGCGTGATAGGTCCGTGCCGCAGCCAGGGCGCCCGTCGCCGCGAATGTGCCCGTGGCCGAGTCGTAGATCTCGGCCGAGGCGACGAACACCCGGTTGGTGTAATCACTGCCACCGCCGGCGATGAGCACGCGACCGTTCGAGAGCAGGGTGGCGGTCTGGTATTCGCGCCCGTCGATCATCGATCCAGTCGCCCCGAACGTGCCGGTTCGCGGGTCGAAGATTTCGGCGGATGTGACGTCCTCTCTCGCGAGGGCCGGGTTGTCCACGTCCGTGCCTGTGGAGCCCCCGGCGATCAGGACGCGGCCGTCTGGGAGCAACGTGGAGGTGTTGAAGTCGCGCCCCCCGGACATCGGGCCCGTCGCGGTGAACATTCCGGTCTTCGGGTCGTAGATCTCGGCTGAGCCGAGGTGTGCGGAAGTTCCCCAGGCAGCCGAAGAGCCCCCGGTGACCAGAATGCGACCGTCGGCAAGACGCGTTGCCGTGTGGAAGGCCCGTGCGGTCGTCATCGAACCCGTCGGACTGAAGAGCCCGGTCCTCGGGTCGTACAGCTCGGCCGTGGCGACCGACCGCGACTGGAAGTCCGCGCCGCCGGTGATCAGGACACGACCGTCGGTGAGCGTTGTCGCTGTATGCACCTCGCGGGCCGTCGCCATCGAGCCCGTTGGGCTGAACGTGCCGGTCTGCGGGTCGTACAGCTCCGCCGAGGCAAGGAACGGGCCGGTGATCCCCGTAATGGAACCGGGCCAGCTGGCGGGGCCGCCCCCGGTGATCAGGACGCGACCGTCGGCCAGCAGGGTCGCGGTGTGATAGCCGCGGGCCTCTGTCAGCGGGTCGGTTGGGACGAACGTGTCTGTCGCCGGATCGTAGAGGACGGCCGAGGCGAGCTCCCGATCTTCGTTGTCGTAGCCACCGACGATGAGGACGCGGCCATCGCGCAGCGCCGTGGCGGTGTGGATCTGACGTCCGTCGCCAAGCGGACCGGTCTGGCTTGGCGGTGGTGGCGGCGGGGTCGTCGGCGTGGGCTTGCTCGTCGGGTTGCCGGGCCTCGCGGTCATGCCCGCTGTGGGGTTGACGGTGCCGATGCCGGATTGGCCGCGTTGGAAGAAATAGAGCGAGCCGCCGAGGGCGAGAACGCCAATGATCGCGGCCACCGCAAGGCGGGTGGCGGTGCCCAGCTGGATTCGGCGCGGCAAGCCCATCGAGCGCCGCTGATGGATCTGGTCTATCTGGTCGAGGGCGCCTTCAATCACCCGGTCGGCCAGCTCATCAGGTCGATCATCGAAAAAGGTGTCCAGGAGCCGGTCGAGCTCGCGCTGGCCGGTCATCGGACTTGTCCTCCGTTTGCTGTGGCGGGCCGCTCGTCCGCCTCGATGGCCGCGCGCATCGCCCGGTGGGCATAGTGGAGGCGCGAGTTCGCCGTTCCCACCGGGATCCCGAGTCGCTGCGCGATCTCGGTCGGGGCCAGGCCCAGGTAATGGGTGAAGACCAGGATCGCCCGCTGGTCCGCCGGGAGCCGTCGAAAACCACGCTCGAGGCGGTCCCGATTGTCGAGCGACAGCGACTCGTCGAGGCCGCCCGGACCGTCGGCGGGGAGGATGCGGACGTTGGCGTTCCAGTCACGGGCACGTCGGGCCTCGGCATAGCTCGCATGCACCAGGAGGCGCTGAAGCCAAGCATCGAATCGGTCCGGATCACGAAGGTTGGGCAACTCGCGCCAGGCGATCACCAGCGTCTGCTGTACGGCGTCTTCGGCCCGTCCGACATCACGGAGGATCCGTCGCGCGATCGCCATGAGCCGGTCACCGTGCGTCCGGGCCAGGATGGCAAAAGCATCCCGGTCCCCACGCTGTGCCTGCTCCACGAGATCGTGATCCAACCGTTCGTCCTCCCCGCGCCGAATCGCGGTCGGGGACGCCTTCCGACTCTACTGAGTCGCGGAGCGCAGCGGGCCTTCAATCTTGAGATTCGCCGAGGCCAATTGCGTTCGCGGAGACGACGGCCGACCCGATGTCCGGGGCGGGCCGAACGCCCACCCGACCTATGAGGCGCTGATAGCCGAGAACTCGAGCCCATCACCCCGGCCGAGGCGTCGGCAAGGCTGGACATGCGCTTTCTTGCGCGCGGGGCGGGCCGATTTCGGGGGCACGTACCACGCGGCCCGCGACCTTGAGCAACGACCGGTCGGCCCCCGCTCAGGCTGTATCCCGATTTTGATCGGCGCACGTGGACCGAGGATGCGCCGTCTGGCCGCTCGGCACACCGACGTCTGGAGCAGCGGGGATCTTCGTCGAGCCAACGGCCATTACAGGAGCTGCTGAAGCGACGGCCGCACCACTTCGAGGCTCTTGGGCTATCCCGGTCGAGGACCGGTCAGGGCGTGCCTGAAAACGCCGGGCACGGCTTTGGAGAGGCTCCTGGCGGAACCGGCATGCTGCCGACAGCCGCAAGCAGGGCGGACCACGCCTCGACACCGCCGGCCTGTTCGAATGCCGCCTGCGGATCGATCGAGCCCGGGCCGTGACCTGCTGCGGCTCGTTTGGCGGTGATCGCCCCTTCGAACGCAACCAGGACACGGTCCAGTGCAGCCGTCTCCGGCTCGGCTGGCTGCCATCGAGCGGCCTCGGCGGCCTGCTGTCTGCCACTCTCGAGCTCGCTCGTGATCGCCGCCGCGGCACGATCTGCCGAGGCGATGTCGCCAGCCGCGACCGCGTCATCGAGCGACTTACTCAGCACCGAGGGCGTGCCGGCGTCGGGGTTCCCGACGGCTCGGATCAGCGAGCCGAACGCCGCGCAGAAGGCCGTGGAGGACTCCTCGAATGTCGCGACTTTCGGAGTTATCGCTGAGGGTGTGCCCGTTCCGCATGCAGCTGCGGCGAGCATGAACAGCGCGATCGTGATGGTGCGCACGGGACCCTTCATCGCATCCTCCGTATTCGGCGCCTTGCCAGGAGTCCCCCGGCAGCGAGAAGACGCACTCGGTGTCTTCCTGTTACCGGTGATCCGATCATCAGGCCAATCGAGGCCGAGATCATGGAGCTCGTGGGCAGTCCCCCTAGAGGTCGCGGACCATCCACACGATGTCGCCGCGATCACCGGCAACGGTGTGATCCCGTCGGAAGCCGACCTTCTCGAGCACCCGGAGTGACGGCGTGTTCCAAGCCCCGACCGTCGACCACAGGCGGTGTCGACCCGTCGCAGCAGCGGCAACCACGAGGGCCTGTGCCGCTTCGGTCGCGTAACCTTGACCGTGGAACCGCTGCAGCAGCTCGTAGGCGATCTCCGGTTCGTCCAGGCTGGCGCGTCCCACGATGAGCGCGCAATAGCCGATGGTGTCGCCCTCGGCCCGGCGATCGATCGCGAGGGCGCCGATACCGATGTCTTTCGTCGAGTTCAGGAACCGAGCGAGGCGTACCCTCGATTCCTCAAGCGTCAGGATGTCCTCCCCACGCTCTTCCACCAGCTCGCGATACCACTCGGCGTCGCGTTCGTCGCGGACCCGAAGCGTGAGCCGCTCAGTCTCGATGACCGTCGCCATCGGCTTCCAAGTCACTGGTCCACGGTGCCCGGCGGCAATCCAAGCAGGCCGGCGACGACGGGCACGATCCGCGCGACCCACAGCGCGTACTGCGCTCCGCTCGGGTGCAGGCCGTCGGATGCGACGAGCGACCGGTCCGTCCCGGCGGCCAGCGAGATGTCGTGGATGTCCACGACGGCGATCCCCCGCGCGGCGGCGAGTGTGGTGAGGATCGAGTTGTTCTCACGGATGCCCGCGGCCTGGTGGACAGGATCGCCGTAGTCGGCCCCGGACGGCGTGACCGTGTAATCCGGTGTCGTGACCACCAGGATCCGGGCCGCGCCGACCCGGCGTACGAGGTCGTCGAGAATCTGCTCGACGTTAGCGCGGTAGGTCTCGGCCGGCACGCCCTGAACCACGTCATTGACGCCAATCAGGAGCGTGATGAACTCGGGCGTGAGTGACGCGAGCTGGGGCAACTCGACGTCGATGACGTCGCGCGAGGTGTAGCCGTTGACCCCGAGGTTTGCGACGAGGTCGATACGGGTCGACTCGCCCGATTCGAGCGCCCGGACGAGCTGGTTGGTCCAGCGTTCATCGACCCTGACAGAGGTTCCAATGGTGTACGAGTCGCCGAGCGCGACGTACCGCACCGGCGGCTCGTCGCTGGTCACCGGCGCCGCGCTCGCGAGGCCGTCCGATCCGGCCGCTCCCGGGGCGTCGGTCGCCCTGGATCCGCATCCGACGAGCAGAGTCGCCAGGAAGATGACGGCGGCTGTCGCCCGCACCATGGCATACCCCAATGCTCGATCAGGGCAGGCTGGCGAAGGCATCCACGAGGAGGTCCTCGAAGCGCGCGGGGTCGATCCGGATGCCGACCTGGGCGTTCAGGGCGAGGTCGTACCGCTTCCGGCGAGCCGCCAGCCCCTCGCAGACCGTGCGCCCACGGGCCGGTCCATCGGTCGTGTCCACGCGGACGTTGTACGCGGCCACGGACACGAGGTCCGGGATTGCGAGGTGGGCAACGGCAACGGCATCGTGGATGGCCGTGGTGGTCCCGCCGTACCACTCCCCGACCCGCTCGATAGCGTAGTCGACGAGTTCGGCGGCGATACGACCCGACTCGGTCCCACCGGCCGCGATCCGGCGCGATGCCGCCGCGTCGAGGGTGGCCTGGTGCGTCACATCGAGTCCCATCATCGTGATCGGGACACCGGACCGAAAGACGATATCGGCCGCCTCGGGGTCCGCCAGGATGTTGAACTCGGCCGAGACGGTCGTATTCCCTTCGCCGATCGAGCCACCCATAATCGACAGATGCGCGATCTTGGCCGCGAGTCCGGGGTGCAAGCGGAGCAGGAGCGCAATGTTGGTGAGCGGGCCGATCGGCGCGATCGCAACAGGAACCGGGGATTCACGGAGCAGATGGGCCATCAGCCCCACGGCCCCGTCCGGATGGACGCCGGCCGGGGATGGCGGAAGCATCGTCCGCCCGATCCCGCCTTCACCGTGAACCTCAGTGGCGCGAACCACCTCGCCGGTCAGCGGACCGGGCGCTCCCTCTGCGACGGGGATGTCGCTCCGGCCGAAGGCGTGCAGCAGTCGGAGGGCGTTTTCGGTGCAATGGCGGACATCGGCATTCCCGCCGACGGTGGTGACGGCCAGCAGGAAGAGCTCCGGCCGCGCAACGGCCAGCCCGATCGCCAGGGCATCGTCGAGGCCCGGGTCACTGTCGATGATCAGCGGAAGCGGTCGCCCGATGGTCCCGACCGGGGCCGTCCGCGCCACCGGCGGCGCGGCGAAGAATGTGGGGAGCGCGCCCGTCTCGTGGTCCCCGAAACCGGCCATCGCCGCGTCAGCCCTGCTCGTACGGTTGGCCGGCGCTCGCCGGCCCGCGAACTCGCCCGATGACCCCCGCCACGACCACGATCGTGACGACGTACGGGACACTGTTCAGGAGCTGAGGCGCCACGGAGACCCCGAGAATCGAGAGCAGCGACTGGACGGTGTCCGCGAACCCGAAGATGAGCGCGGCGAAGAACGCACCGATGGGATGCCAGCCACCGAAGATCATCGCCGCGAGCCCGATGAAGCCCTTTCCGGCCGTCATCTGCATCTGGAAGCTGCCCGCGGTGGCGAGCGACAGATACGAGCCCGCCAGGCCCGTGATCAGCCCGGCGAACAGCAGGGCCCGGTAGCGGATCTGCAGGACGTCGATCCCCACGGTCCCGGCCGCCGCAGGCTTCTCGCCGGAGGCTCGAAGCCGGAGGCCCCATCGAGTTCGATAAATCATGTAGGTCAGGAAGATCACGAGGAGATAGCCGACGTACACGTACGGCCGTGCCGTGAACAGGATCGGCCCGAGGACCGGCAGGTCGGACAGCAGTGGCAGCGCCATGGGCTGAACCGACGGTGGCGCGTTGTACTGGGTGTTGTGCTGGAGCACGCGCAGGAAGACGAAGTTCGTGATCCCGACCGCCCCGATGTTGATGACCGTGCCGGCGATGATCTGGTCCACCTTGTGTCGAATGCCAAGCCAGGCGAGGAGGAGGCCGGTCAGGCCACCCGCGGTCATCGCCGCGACGATCGCGATGATCGTCGCGAGCAGGACGTTCCCCGTCGCGATGAAGACCACGCTCGAGACAACCGACGCCGTGAAGGCTCCGATCAGCATCTTGCCCTCGAGCGCGATGTTGAGCATGCCGCTCCGCTCCGACAGAATCCCGGCCATCGCGGCCATCGAGATCGGAAGAGCGAGCTCGAGGCTACCGCCCATCACATTCGTCATGATCGCCGGCGTGCCCGCCAGGATGTCGGACAGGACTGCCAGCAGCAACGGGCCGAGGATCATCAGCAGCCACGGCCGCCAACGGAACGAGGCGCCACCGATCAACTGGAGGACGCCGACGAAGAGCGCGGAGGCGGCGGCGACCATCCAAAGGACACCGACATTCGCCTGAAACGAGACGCTGTCACCGCCCTGCTCATGAATCCAGAACTTGAACTCGGCTGGAACCTCGAACAAAGACCGTCCAAGGTAGACCGCTCCTCCGGCCAAGGCCAGGTAGGCGATCCCGCGGATGCGCGAGTCGCGCAATGCCCGACGAGCGGCGAGTCCCATTCCGTCCGGGCTGGCGACGATGCTGGCGGTCATGCTGACGCCGCCGTCGTCGGGGTGATCGGCGGAGCTGGATCGGTGTCTTCGGGGGGCCTGGTGGTCCGGATGCGCCAGATCGAGCGAACCAGACCCGGCGCGGCGACGAACATGATCACGAGGGCCTGGATGAAGATCAGCAGGTCATACGGGATTCCTGATTGGACACCCATGAGTTTGCCGCCGTTCGCCAGAATCCCGAAGAGCAGGGCCGCCATCACGACGCCGCTCGGTCGCAGGCCGGCGAGCAGCGCGAGCGCGATGGCGGTGAACCCGATGCCGCCGGAGAGGTCGAGCGTCAACTGGCCGACCGTGCCGATGACCATGAAGCCGCCGCCCATGCCCGCGAGGGCCCCCGAGAGCGTCATCGCCAGCATCATCGACCCGCCGGCGCTCATCCCCGCGTAGCGCGCGGCAGTCGGGTTGAACCCCGACGCCCGCAGCTCGAATCCCCTGCTGGTGCGGAACAACAGGAAGGACACCGCCACGGCCATCAGTAGCGCGACGATGAAGCCCCAGTCGAGCCGGATGCCTGGCAGGTTGATGAGGTTCGGGACGTCGACGATCGGGGTGAGGTTCTTCGAGACCGGTGACGTGCTGCCGGCGGCGCGCAGGTCCGGCGAGCGGAGCGCGAAGAACACGACCAGTGCCGCAATGTAGTTGAGCATGATCGTGGTGATGACCTCGTGGGCGCCGGTCCTGGCCTTCAGGAATCCCGGTACGAATCCCCAGAAGCCGCCGACCACCGTCGATGCGAGAATCGCCATGACGAGGATCACCGGGGCCGGGACCTTGCCGGCCAGCACGATCGCGGTGATCGTCGCGCCAAGCGCCCCTGTGATCAGCTGGCCGTCTCCGCCGATGTTGAACATCCCGGCGCGGAAGGAGATGGCGACCGCGAGACCCGTGAAGATGAGCGGCATGGTCGCCACGAGGGTCTCCGTGAAGGGTCGGATGGCCGTCGCAATGTGCTTCGAATCACCACTGCTGAAGGCCGCCACGATCTTGCCCGGGTCCCCGAAGGCGCCCGCAAGCATCGCTCCGTAGGCGTTGAGGACGCCGCCGATCGCGCCTCCGAAGAGGTTCTGGCTGTCCGGTGGGTTCAGTTTGAACAGGGCTCCGATCGGGTCCGTCCCGAGCTTGCCGAGCGCCTCGACGTCGGTAAGGACGATGACGATCCCGCCGACGATCAGCGCGGTGATGATCGAGAGGCCGGGGATGAGGGCTCGCTGCAGGAGCGCGCGGACCCGGTTCAAGCCTGCACCCCGCCGCCGAACGTGGCGCCGCCCATGAGGAGTCCGAGCTTCTCGTGGGTCGCGTCGTCGCCAGAGAGGATTCCTACGATCCGGCCGTCGAACATCACTGCGATCCTGTCGCCGACGGCCAGCACCTCATCGAGTTCGGTGCTCACGATGAGGATGGCCGCGCCGGCATCGCGCTGCTCCACGAGGCGCCGGTGGATGTACTCGATCGATCCGACGTCGAGTCCGCGCGTCGGCTGGGCCGCGAGCACGAGTTTGACCGGCACGGAGAACTCCCGCGCGACAACGACCTTCTGCTGGTTACCGCCGGAGAGCGAACCCGCCAACGTGTCAATCGACGGCGTCCGGATGTCGTAGTCCTTGACGCCCTGCGCCGCGTGCTCCCGCACGGCGTCGAGATCCAGGATTCCGTTCCTGCTGTACGGCGGTTGGTGATAGTTGTCGAGGATGTAGTTCTCGGCGACCGTCATCATGTTGATGAGGCCGTCCCGGCCTCGATCTTCGGGGATGTGGGCCACGCCGAGATTCGAGACCTGGCGCGGGCTCGCCCGCTCGGTGCGGTGTCCGGCAATCGTGATCTGCCCGGAATCCGGCGTGCGGAGACCGGCAATCGCCTCGACGAGCTCCGTCTGGCCGTTGCCCTGGACACCGGCGATCACGACGATCTCGCCCGCCCTGACCTCGAGGTCAACATCCGTGACTGCCATCTCGAGGCGATCATCGCGAACGTTCACGCCCTCGAGCTTGAGCACCACGTCGGTCGGTTTGGCCGGGCCCTTCGGAACCATGAGGGCCACGTCGCGACCGACCATCATGTTCGCCAGCTGCTGCGGGGTGGCGGTCTTCGGGTCGGCGGTGCCGGCCACTTTTCCACGCCGCAGGACCACGATGTCGTCGGCAACCTCGAGGACCTCGTTGAGTTTGTGGGTGATGAAGATGACCGTCGTGCCGTCACCTGCCAGGGAGCGGATGATCGAGAACAGCTCCTCGGTCTCATACGGAGTGAGCACGGCACTCGGCTCGTCAAGGACCAGGATGTCGCTCTGCCGGTACAGGGCCTTGAGGATTTCAACGCGCTGGCGAACGCCGACGGGCAGGTTCTCGATCCGAGCATCGGGATCGACTTCAAGCTTGTAGGTTTCCGAAAGCTCGACGATGCGCTTGCGGGCTGCGGCCCGATCGAAGGTGCCCAGGCGATCGCTCGTCGTCTCGGCCCCGAGCGCCACGGCCTCGACCACATCGAAGACTGGCACGAGCATGAAATGCTGATGGACCATGCCGACGCCCGACCGGATCGCGGCAACGGGGTCACCGAAGACCCGTTCCTCGCCATCGATCAGGATCTGGCCCGAATCCGGGCGATACAGGCCGGACAGAATATTCATCAGGGTCGTCTTACCGGCGCCGTTTTCGCCGAGCATGCCGAGCACCTTGCCGCGATCAGCGGTGACGGAGATCCGGTCGTTGGCCAGAACACCCGGGAAGCGTTTCGTGATGTCGCGGAGCTCGAGCCGCATCAGGGGCCCTCGCGTGTGATGAGAACTGCCCCCGGCCCGCTGGGCGGGTCGGGGGCGTTCAGACTTCCTGGATGTGCTCGGCTGACTAGCAGCCGCGCCCGAGGAACGTGCAGACCTTGACGCTGCCGTCAACGATCTTGGACTGCAGGTCCATGATGCCGGCCTTCAGATCGGCCGGGATCTGGCTCTCGTAATCGTGGAACGGCGCCAGCAGCACGCCGGCGTTGGCGAGCGTGCCGGAGTAGTCCGTGCCGCCGAGATAGCCGCCTTCGACCTGCTTGAAGAAGTCGAGGGTGGAAACGTCAATGGCCTTCTGGGCCGAGGTCAGGATCGCGGCGTTGGTCGGAGGACCGATGCTGATGTACTGATCGGTGTCGACCGCTATGGCCCACTTCCCGGCTTCCTGCATGGCCTTGATCGCGCCGTTGCCCGTGCCGCCCGCAACCGGATGGACGATATCCACGCCCTGGTCGAGGAGCGTCTTGGCGAGTTGCTCTCCCTTGGCCGGGTTAAGCCAGGTGTCGTTCCCGCCCGAGCCGCCGACGAAAGCGCCGGTCGTGGTGGGATCCTTGAGCGAGCCGTCCCAGCCGAGAAGCTGGACTGACTTGTTCATCCCCTGATTGTAGTACTGGATGCCAGCGTAGAGACCATCCATGAAGCGGGTGACGCCCGCGAAGGCTAGGCCGCCGAAGGTTCCGATCTTGCCGGACTTCGTCCATCCGGCCGCGAGGTAGCCCGCGAGCATCGCCGCCTGGTCGACCTGGTAGTCGAGTCCGGTGAAGTTGGCCGGCTGGGGGGTGTCGTCTGCATTACCGCACGTGTAGTCCGGTCCGCACTTGTTCCAGGCCGTATCGACCTGGGCGAAGGCGATGGTCGGGTTGGCGGCCGCCGCATCAGCTGTTGCCTGCGACTGCAGGAAACCGACCGTCACGAGGGCGGTGCAGCCCTGGTCGATGAGCGTCTGGATATTGTTGGCATAGTCCGTCGCGCCCTTGGCCTCGCTGAAGTGGGTCGTGAAGCCCGCGGCGGTCGCGTCATCGAGACCCTTCTTGGCGAGGTCGTTAAAGCCCTTGTCACCGAGACCGCCGGTGTCGAAGGCGACGCAGGCCACCGTTGACATTGCTTCAGCCTGGGACGCCGACGGCGCCGGCGTCGTGGTCCCACCCGTCGGCGTCGCGCCGGTGGGAGCCGAAGTCGCGCCGCCGCCGGAACAGGCAGCGAATAGAAAGGCTGCCGAAGCGCTCAGCGCGAGCAGCCGGCTCATCCTGGACAATGTGCTCCTCCTCAGTACCCGCCGACACTCCACCGGAGGCCGGTCGTCCCGGGCAGGATACTCTAGGCCCGTGGCGAGCGTCGACCAGCAAGATGAGCTCTATGAAGATCCAGACACTCCGTCTGCGCTCCGACGTGGCCAACTTGCCTGGACGGCCGAGCTGCTGGACTTCGAGGACGGGCGGTTTCCTGTTCCAGTTCTCGACCAAGTTGGCATCAGGCGACTCCTCGCGGGCCGACCACGCATCGCGATCGTGGGTGCGTCACCGGATCCGACCCGGCCGTCACATGGCGTTCTCCTCGACCTTGCCGGGCTGGGCTTCGACGTGGTACCGGTGAATCCGATCGCGGAACGGGTGGCCGATCGGACCTGCTACCCCACGCTCCGTGCGGCAGTCGAGGCCATTGGGCAGATCGACATCGTCGATGTGTTCCGGGTCCCGCCGGCATGCCCGGACCACGCCCGCGAGGCGGTCAAGATTGGCACCCGCTGCCTGTGGCTCCAACTCGGGATCGTGAGTCTCGAGGCAGCGCGGATCGCCCACGACGCCGGGCTCGAAGTGGTCATGAATCGATGCCTCGGGGTCGACGCGTTGCGCTTCGCCGACGCCTGATCGCCCCATGAACCACTCCCCGACCTGTCGGCGGCGGTCGAGTGCGGCATGATGGGCTGTGCCGGCGCCACCGCCTGGCCCCGACCGCTGCCCGATTTCGCATATGACCCATAGCGCCACCTGGTTTGGCGCCACGAAACGAGGTTTTCGATGCCCCAGATCCACCTTCACGCCGAACCGGGCGACTACGCACCGGTGGTCCTGCTGCCGGGCGACCCGAACCGCGCGACGCGGATCGCTGCCCGATTCGACGGCGGACTTGAGGCGAGCCGGCTCGTCACCTCGCACCGCGGCCTGCTGGGCTACACCGGGAAGGTGAACGGCGTCCCCGTGTCGGTCCAGACCACCATGATGGGCACGCCGACCACGACGATCGTCGTCGAGGAGCTCCTGATGCTCGGCGTCCAGACGTTCATCCGAGTCGGAACGTGCGGCGGGTATGGGCGACTTGGTATTGGCGACGTGGTGGTAGCCATGGCGGCCGCCTCATCATCGGGGATCGGGGCCACCCTCGGGGGGCATGAACCGACCGCGCCGACCGCCAGCATTGAGGTAGTACTGGCCCTTGCCGAGGCCAGTCGCGCAGCCGGCCTGGTCACCCATGTCGGGCCGATCGTGACCTCGGATGTCTTCTACGATCCGCATCCCGATGGTGCTGTTCGATGGGGCCGGCGCGGCTACCTCGCGGCCGAGATGGAGACCGCTGCCCTGTACCTCCTGGCGATGCGGGAGCAGGCCAAGGGTCGCCCGGTTCGCGCCGGGACGATCCTCACGGTGTCCGACGTGATCGTGGACCCCGCCGCCGACCACGCTGCCCGCGCCAACGGCGACGAGACCTGGTTCCGGCCGCCAGAGGACGAGGTTACGCGACGGGTGGACCTGACCATCGGTGCCGCGCTCACCGCTGCCGCGGTCCTGGGCGCGGGCTGACCCGGCACCGAGTCGGGCTCGGGCTTCTGGCTCCGGCCCTCGAGCTCGAGCCTCGGGCGCCGGCCGTTGAGCTGGAGCCACGGGCGCCCTTGGGCCGCCTCAGGCCACGAACGACAACCCGAGGGCGAAGTCCTCGAGCAGATCGTCGACGTCCTCGCACCCAACGGAGACGCGGACGAGACCGCCACGCTTCGGCTGCGGGTAGACGAGGGTGTGGATGTCGCCCAGGCTGACGCCGATGTCGCACAGGCGCAGGTGGTCCGTGAAGGCGGCCATGCCCTCGATCCCGCCCCGCGGCTGGAAGGTTAGCATCGCGCCGCCGGGCCCATCGATCAGGCGCCTGGCCGTCTCGTGATCCGGGTGCGACTGGAGACCCGGGTAGCGAACCCACTCGACGTTCGGCTGGCGCTCGAGGTACTCGGCGAGTTCCAGCGCGTTCGCGGACGCCGTTCGCGAGCGCAGCGGCAGGGTCCGGATGCCCCGCATGACCAGCCAACTCGAGAACGGACTCGCCGCCTGTCCGAGGGTGTCGGTCTGCTTGCGGATCGGGTCCAGGAGCGCCTTCGTCCCTGACACGACGCCAGAGACCGCGTCCCCATGCCCTGACAGGTATTTCGTGGCAGCGTGCAGCACCATGTCGGCGCCGTGTTCGAGCGGTCGAACGAGGGCCGGCCCAAGGAACGTGTTGTCGGCGATGACGATCAGGCCGTGGCGATGCCCGATCGCGCCGAGGGCGTCCTGGTCAGGCACGCGCAGGCGCGGATTCGTCGACGACTCGTAGAACAGGACCCTGGTCGCGGGCGTGATCGCGGCCTCGACGGCCTCGAGGTCGGTCATGTCGACGGCGGTGACATCGATTCCGCGCCGGGGGAAGTCCTCGCCCAGGAGCACCTGGGTAATGACGAACAGCTCGTCACCGACGACGATGTGATCGCCGCTGCCGAGATGGGCAAGGAGGGTGGCCGAGACCGCCGCCATCCCGGACGACGAGACGACACAGTCCTCGGCCCCTTCGATCGAGGCGACCTTCTCCTCCAGGGCCCGGTTCGTGGGGTTGCTCGTCCGCGAGTAGAAATGGACGCCGGGCTCCCACGCGAGCGCGCGATCGACGGCGTCCTCCTTCTCAGCGGCCGAATCGAACGCGAAGGTCGAGGTCGCGAAGATCGGCGGATTGTGGGCGCGGGTCACCGGATCCGGGCGCTCACCGGCGTGGATGGCCCGGGTCGCAAAGCCTCGCCCGTCTGTACGGTCGCGCATCGGTTCCTCGATTCGTGGGGCTTGGCGGCGGGTTCAGCCGCGTGACAAGTCTAAGAGCCGGCGCCAGCCGCGTGGCGGCGACGAGGCCGGTCCCAGCAGGTGCCATGGGCCCGAGCGCGGGCTGGCGCGGCCCGAGGGCCGGTCCCAGCAGGTGCCATGGGCCCGAGCGCGGGCTGGCGCGGCCCGAGGGCCGGTCCCAGCAGGTGCCATGGGCCCGAGCGCGGGCTGGCGCGGCCCCAGCGTCGGCCCCCGTCGCCCGAGGGGTGGCGCCGGCGCGGGCCCCTATCCCTAGCCCGGTAGGGCGAACCCGGCGAAGACCAGGACGAAGCCGGCAAGCACGATCAGGGCGCCATTACGGGCCTGGCGTCGCAGGATGGCCATCGCAACGGATGCCCCGGTCGTTCCGTCATCGCGCAGCCCCCCGCCGCGCCAGGCCTCATAGCGGGCCACGTTCTCGTCCTGCTCGCGCAGCGCCTGATAGCGGGACCATGGGCCTCGCGCCCGCTGCATGCCAACGGCGATTAGCAGAACACCACCGGCCCAGAGCAGGAAGTTGAGCGGGCCCATCAGGCGCCGCCATCCCCAAGTCGCGACCGGATCGCAGCCTGAACGATGGCCGCATTGGCCTGACCGTGTGTCTCCTTCATGACCTGCCCGACCAGGAAGCCGATGGCCTGGACCTTGCCGGCCCCGACGTCGGCGGCGGCGGACGGGTTGGCCGCGATCACGGCATCGACGATCGCACCGAGCGCATCGACATCCGAGATCTGTACCAGACCGCGGGAGGCGACGATTGCATCGACGCTCTCGCCGGTCGAGACGTGGGCCTCAAGGACCTCCTTGGCATTGCCCCGCGAGATCGCGCCGTCCGCGACGAGACGAATCAGCGCCGCGAGCTGGACCGGATCGCCGAACAAGTCCGGCCGGCCGGTCGAAGAATCGGCCCTGCTCGCATTGCGGATCCGCAGGTATTCGCCGGTCACCCAGTTCGCAACGGTCTTGGCATCGAGGTTCGGGTCGCTGGCGAGGGTGGCCTCGAACAGGCGGCTCGCGCCCGGGTCGGCGACGAGCACCGTCGCGTCGTAAGCGTTCAGCCCGAGCACGTCCCGGTAGCGGGAACGGCGCGCCGATGGCACCTCGGGCAGACCCGCGACGATATCGGCGAGCCAGGCTGGATCGACGCGCAGTGGCGGCAGATCCGGTTCCGGGAAGTAGCGGTAGTCGTCGGACGTTTCCTTGGCTCGCATCCGGTAGGTCTCGGCCCGGTCATCGGACCAGCCGCGCGTCTCCATGACCAGCGCGCCGCCCGCATCGATGATCTCGGCCTGACGCTCGATCTCGAAATTGATCGCCCGCTCGACCGATCGGAACGAGTTCATGTTCTTGACCTCGACCCGTGTCCCGAAGGCCTCCGTCCCACGAGGCCGAAGCGACACATTGGCCTCGACCCGCATCTGCCCACGCTCCATGTCGGCATCCGAGGCTCCGATGGCTCGCAGCAGGAGCTGCAGCTCTTCCGCGTAGCGCCGCGCCTGTTCGGCGGTCCGGATATCCGGATCGGTGACGATCTCCATCAACGGCGCTCCGGAGCGATTAAAGTCGACCAGGCTGAGCCGCTCACCGTTTGGGCCCGGAGCATGGACCAGCTTGGCCGTGTCCTCCTCCAGGTGTGCGCGGGTGATCCCGATCGTGAACGGGCCATCGCTCGTATCCACGGTCAGCGAGCCGCGAGCGGCCAGCGGCAGGTCGTACTGGCTGATCTGGTAGCCCTTCGGCAGATCCGGATAGAAGTAGTTCTTGCGATCCCAGCGCGTCGCCGCCGGCGTCGTCGAGCCGATGGCTGCGCCGGCCGTCAGGACCAGCTCGACCGCGCGACGATTGATCGTCGGCAGCGCGCCGGGCAGACCGAGACAGACCGGACAGGTATGGGTATTCGGTTCGGCGCCGTCATACGCTGTCGAGCAGCCGCAGAACATCTTCGATTCGGTCTTCAGCTGGCAGTGCACTTCGATGCCTATGACGGCTTCGTAGCGCTCGGTGGCGGAGGTCACGGGCTCGGTTGCGGTCATGAAATCAAGTTTGGCACAGCCGCACGAGGCAGCAGCGTCAGGACCGGTCGATGGCTGACGCCACCGCCTCCGACATCGTGAGGGCCTGACCGGCCGCCCACGCGGCCTCGAACGCCGCCGGAGTCAGTTCCGCCTTTAGCCGTTCGATGAAGCCCTCCAGTTCGGGGATTTCGTCAAAGGCCATCAGCGCGCCGCTCGCCTCTCGCAGCGCCGCGGCGGCCCCAAGGATGCGTGCGGCGCGGTCCAATTCGCCACGGTCGACCGCCACGAACCCGATGTTCTCGAGCTGATTGGCAACGGCGCCCCGATGGCCAAACCGAACCCACCGCCCGATCGTCTCGCGATACAGGTCCATCGCCTCATCCAGCCGGCCGCCGCGTCGGAGCGCGTGCGCGAGATCGCTTCGGGACGCCAGGACAAAGCGATCGTCGCCGATCTCGGAGAACCGCTCGATCGCGATGCGATAGGAGGCCACGGCCTCATCCGTCCGATGCGCCTGTCCGAGCATCCGGCCCTGGGCCATGGCCGCCGCCCCAAGCGCGAACGGATTGCCGGATCGCTGACCGGCGGCGAAGCCACGGGCAACCAGCGTCTCGCCTGCCTCGTGGTCGAACGTCCAGACGGTCGCGCCGGCGAACCCGGCGGCCATTGCCAGCACCCACCACGTGCCGGTCGCTTCGGCCAGGCTGGCGGCTTCGGCCATGACCGCCAATACGGTCTGATCGGCGCCCGAGAACATGCCGGCGATAGCCTCGCCTGCCAGGGCCCGGAGGAGGGCGGGCGCATCGCCGCTCGCACGAGCCAGGGTGACTGCCTCGTGGGCCCACGCAATGCCGATGCTCGCCCGACCGGACGAGCCCCACTGCCACGCGGCCTGTCCGAGCAACCACGCTGCAAGCGCCTGGTCGGCAGCGTCGACATTGGTCTGCCCGACGGTTCGGGCGCGCGCGATCTCGATGGCGGCGACGGTGCGCGCTTCGTCATCATCCGAGGCGACGCGGACGGACCAGTAGGTCAGGAGATCCCGTGCCATCCGGACTGCCGGCCACGGGCTGGCCTCGAGGCCCCATTCCATGGCTGCGCCCAGGTTCTCCGCATCTGCATCCATCCGGTCGAGCCAATCAGCCATGGCAGGCCCCCGGAGTGCAGGCTCCGCGGCAGCCGCCAAGGCGGCGAACGTGGTGAAATGCCGATCGGCCACCGATCCGACCTCGCCGGACTCGACCAACTTCTCGCGCGCGTACTGGCGAATCGTCTCGAGCATTCGGTAGCGCGTCGTCGCGCCGCGATCAACGATGACGAGCGATCGATCGACGAGCCGCGAGAGCTGGTCGACGAGCTCGATCTGGTCCATCGCTTCGAGTCCGTCGCCAACCGTCCGCGCCGCGGCGCCGGCAGCCCAGCCGCCGGCAAAGATCGACAAGCGCCGAAGGAGGCGCTTGTCGTCGCCGGTCAGAAGGTCCCAGCTCCAGTCGATCAGGGCGTGGAGCGTCTGCTGGCGTGGCACCGCTGTTCGTCGACCGCCCGCGAGCAGTCGAAACCGGTCGCCAAGACGAAGGGCGATGTCGTCAGTCGACATGACCGACACCCGCGCAGCCGCGAGTTCGATGGCCAGCGGGATGCCGTCGAGCCGCTGACAGATCTCCGTGATCGACCCGACGTTCTGGTGACTGAGCGTGAACCCGGGATCCACCGTGCTCGCGCGCTCCGCGAACAGGCGAACAGCCTCGGTCGAGATCGCGGCCTCGAAGTCGCCGGGCGAGTTCTCGATGGCTCCTGCGCCATGACGGCGAGCGACGGGGCAGGACAGTGACTTCAGGTGGTGCACGGCCTCGCCGGAGACGGCCAGCGCCTCGCGACTCGTCGCGATGATGCGCAGTCGTGGGGCCGCCGCCAGCAACCCGCCGACGATGGCCGCCACACCATCCACGAGATGCTCCGCATTGTCGAGCAGGAGCAGCACGTCCTTGTCGGCCAGGAAGGCCGTAACGATCGCAATCGCCGGCAGTCCGGGCACCTCGGGCGCACCCAGCGCACGTGCGATTTCGGACGCGATCTGCGCCGCGTCCGTCAGCGGGGCCAACTCCGCGAGCCATGTTCCGTCTGGAAACCGATCCTCGATCTGGCTTGCCGCCTCGAGCATCAGCCGCGTCTTTCCCGTGCCGCCTGTCCCGATGAGCGTCACGAGGCGGTGACGCACCACGAGGGCCTTGACCTCCGCGAGGTCCGTCTCACGCCCGACGAACGACGTGACCGGGACCGGGAGGTTCGACCGGCGCGTGCTCAGCGATCGGAGCGGCAGGAAGTCGGACGCCAGGCCGTCAACAACGAGCTGGAAGATCTGCTCCGGGCGGTCCAGGTCGCGGAGTCGATGGGAACCCAGGTCCCGCAGGTCCATGGTCGCCGGCAGTCGGTCCCGAGCCAGGACCGCGGCGACGGCCGACAGGACGACCTGCCCGCCATGACCGATGGCGAGGATGCGCGCCGACCGATTCAGGGCCGGGCCGAAATAGTCGCCGTCACGGGTCTCCGCGGTCCCGCTGTGCATCGCCATTCGGACTCGCAACTCACCAGTGGCACCCCAAGCCGCGTCACGAAGGGCAATCTGGGCGTTGACCGCCGCATTGATCGCGTCGAGCTGGTCATCGAAGACCGCCAGGAGCCCATCGCCCGTCGTCTTGATGACCGTTCCGTGTGCCTCTTCCACGGCCGAGCGAAGGAGCCGGTCATGCAGGGCGAGGGCCGGGCCCATCGCCGCGGCTTGCTGCTCCCAGAGGCGCGTGCTGCCTTCGATGTCGGTAATGAGAAAGGTCGAAAGTCCGCCCGAGCGTCCGCCCCGGCCTGCGTCGTCGACGGTCGGGGGCGCCTGGGTCACGGGTCAGCCGTTTCCGGCGGAGCGTGTCCGCTCGACGAACCGGCCGATCCGACGGAGCGCTTCCTCGAGTTGCTCGTAACTGGTTGCGTAGCACGCTCGGACGTGGCCCTCGCCCGACTCCCCGAAGGCGCCGCCTGGGACCACGGCCACGTGCTCCTCCTCGAGAAGGCGCGCGGCAAAGGTCTCCGAATCAAGGCCCGTGGATGTGATCCGCGGGAACGCGTAGAACGCACCGCGCGGCTCGAACGTCTCGAGGCCCATCGCGTTGAACCCATCGACGACCAGGCGGCGACGGCGATCGTACTCGGCAAGCATCCGCTCCACGTCCGGCTCACCTTCGACGAGGGCGACGAGTGCCGCGTCCTGAGCCACGGTTGGCGCGGACATGATCCCGTACTGGTGGACCTTGACGATCCCCTCGAGGATCCCGG
>JBDTOJ010000202.1:0-49936 GCA_039933295.1 Chloroflexota bacterium
CGTCCAAGTGGATCGGTGCGGTCGGCGAGGGCTGGGGCGCCGCGATGTGGGAATCCGCCAACATCAAGGTCCATCTGACCGGCAAGGTCGTGATTACCGTCGGCACCCAGCCCCAGGGTCAGGGTCACGAGACCACCTACGCGCAGGTCATCGGCCACGAGCTCGGCATCCCGATGGAGGACATCGTCGTCCAGCACTCGGACACCCAGGGAACCCCGATGGGCTACGGCAGCTACGGCAGCCGGACCTCATCGGTCGGGAGCACCGCAGCCATCAAGGCCGCGGGCAAGATCCGCGAGAAGGCGCGTCGCTATGCCGCGCACATGCTCGAGGCCTCGGTCGAGGACATCGAGGTCGATGGCGCCGAGTACCGCGTCAAAGGCTCGCCCGACAAGAAGAAAACGTTCCAGGAGATCGCCTTCGCCCTCGATCTCGCCTTCGATGCGCCCGAAGGCATGGAGCCGTATCTCGACGAGACCGCCTACTACGACACGCCGAACTGCACCTGGCCGTTCGGGACCCATATTGCGATCGTGGAGATCGACGAGGCGACCGGTCACGTCGATCTCGTGAAATACGTGGCCGTGGATGACGTCGGCAACAAGATCAATCCGATGATCGTCGATGGCCAGCTCCACGGCGGCATCGCCCAGGGCGTTGGGCAGGCCCTCTGGGAGGGTGCGGTCTACGGTGAAGACGGCCAGCTCCTGTCGGGTTCGATGCTCGACTACGCCATGCCACGTGCCGCGTGGTTCCCGAACCTCGAGCTCGACGAGACGGTGACCCCGTCGCCGGTCAACCCGATCGGGGTCAAGGGTGTCGGCGAGGCCGGTGCCATCGCGAGCACAGCCGCGGTCGCCAACGCCGTGAACGATGCCCTCAAGCCGTTCGGAATCAAGCATCTGGACATGCCGCTCACGCCGCAGACCGTGTGGAAGGCGATGCAGTCCTCGAAGGGAGCCCAGGCATGATCCCCGCCGCGTTCGACTATGTCCGGGCGACCTCGCTCGATGACGCGCTCGCACGCCTCGAGGCGGGCGACGGAGTCAAGGTCATCGCCGGCGGCCAGAGCATCCTGCCGCTGATGAAACTCCGCCTGGCGCGGCCGGAGACGCTCGTCGACATCGGACGTCTCACGGAGTTGCAGGGCATTCGACGCCTTCCGGACGGCCGCGTGGCGGTCGGCGCCCTGACCACGTACGAGGCCATGATCGCGGACCCGATCCTCGGTCACTACGGACTGCTCCGAGATGCCCTGCCGAATATCGGCGACACCCAGGTGCGTAACCGCGGGACGATCGGCGGATCGATCGCGCACGCCGATCCCGCGTCGGACATGCCGGCCATCCTGCTCGCGCTCGATGCCGAGGTCGTCGTCCGTTCGGCGGCCGCGGAACGAACGATCCCGATCACCTCGTTTTTCGAAGGCGCGTTCGAGAGCGCGCTCCACGCTGATGAGATCATCACCGAAATCCGGTTGCCGGGCGGCCGGGACGACGTCGGCTCGGCCTACCGAGCCATCGAGCAACCCGCGAGTGGGTACTCTATTGCCGGCGTGGCGGCCGTCATCGGAGCCCGCTCAGGCGATCGATGGGGCTTCTGCGCGGTCGGCGTGACCGGGGTGGGGGACCATCCCTACCGGGCCAGCGCCGTCGAGCATGCCATCCTCGCTGGCGCTTCGCTCGAGGAGGCCGCTGCGCATGCCGCGGACGGGATCACGGTTGCCTCCGACATCCATGCCGACCGCGAATATCGAACGCACGTGGCGGGAGTCCAGGTCCGGCGAGCACTGGAGGCGGCAGCCGCCCGGCTCGGGTGAAAACCGCGGAAGTCAGGCTGGGCCAGCCCCCTGCATCAGGGCTCGCCAGCTCCGTCCTGACCCGCGACCTCGATGTCACCGGCGAGCACTGGCTGAAGGGTCGTCGGCTCACGCCGGGCGACCTTCAGCGCATTGCCACGGCCCTCCCGCAGGTCGGGCGTCCGATCACCGTGCTCATTCCGGACGGCGAGGACATCCACGAGGATGAAGCCGCCCAGCGCATCGCGGCGGCCGTCATGGGCCCCGGTCTCGCGATCGGTGATCCCGCCCAGAGTCGGATCGACCTCCGGGCACTTCACGCCGGTCTCGTCCGCATTGACGTCGGGGCCATCGATCGGCTCAACGCGATCGATCCCGTTGAGGTCTTCACTGTGTTCGACGGACTCGTCGTCGGACAGGGGGCGCTCGTCGCAAGCGTCAAGATCGCGCCGCATCTTGTCCCGGAAGACGTGCTCGTGAAGATGAAGCGGGTGGCCGACCGAGCGGATCGGCGTGGCGTGATCTCCGTCGTCCCGTTCGGAACCCGGCGGATTGCCGCCATCGTCAAGGAGTCGATCCGGGGCATCGCCCGCGATCGCTTCGAAGCGAGCCTCCACGCCAAGATCGAAGGCTTGGGCTCGACATTCATCGGCATCGACTACGTCGAGGATGAGCCGGAACCGGTAGAAGCCGCACTCCGGCGCCGAGCGCGCGGTCGTGGGACGGGGCGAGCGGATCTCGTGCTCACAGCCGGTTCATCCAGCACGGATCCGCTCGATCCGTTCTTCCGGGCCATCGGGGCGCTCGGTGGGAACCTGGTTCGGCACGGCGTGCCCGCCCATCCGGGGTCGATGCTCTGGCTCGCCAGGGTGGGCAAGGTTCCGATCATCGGCCTGCCATCCTGCGGTGCGTACTCGAAGGCGACGGCGGCCGACCTCCTCCTGCCTCGGCTCCTTGCGGGACAGCCCGCCTCTGTTCGAACGGTCGCTCGCCTCGGGCATGGCGGGATCCTGACCCGCGACCAGCGCTTCCGCTTCCCACCTTATGCCCGCGACCTCGACGCACCCGACGGATGATGAAGATGGGGCCCGCCGGCCGAGCCTGATAGCATCGCCCGATGACCCACCCACTCAGCTCAACGGATGCCATCCAGGAGGCCTTTCGGGAGCATGGCTATGTCACCGATCGATCGATCGCGACCGCCGTCTACCTGTCCCTCGAACTCGGTCGCCCGTTGCTCCTGGAGGGCGAGGCCGGCGTCGGCAAGACCGAGTTGGCCAAGGTCCTGGCGGCGAGTCTCAACACCCGCCTGATCCGACTCCAGTGCTATGAGGGACTGGACGTCAACACCGCGGTCTACGAGTGGAACTACCCTCGTCAGATGCTCGAGATCCGCCTCCTCGAGGCGCGCGGCCAGGCCGAGCATGCCACCGCCCATGACATCTTCGGTACCGAGTTCCTGATCAAGCGGCCGCTGCTCCAGGCGCTCGAGGCCGGTAGTGACGGCGAACCGCCGGTCCTGCTGATCGATGAGATCGATCGTGCCGACGAGGAATTCGAGGCCTACCTGCTCGAGATCCTGAGCGACTTCCAGGTCACGGTGCCCGAGATCGGGACCATCAAGGCCGAGCGTCCGCCACGGGTGATCCTGACCTCGAACCGGACCCGTGAAGTGCACGATGCCCTGAAGCGGCGCTGCCTCTATCACTGGATTGACTATCCGTCGGCCGCCAAGGAATTTGAGATCGTCCAGTCCCGCGTTCCGGCCGCGCCGGAGACGCTGGCTCGCGCGATCGTGGGCTTCATTCATCGACTCCGCGAGGCGGACCTGACCAAGGTCCCGGGCATTGCCGAAACACTCGATTGGGCCTCAGCGCTGATGGCGCTCGGTGCCGCCGAGCTGACGCCCGAAGTGGTCGACGAGACCCTCGGCGTCGTCCTCAAGTACGAGGAGGATATTCGGCAGGTACGGGGCGCCACGGTCAAGTCCTACCTTTCCGAGGCCGCGGCGGGCCGCTAGGCGCCGCACGCCGGTAGGTGCCCTGATGCACGATCCAGCGATCGTTCCGAATGGACCCCGCGAGGCCGTCGACGGAAATCGGTTCCTCGCTCGGGCCGTCGGATTCGGGCGGGAGCTGCGGCGAGCGGGCCTGGCCGTCGATGTCGGGGCCGAAATCGATTTCGCGCGGGCGCTCGGCGTCGTTGACATCGGCGACCGCGAGGTCGTCCGGGCCGCCGGTTCCGCCGTGTTCACACGACGCCGCGACGATCGGCCGGTCTACGATCGGGTCTTCGATCGCTACTGGCGACGACGCTCGCTCCAACCGAATCTCGAGGCACCTGGCAGCGAACAACGGCCAGAGGCGGTTCCATCGGACGAGGGCACGCCGCAGGACGGCGCGGTGCCCGGCGATGAGCGTTCCGAGCTGCCCGAGGATCGCGATGGGATCCCGATTCCCACGGATGGCGATCCCGATGACGACATCACGGCCCCCGACGTCGTGACGATCTCGCCCGACGCTTACAGCAAGTCCGAAACGATGCGCCACCGGGACTTCGATCGGATGACGGCCCAGGAACTGCGTGACGCCGAGCGCCTGGTGGACCTGCTGGAACCGAAGCTGGAGCTTCGACGGACGCGGCGCTACGAACTCCATCGCCACGGGCGCCGCCTCGCGCCTAGGGCCATGTTCCGGAACAACCTCGGGAACGGTGGCGAGATCCTGACCTGGGTCTGGCGACGCAAGGTCCAGCGCCCGCGCCCACTCGTGGTGCTGTGCGACATCTCGGGATCGATGGAGCGCCACTCGCGGCTGCTGCTCCGATTCATCCAGGCGCTCTCCGCGTCATCCACCGTGAAGACCGAATCGTTCGTCTTCGGAACTCGCCTCACTCGGGTGACCCGTCTGCTCAAGGATCGGAATCGGGACCGGGCTCTGGCCAAGGTCGCCGAGACCGTCACCGACTGGGCCGGCGGGACCCGAATCGGGGAGTCCTTTCGCGAGTTCAACCACAAGTGGGCGCGACGAACGCTCCGCTCCAGCGGCGTGGTCATCGTCGTGTCGGATGGCTGGGATCGAGGCGATCCGCGGATCGTCGAGATCGAGACGGCCCGCCTGCGTCGCAACTGCCACCGACTCGTATGGCTGAACCCACTCGCCGGGACCCCGGGCTACCAGCCCCTTGCCGCGGGCATGCGGGCTGCCTATCCGTACATCGACGACTTCCTGGCGGCAGGGACCGTCGCGAGCCTGGAGCGCCTCGGCGAGATCCTGGCGGGCAGTCGAGTTGCCGACACGCGACGCGGTAGTGACGCGGCGGCCCACGTCACTCCAGGGCTGGACCCACGACGGGCATTCGCACCCCCCGCCAAGGTTGCCCGCCAGCCCCAGGATCCGCTGAAGGCCCAGCCGCTCGGCTGAGCAGCGGCTGGCGAGCAGCCGCCAGCGGGACGTGGCCGGGAAATCGACGTCGCGCAGCGTGCGAAACAGGCTCTTGACATGCGTGTGACACGCCTACACTGCGTGCCTGCCAGATCGTGGATTGATCGTGGCGCTGAGGAGGGGGTCAGCGCGTCCCCGGCAGGGTTCGGAAGATTCAGAGGAGGGATCTCAGGCGCTAGGATGGCGCCATGCGTGATCTGCTCGCGACACTCGAGACTTGGCGGGGGGAAGGAGTCGACGCCGGCCGAGCCGTTGTGGTCCGGACCTTTGGTTCGGCCCCCCGGCCAGAGGGCGCCGTATTGCTCGTCGCCGATGATGGTCGCCTGATCGGTTCGGTCAGTGGTGGCTGTGTCGAGGGTGCGGCAGCGGAACGGATTGCCGAGGCGCGCCGCACTGGGCTGGCCACCGTGGTCCGCTACGGCATCAGCGATGAGGACGCCTGGGACGTGGGACTGGCCTGTGGCGGCACCATCGACGTTCTGATCGAACCAAGCGTCCCGAATGCCGTCGTCGAGGCGGCCGCTTCGTCCATTGGGCCACGCGGCAGCTCCCTTGCCGTCGTCACGCCGCTGCCGCGGGATGCGCCTCCCGCGACATTCGGACCGCATGAACCAGGGTCGGGGACCGCGCCCGCGAGCCCACTCGTCGTCGGCGCCGGCGGCGTCCTGCTCGAAGGCTCGAGCGACGACCCGTCCATGGACGCGGCGCTCGTGATCGAGGTAGCCGCGATCCTGGAAGACGGCCGCTCGAGAACAGTGGATATTGGCGAGCGGTCGTTCTTCGTGGAGGCGTTTCCGGTTCGGCCCCGGCTGATCGTCGTGGGCGGCGTCGAGGCCGCACGGTCGCTCGTTCGCTACGGGCGCGAACTCGGCTACGAAACCGTCATCGTCGACGGCCGCGCCGCGTTCGCGACGGCCGAGCGCTTCCCGGACGTGGATCGGATCCTCGTCGCCTGGCCCGATGAAGCGTTCGAGACCCTCGACGTGGGCGCGAACGACGCCGTCGCCATCCTGTCGCACGATCCCAAGTTCGATGAACCGGCCATCGTCGAGGCCATGCGGCGAGAATGTCGATACGTCGGTGCGGTGGGCTCGCGCAAGACACAGGCGGACCGCCGGGAGCGCCTCGCTGAGGCGGGGTTGACCCAGGCGCAGATCGGTAGCCTTCGCGGACCCATCGGCCTGGACCTGGGCGGACGGGAGCCCGCCGAAACCGCGCTCGCGATCATGTCCGAGATCGTCGCCGCCCGGCGCGGCGGTTCCGGCATCCCGATGCGAGAACGCGCCGCCGGCCGATCGTGACGGGCGAGGGCGCGCAACCGATCCGCGTCGCTGCGATCGTACTCGCGGCCGGTCGTTCGTCTCGATTCGGACGGGACAAGCTCGCCGCGCGGCTCAACGGTCGTCCAGTCCTCCAGCACGTCCTTGACGCGTTGGCGACCACGGGTATCGACGACCCGGTCGTGGTTGTCGGAAATGGCGATGGGGACTCCGCGGTCGCAATCGACTGGCGCGCCGCGCGGCGCGTCCGGAACGCGGAACCGGACCTGGGTCTGTCGCACTCGCTCCAACTCGGGTGGGCGGCGGTCATGTCGGAATCATCACCGCCGGACGTGATTGTCGTTGCGCTCGGCGATCAACCCACGATCGATCCGGCCACGGTCCGTCGACTGCTCGCCGAGCCGCTGGATTCTTGCCGGCCGGTGCTCAGCGCTCGCCACCGCGACGGGTCGCGCAATCCGGTCCGGCTGGAGCCGGCGGCCGCCGACCTCGTGGCCCAAGCAAGCGGGGACCACGGCCTCGGCCCGCTCATGGACGGACACCCCGATCGCGTCCGCGAACTCACCATCCCGCGCATGAACCCGGATGTCGACGTGCCAGCTCATCTTGAGGCGCTGATCGCCGCCAGCTGGGCCGAACGAGTTCGCGCCAACGCGTACCAGGTGGAGCGGGTCCGCGCGACGCCCGAAGAAGTCGACTTCTACGCGCCAGTAACCCGGATGTTCGTCGTGGATCCGGCTCGGCGCGATGATCCGGTGCTGGACGCCCTTCTCCCGCTGACGCGACCCGGCGATACGTGGCTCGATATCGGCGCGGGCGCCGGTCGATACGCGCTGCCGATCGCCGCCGCGACGCGGCAGGTCATCGCCCTGGACCCATCGTCCTCGATGCTCGCGGCCCTCCGCGAGGGCGCGGTCTCGGCATCTATCGGGAACGTGCGCGTTCTGGAGGGTCGATGGCCGCCTGATCCAGACACGCGGGCCGAACTTGGCGACGACCCCGTGGCGGATGTGGCCCTCATTGCCCACGTCGGCTACGACATCGAGGCGATCGTTCCGTTCCTCGACGCGATGGAGGCAGCGGCACGCTGTCAATGCGTTGCCGTGCTGATGGGGGAGAGCCCGGCCTCCATCGCCACGCCGTTCTGGCCACTGGTTCACGGGCAGGATCGGATCCCGTTGCCGGCGCTTCCGGAATTCCTCGAGCTGCTCGACGCACGGGGCGTTCAACCTGAGGTCTCGATGATCCCTTCGGAGCGCCGTCGCTGGCCAGACCGCGCCGAACTCCAGGGTTTCCTCAGACGTCAGTTGTGGACGTCGCCGGGGTCGGATGCAGATCAGCGACTCGAAGCCGCGATCGCGGAACTGACGGAACCCACGGTGGATGGGGGATTGGAACTCGTCGGCTCTCAGGCCCGGGACGTCGGGATCGTCACCTGGTCGCGACCACGGGTCTAGCGCGGCCGCAACGGCCCGACCTGAACGCCCCTATCATCCCGACAAGAGACCTTGATGGACCGAGTTGCGGGCCGTGCCTACCGCAGGTCATCGAAGACGGAGACCGCTGGATGGAGTTCTCGGGCGCCGTTGACATCGCCGCCTCGCGTGAGCACGTATTCGCGTTCGTGACTGACCCCAACCGGGTCGGGTCATG
The DNA here is from genome assembly GCA_039933295.1 of Chloroflexota bacterium. GTDB lineage: Bacteria > Chloroflexota > Limnocylindria > Limnocylindrales > CSP1-4 > UBA5189. Next base: position 8,175 of record JBDTOJ010000202.1, read on the forward strand.
CGGTCCCGGCGTCGAGTCCATCGAGGTCATCGATGCGAACCACTTCAAAGCGAGCGCGAAGGTAGGGGTCGGGTTCATCAGCGCGCGGTTCGTGGTCGATCTCGAGATTTCGGAGCAGCAGCCGCCCGACATGGCCGTCATCAAGGCGAGGGGTCAGGCGCCGGGCAGTGCCGTCGATGCGCTCGGGCGGATCAATCTCGTGGACGGGCCCGAGCCTGGCACCACGACCATGTTGTGGGCCGCCGAAGTCACCATCAGCGGGATGATCGCCAGCGTCGGCGCTCGCCTGATCGACAACACGGCCAACAAGATGATCGGCCAGACCTTCGAGTGCATGCGCGCCAAGATCGTCGCCGAGGGCTGATTGGAACACGTCACTCGGGTGATCGGTCCGGTCGGCACGAACGTCCACCTCCTGGCCGACGAGCGAAGTCGCGAGGCAATCGCGATCGACACGGCGATCCCGTCCCTCGCCTGGATTACCGATACCCTGCGCCAGCGAAACTGGACCCTGAAGCTGATCGTGACGACCCACGGCCACTGGGATCACTTCGGAGACAACGCAGCGGTGGCAGACGAGACCGGCGCTTCGATCGCCGTGCACGCGCTCGATGCGCATCGGCTCACCGACCCGCAGCCGCTCTGGGCGCCGTTCGAGATCCCGCCCTGTGTTCCCGCGGTGGATCTGGCCGAAGGTGGCGAGATCAGGTTCGGCGAGATCCGGCTCACCGTGCTCCATACGCCGGGTCACACGGAAGGCTCGGTCTGTCTCTGGTCCGCGGATGAGGGGCAGCTCTTCAGCGGCGACACCTTGTTCGCGGGCGGGTGGGGAAGGGTCGACCTCCCGGGAGCTTCGCCGGAGCTGATGGTTGAATCGCTCGCTCGACTCGCAACGTTCGAAGATCCGCTGACGGTCCATCCCGGCCATGGCCGATCGACGACGATCGGAGCCGAGCGGCCGTGGCTCGAGATGGTCGCGCGCGAGCGTCGCCTGCCGCTCTAGCTCCCGGTCGCTTCGGGCGCTGGCACGACGATTGCCTTTCGATAGTTCGCCCCGGTCTTGAGTCGGGTAAAGCCCACGGATTCGTACAACTGAACGGCGCCGGTGAGATTCTCGGCATCGGCACCCAGCGCCGCCTCGGCCAGGCCAAGGTCTCGCAAACGGAGCAGCGAGCGTGCAATCAGGGCCGCAGCGAGACCGCGCCTCCGCCACGGCCTCCGAACCGAAATGTGCTCGAGCCATCCTCGGCTCACGCCCAGTCGCGCGTTCTCATTGGCATAGACGAAGTTCATGACGGATCCCGCCACTTCGTCGCCATCCCACGCAACCACCCAGAGCGACGTGTCGATGTCTGGATCCGCAAACCAGTGGGCGAAGTCCTCTTCGGTTCGAACCGTCGGGTCGCGGTGATCCTGGAATGCCTCTTCGTCGGCATCCCATATGGCCCGGTGGTCCTCCGGGCGGACCGGGCGGACCTCGATGCCATCGGGTAGTGGAGTCTCGGACATGGGCTCGGCCAATGGGCGAATCATGACAATCCCGTACCCGTTGATGTGGTAGCCGGCTCGCGTCGCAAGCTCCCGCGTTCCTCCTATCTCCACACCCGCCCAGCAGGACAGTACATGGGGCATGTTCGGCGGGCCCATCGTGCCCGATGACAGGCCGGTCATCACTCGCGACTCAGCCCAGGCGAGCAACGCTCGACCGAGCCCTCGACGACGGAACTCCGGCCGGACCCAGAGCTCGACCGAATGGAAGACCCGGTCCGTGCGCACGCGCCAGCTGACCTGTGCCGCGCCGATCAGCGATCCGTCCACCTCCGCGAGCACGATATCCTCCGTTGGTGACATGCCTGCGGTGTGCTCGAAATCGTTGCGCAGCGATGCCTCGGTGGGGATCAAGTCGTCGTTGTCGTGCACATTGACATCCGCGATCAATGCGGCGAGTGGCCCCACGTCCCGTGCGAGATCGAGATGCCGGATCTGGAGCCCGTTCAGTGACGGAAAGCCGGACAGGTTGGTGATCTCCTGCGGACCGAGTGGTGTCATCGCTCATCTCCATATTTCTCGCGCATGTGGCGGCTGACGCTCTTCGAGATCACCGTCCACTTGCGGCGATCTGCCTGCCGAGCCACGACACTGTTGGCCAGCTCGGATCGGCGCGCCTCCTTCTGCAGATGCTCGAAGGCCTTGAAGCGGTCTGGATCGAGCGTGCCCTCGGCCAGGGCGGCGCGGATCGCGCAGCCCGGTTCCGAGTCGTGGCCGCAATCGCTGAATCGGCAGCCATGGGCCACCTGCTCGATGTCGTCGAACGCATTGGCGAGGCCGGCGCCATCGAGGAGGGCCAGCTGGCGCATGCCCGGGGTGTCGATGATCAGGCCGGATGCCAGCGGGACGAGCTGGCGACGGGTGGTGGTGTGGTGGCCGCGCGCATCGTCTTCGCGGATGCCGGAGGTCGTCATCAGCTCCTCGCCGGCGAGCGCGTTGACGAGCGTTGACTTGCCGACGCCCGACGATCCGATGAACGCAACGGTCCGGCCCGGGCTGAGGTGCGCCCGGATGTCGTCGATCCCTTCGCCGGCAAGCGCCGAGGTCACGATCACTTCGACCCCCGGGGCCACGCTCTCGACCATTGCGCGGTGGCCGTCCCGATCGTCGTCCAGGTCGGCCTTGGAGAGAACGACCACGGGGGTCGCGCCAGACTCCCAGGCGATCGCCAGGTAGCGTTCGACGCGACGAAGGTTGAGCTCGTCGTTCAGTGAACTGACGATGAACACGATATCCACGTTCGCGGCAATGATCTGGGCGACCGTCCGGTGATCGGTCGGAGCGCGCCGGACGATCACGGTTCGACGCGTCAGGACCGCGTGGATCGTCGCTCGCTCGCCGGCTGGGGCCTGTCCAAGGGCAACCCAGTCGCCGACGGCCGGAAAGGCCAGGGCATCACCGTTGGAGTCATGCCGCAGCCGCCCCGAGACATACGCCGGCCGCGGCTTCTCGCCATCGTGAACGATGAAGGCGCCGCGCTCCTCGGCCACAACGCGTGCCGGAACGTGACCGGCGGCGGCATGGACGCCGAACGTGTCCGCGAATGTCGCGTCCCAGCCGATGGCCGCAAGGGCGGTCGCGCTGGTCACGACGTCGTTACCGTGTCGAGATTTCCTGCCGGCCTCGGGAGTCGGCTGCGCAACTCGTACTCGAACATCTCACTGACGACCCGGAATCCGAGGTCTTCGTAGAGGGTCTGCGCTTCATTCGGATTCTGCGTATCGACACCGAGGCCCGCGCGCGTGGCTCCTGCATCGCGAACCGCCCGCAGGCTTGCCGCGAGCAACGCCCGCGCCAGCCCTCGACGGCGATACTCGGGCTGCACCGAGATCGCCTCGGTCATCCCGAGTCGCGTCCCATCGTCGTCGGCCTCGTCCATGAAGTTCAGGATCTGTCCTGCGATCGTCTCGCCGTCGAATGCCACGCGCCACAGTGATGGGTTGAAGATCGGGGCATTGATGAACGCGTCAAAGAGGGCCTCCGAGGTCGCTTCCTGGCCATAGGAACCGGCGAACGCCCGAGCATCGGCTTCGAAGACCCGGCGATGCATCGCCCGATCCTGCGGGTCGATCGGTCGGATCTCGAAGGGGGAGGGCATTGGGAGATCGGGGATGTCATCAAGGGCTGGTCGGATCAGCTGCGCGAAACGTCGGGTGAGGACGAACCCGCGTGCTTCGAGGCGCTGCCGCTGTTCAGGGTCCGTTCCCGTGGCGAAACCCATGACCCGCGTGGTCTGGGTCCGGTCGGCGGCCGCGACGAGGACCGATGCCCGCCGGAGCGCCTGGTCCAGCAGGAGCTCCTCGATGCCGATCCCTCGAAGGCCCGGATCGACGTTCATGACGCAGTCCACCTGACCGGTGCCGTCGGCCATCGGTTGCCACGACGTTCGGCCATACGCGACGACGCGACCGTCGAGTTCGACGAGCGCACAGTCACGGGGCAGATCGGCATGCTCGAGGTGCCCGTAGTAGTTGTCCATGTCGGCCACGGTGCCGTAGTCGGGATCGCCGTTGGACGCCCGCACGGCGTTCGCGACGTCATTCATGGCGGGGTGATCCTCCGGGCCGCGATAGGCCCGGAGGAGGAGATTCGGATTCGCGAGCTTCGGATCCATGTCAGCCAACTCGCTTCAACTTGCCGGTCCGCTTGGCGTACTTCTCGGCTCGGCCGAAGGCCCACAGCCCTACCGGGATCATGATGATTCCCATGACCACGAGCGGCCACGCATCGCCCAGGAGATCGCCGACGGGCACGCCGTCGATCAGGCCGCGGCGGACGCCGTCGATGGCATACGTCGCGGGAGACAGGCGCGAGATCACTTGCATCCAGCCCGGCAGGATGTCGACGGAGTAGTAGACGCCACTGACAAGCAGCAGCACGGATTGCAGGACGAACGTCATCTGCGCGCCTCGCTCCACGTACAAGAGCGGCAGGATCGCGGCGAGCATCGCGATCCCGACGAAGCTGAACGAGCCGAGGACCATGAACACGACGACCGTGAGCGGGTTGGCGTTCGCGGCAGCCAGGTCCGGGAAGAACAGCAGCATGGCGATCAGGATCGCGATCGTGTGGATCACGCCGTAGCCCATTGCGTAGGCCACCGAGCCCAGGAGCTGGGTGGACCGATGAACGGGCGCCATCATCGTGTACTCGAGCGTGCCCTCCCAGCGCTCCACCGCGATCGTTTCGGCGATCCAGCTGAACACGACCGAAAGGTAGTTCCAGAAGATCGCCCCGACGATCAGGGTGAGGAGCAGCCGGGGATTGCCCGACTCAGCGCCGATGAGCGAGATCGAGAGGGCGCCCGCGGCCGAGTAGACCAGGAACGCGACCTCCCAGCCCCAGTAGCGCCGGGTCAGGAAGAAGTTTCGTTCGATGAAGGCATACGAAGCCTTGAGTTCGTGTGTCAGGAGCGTCATCGGACGTGCCTTTCGAGGTTGGTACCTGCCCGGCCCCTCAGCGGGACCGGGCAGGACGGAGGTTCGGCTCCGCTTCGAGCCGCTCACCGAGCTGGATCAGCTGGCGGGCTGCGCGGAGGCGGAGCGGTAGACGGTGGCGGCGCCGAGCCTGATCGGCCAGGCGCGCCTCCGTGGCGTAGCGGTGTTCGCGAGCGATCCGATCGTTCACGAGCCGCAGCCGGATGTCGGCGTTGCGAAGCATGGTGGTTCCTTTCGTCAGTCGGCCCCGTCGGCCGGGTCGGCGGCGTCATCCTCGACATCGTCGTCGAGGGATCGGCCGGTGTAGGTCATGAACACGTTGTGGAGCGTCGGCTCCTGGCCGTGGGCCTCAGCGACGAGTCGCTTCAACCCTGCCGGGGTGTCAAGGGCGACAACACGCCCATCGTTGAGGACGGCGATCCGATCGCACAAACGGTCCGCCTCCTCGAGGTCGTGGGTCGTGAGCACGATGGATGTGTCGTGGTTTGTCCGGACATCCTCGATGAATGCCTGGACATCGAGCTTCGACCGAGGGTCGAGGCCGGTCGTCGGTTCATCGAGCAGCAGGAGCGTCGGGCTGGTCAGGAGGGCGCGTGCGATGGCGACCTTCTGTTGCATCCCTCGGCTCATCTGCTCGACCGGTCGATCAATGCGCTTGCGCGCGATGCCGAGCCGTTCGAGGATCTCGATCGCCTCACGGCGGGCCCGTCCCGCATCCAGGCCATACAGCCGGGCTGCGAAGAGCAGGTTCTCCATCGGGCTGAGCTTCTTGAAGAAGGCGGCATCGACGCTGACGCGGTTGATGAGCCGTTTGACGGCCATCTCCTCGCGCTGCAGGTCATGCCCGAACACCTCGACCCGACCTTCATCGAGCGTGAGGAGACCGGAAATGAGCCGGATGAGCGTTGACTTGCCCGAACCGTTCGCCCCCAGGATTCCGACGATCCCGCCCCGCTCAAGGCGGAGGGAGACATCGACGATCGCAAGGACGGGACGCTTCGAACGGCCCACATGGAACCGCTTGGTCACTCCCTCGACGAGGAGGGCGGGAACGGCGATCTCACTACCTTCGGCCCGAGCCTCGACGGCCAGGCGATCCGGAGCAACTGTCTTCGATTGTCCGAGTAGCGTGGCTGCCATGGTGGTTGGTCCTCTGTCTGGCGGATCGCCGGGAGGCGGTACCGCCCGGTGGCTGAGATGCCTGAATGCGGTGTTTCGGGTCCCCGACACTGCATGAGCCGTGACCCGATCCCCGTGCCTTCGCATCGGGTGGGCTCACGGCTCACGGATGGCCTCGACGTCTCGAGAGCATCAAAAAAGCCGGGGGCCCGATCTGGCCCACGGCTCGTGGTGTCGTTGGTGGAGCGGTACTACCGCCCGACAACTACCTCGAGGAAGGCGCAGATCTCCCGCGATCAGCGGCGCCGACGGGCGCGATCGTGGGCACGAAGAGGAACATCTTGTTCATCTTTGGCCGCCCTCCGTACAGGTGCTGTCGGCGCGGAACCCGCGTCGGTCGCGGAGTGTAGGCGTCCGCCCCCGGCGATGTCAACTACCGGGCGCGCGTCCGGGTTCTTGCCCGACGACAACGGGCTCGCCGGCCGTCGACCAGTCGCTGTAACTGCCGGGGTAGAGGATCGGGCTGGGGAGTCCGGCGATGCGCATTGCCAGGGCGTTGTGGCAGGCCGATACGCCACTTCCGCAGGACGTGACCATTGACCGTGCGGGCTCCGCGGCGTCACCGAAGCCGTTCGCGGCGGCTTCGAGGCGGAGTGCACCGAAGCGGTCGGCGAGTGCTGAGGGCTGGAGAAATCGACCATCCGTCCCGAGGTTGCCGTCGACCGGCGCGTTCAGGGCCGTGGGGATGTGCCCCGGCGTCGGATCAATCGGCTCGATCTCACCGCGATATCGCGGTCCTGCCCGTGCATCGAGAAGGACAACCGTGCCGAGCTGCGTGGTCAGTTTCGCTCGATCGACCACCCGACCCCAGCTCGACCGCAGGTGGAGCATTGCTGGGGGCGGGTCATGAGGCTCGATGGACAACGCCCGTCCCTCCGCCAGCCAGGCCTGGATGCCGCCGTCGAGGACTGCCGAGCCGCCGCCTGCGCTCCCGTCTCCGAAACCCAGGTCGTCGAGCATCCACCAGAGGCGGGCAGCCACCCACCCGCCGACATCGTCGTAGATCACCACGAGGTCATCGTTGCCGACGCCACGGCGGCCCATGGTCGCGACGAATACCGACGGATCGGGGAGTGGATGCCGCCCCGGACCTGAGGTGGCCACGAGATCCGTATCGAGATCAACGTGGATGGCGCCGGGAATGTGGCCCTTCTCGAACGCCGCGCGACCCGTTCCGATCGGCTGCCCGAGATACCAACGGGCGTCCACGACCCGAAGATCCTTGCGGCCGGCGTCAATCCATTCCGCCAGTTCGGCGGTGGAAACGAGAGGCTGATGCATCTCACGAGTATGCAGCGGCCGGGGTAGGGACCCTCTGGTATTCTTCGCCCGGCACGTGGCCTTCGGGCCCGGCGCGGCGGTCGCCTCGGCGGCCCCAATCGGTCCGGCGTAGCTCAGTGGTAGAGCGGGCGACTGTTAATCGCTTGGTCGTAAGTTCGAATCTTACCGCCGGAGCCATTCCTTGTGAGGACGTTGGTCGGGTTTTGACTACCCGTGAGACGAGGTTGGCCACCTACGACGCGTGATCGCCCTTCGCCTTCGATCGTGTCATCGCCCGTCGTTTCTTGTCGTTGTACATCGCCGAGTCGGCTCGATCGATCGCGTCCCGCAACGGCTCACCTGGGGGTGAGGTCGCTGCCCCGACGGATAGCACAACGGCCGGAAGTCCATTTGCCCGCACGCGTCGGGCGGTCGCGCGCACACGAGCTACGAACCGCGCCGCGCCCGCCGCGTCCGTTTCCGGAAGCATGATCAGGAACTCGTCACCGCCAACCCGGGCGACACGATCCGAGGTCCGAGCTTCGTTGCGGAGCAGGCGGGCCGTTGCCTTGATGATCTCGTCCCCGGCGGCATGGCCGTCCCGATCATTCGTCGCCTTCAGGTTGTCCAAGTCCGCGCTGATGACCGAAACCGGGGTCGGGTTGCGCTGTCGGCGGGCTTCCTCGACTTTGACGATATCGTCCCAGGCCGTCCGGTTCTCGATGCCCGTCAGGGGATCCAGCCGTGCCTCACGCGCGAACCTGTCCCGCTCCGCCGTCAGTTCCTCCCTCGATATCGCCTGGATAAGCAGTGACTCGGCAGCCTGCGCGAGTGCGTTTCCGATGCGCTGACACAGATTCGTGAAGCCGCGGGAACGTTCTGCGGCATGGGCGACGACCAGGACCCCGAATGGGTTCGGTGACCCGATCGGGATCGCAAAGCGAGCCACGAGGCCATGGTCTCTCCCGAGGGCGTCTACGGCTCCGGCTTCGAGCTCCTGCTCAAGAACCGAGCCGGATCCTGTCCGCTCGAACAGGCTGACAAGTGAATCGCGGATGGCGTCAGGCTCGAGGCGGGTTGGCCAGTCGAGCGTCACGACTTCGGCGATGGTGGCCCCCTGGTGGCGGACGAGAATCGCTCCGACCTCGCAGGACAACGGTTCGGCAGCGAACCGAGCGATATGGCGAGCGGTCTCGCTGAGCATTTCGGGCCGATAGTCCATCAGCGCGCGGATTGCGTGAACGACCTCGAGTTCATCAGCCAGGAGTTTGGCCGGCGAAATCTGCCCAAGGTTGGCCACCGCATTGGCCGCGACCGGAAGCAGCATTGTGTCCGTGGGGCTGATGGGTTCGGGTCCTCCAAACACGACCAGGTGGTCGCCACTGACCGGAATGAGGACTGCGAAACGCGCCCAGTAGGGTCCGATGATCCGGACGGGTTCTGCGTCACCACCGACACGGGCCGCCTGGCCGGATTGATGGACCCGGGCAGCCAGTGACTCACCAGACGCGGGGAGGTCAACGATCCCGTTCCACCCGACCCCGCGGCCGCTCCCGCCGGCCAGACTGAATCCCTCGGACGACACGCGGAAGATCAGCGTGTCCTGTGCGACGTTCGGGCCCCCGCCTTCAAATCGCAATGGTGTGGTCATTGCCTCTACACCCTACTCCGATTGCATTGACGAAATCGGTCGGATTGGCGAAATCAGGCCGCTCGGTCTCAGAAACATCTCAGGAGTGATCCACACGATGGGGCCATGAGCGCCACCGTTCTTCGGAGCCCAGCCGCAACATCGAGCAGCGCGTCCGCAACCTCGACCGGGACCCGCCGGATCGTTCCGCTGCCGCGCGTGTGGTCCATTACCAGGCGCGACATGGTGGTCGTGCTGCTGGCGAACGGTCTCTTCATCCTCGCGATGTGGGTCCGACACGGCGGCCTCGCGCAACTCTCGACGCCTGGCGGCACGTGGATCGCCATCGGACAGGTCACGGGCCTGATCGGTACCTACACAGCACTTCTCCAGTTGATCCTCATGTCGCGGATGCCGTGGCTTGACCAGGCGTTCGGCATGGATCGTCTCGCCGCCGCGCATCGGTGGATCGGTTTCGCGACCGTCTGGCTCATTGCCGCACACGGCTTCTTCATCATCACGGGCTACGCCACGAGTGAAGGCGCCTCGTTCATGGGCGAGACATGGACGATCCTCACGACGTTCGACTTCGTCGCTCTCGCGACGTTCGGGTTCGGCCTGTTCGTCATCGTTGGTGTGACGTCGATGCGTGCGGCCCGGCGAGCGCTCAACTATGAACTGTGGTTCGCACTCCACCTCCTCGGGTACCTTGCCATCGCCTTCGGGTTCCTCCACCAGCTCCTGGTCGGTGCGGACTTCATCCGCGACCCGTTGGCGCGGGTCTACTGGACGAGCCTGTACGTGATCACGTTCGGGATGCTGTTCGCCTACCGGGTGATCGGCCCGATTCGCATGAACGCACGCCATCGGTTCCAGGTCGCGCGTGTCGTCTCGGAGGGTGACGGGGTCGTCTCGATCTACATCACCGGGCGCCATCTCGACAAGTTGCCACTCAGGTCCGGGCAGTACTTCGTGTGGCGCTTTCTCGATGGTTCGCGCTGGTGGAGTGGCCACCCGTTCTCGATCTCGTCGGCGCCGAACGGCTCGTGGATCCGCACGACCGTGAAGGCCCTCGGCGACGACACGCGACGCTACCAGCGCCTCGCCGTCGGGACGCGCGTGCTGCTCGAGGGTCCATATGGCGTGCTGACCGGCGTGCGTCGGACGCGTCGCCGCGTGACCCTGATCGCCGGCGGCATCGGCGTCACGCCGCTCCGGGCACTCATCGAGGCGTTGCCAGGGAAGCCGGGCGACCTGACGCTCCTGTACCGCGCCCGCAATCGAAAGAACGTCATCTTCCGCAACGAACTCGATGTTCTCGCCGAACGACGCGGGATCAACGTCCACTACCTCGTCGGGAGGCGGGGGAGCGTGGACCTTCCGGACGATCCGCTCGATTCGTTCGGCCTCGCAAGCCTCGTACCGGACATCGCGGAACACGACGTCTACGTCTGTGGTCCGAACGAGATGCTGGATCGGCTGACCGAGACGCTCCGCGATCTCGGCGTTCCGCCGGTCCGCATCCACGTCGAGCGGTTCGCGTACTGATGGGGGGCGTGATGCGTCAGCGAATCGTTGCAACCGCAGCCGGGCTTGCGCTGGCTGTGATGCTGCTGGTCAACTTCCGAACACCCGAGGACCTCATCGCAGCGGCTTCGGCATCCGGGACGGCCGGCAACGCCAAAACGGCGTCCGGTGGCGGCACCACTCGGTCAGGTTCGGGAAACGGATCGACCACTGGATCCGGATCCACGTCATCGGGCGGTTCGACCGGAACGTCGGGCGTGGCCGGGACCACGCAACCCGCGCCGACGACGGCCGCCGGAGCGGGTCAATTCACCGGGCCCATGGCAGCGGATCCGTACGGGAACGTACAGGTCCAGATCACCGTTTCCGGCGGGAAGGTCGTGGACGTGGTCGCACTTGCAATGCCGGTCGGTGGTCACTCTGGGCGGATTTCGAACTACGTGGCACCGATCCTTCGGACGCAGGCCCTGGCAGTGCAATCGGCCAACATCGATGGCGTGTCCGGAGCGACGTACACCAGCCTTGCCTACGCCGCCTCCCTGCAAGGCGCCCTTGACCAGGCTGGTCTGTGATCGTCGCTCCTGAATCGACGGACCATCTCGTAGCGTCTCGGCCCGATCCAGGCATACCTCGGCAGATCAGGGCCGAACCCGTCATGGGCACGGTCGTGTCGCTCGACATCCGGGCGCCGTTCGTGTCCGACGAGGTGATCGAGCGTGCGATCGGCATCCTCCATGACATTGACCGCCGGTTCAGCCTCTACCGGTCCGACAGCGAGCTCTCGCGTCTGGCCCAAGGATCCGTCCGCGAGGATGATCTGAGCACGGACGTCAGATGGGCGCTTGCCGCGTGTGACGATCTGGCTCGGCAGACGGGCGGCGCCTTCGATGCGCGACGCCATCGGCCCGACGGGGTGGTCGACCCGAGCGCGTTGGTGAAGGGCTGGGCGGTCGAGGAGGCGGTGCGCGAACTCGAAGCCGGCGGCGCGGCCAACCTGCTCATGATCGCAGGCGGTGATCTCGTGGCGCGGGGCGAACCGGCTCCTGGCGGGGCCTGGCGGATCGGGATCCGCCATCCGACCTTTGCGGATCAGGTCGCTTCGGTGCTCGCATTGCGGAGTGGGGCGCTGGCGACGTCCGGCCTGTATGAACGAGGGCCACATCTGCGGGACCCGCGGACCGGTCAGGCAGCGAATGGCCTCAGGAGCTTCAGCGTCGTCGGCCCCGATCTGACATGGGCCGATGCCTATGCCACGGCCGGTTTCGTCATGGGCCGGGATGGCCTTGGCTGGGTCGACCAGCGGCCGGGGTACGGAGCGCTGGCCATCACCAATGACAACCAGGTCGTATGGACATCGCGGGTAGACCGGTATCGGATCTGGGATCCCGGCGGAGCGGTGCGATTCTCAGAAGAATCTCAGGGGATAGCGCTTTCCTGAGATCAGACCGGATCCGTGCGGGCAGCCTCACGGCTACCATCGAAGCTCCGGGCATGGGTAGATCTGGGGCCGGACTCGCGGATCGACCGCCACGAATCGGAGTTGATCTCGAATGCACATCCTCGTCATCGAAGACGACCCACGACTCGGCCGGGTGCTGAAGCGCCTGCTCGAGGAGGATCGGCATGTCGTCGACGTGGCGACCGACGGTGAAACCGGGCTCGAACTGGCCGAGTCCGAGGGGATCGAAGTCGTGATTCTCGATGTGGGCCTGCCGGACATCAGCGGCATCGAAGTCGCCCGCCGGCTGCGCATCATGGGCGTTGAGACCGCCATCCTCATGCTGACTGCCCGCGATACGGTGCGCGATCGCGTGACCGGTCTCGATGCGGGCGCCGATGACTACCTCGTCAAGCCATTTGCCTACGAAGAACTCGCCGCGAGGCTGCGGGCCCTGAGCCGGCGCGCAGAGCCCGGCCCGCGACGACCCGAAGCCCGTCTCGAGGTCGGGCCGATCGCGCTGGACGAGGCGAATCGAAGTGTCACCATCGATGGCTCGCTCGTTGATCTGAGCCCTCGAGAGTTCGCCCTGTTGGAGTGCTTCCTGCGTCACCCGGGGCAGGCGCTCACGCGCGACCAGCTTCTCGATCAGGCCTGGCCCTACAGTGCGGCCGTGACCCCCAATGCCGTCGATGCCTATGTCCACTACCTGCGCACCAAGCTTGGCGATGCCGGATCGCGGGTCGAGACGGTGCGCGGTGTCGGGTATCGGTTGAGCGATGCCTGACGGCACGCAGCTCGGTGTGGTCGATGCGGCCGAGGCGGCCGCTGTCGCCGGCGACGAACGCATGATCGCGGGTGTCGGGAGACGCCTCGTGCTGTGGGCAGCCGGCACCACGCTTGTCGTCCTGATCCTCCTCGGCGTCGCGCTGTATGCGGCGGTCAACCAGAGTCTCGAGACGACCGGCAGGGACCAGCTGGACAACAGGGCTTCGGCGTTGCGCCACATCATCGAGGGACCAAACGGTCGGCCGGATGGCGACGACGTCCAGACGGGCGTGCAATTCGGCGGCGGGACGTCGGGCACCTTCGCCCTCGTGCTCAGCGCTGACGGGAAGCTGATCCTTCCTGCATCCCTGCCACCGCCGCTCAAGCAGCCGGACACTGGGTCGCTCGCCGCTGCCGTTTCGTCGGGCCGCGACGTTCGACTCGGCTCGATCGAAGGAACACCCGTCCGAGTCCTCACGACGTCCGTGAACAGCAAGATCGGGCCGGTCTACGTCCAGATCTTCCAGGATCGGACGGCCGAGGAGCGTACGCTCAGCGTCCTGCTGGCGGTGCTCTTCGTGGGTGGCTTGGTCGTGCTCCTCGTGGCGGCGGGCGTCGGAGCCATCTACTCGAGGCGGGCGCTCGTGCCGATCCGCTCGTCACTCGTGGCCCAGCGCAGCGCGCTCCGGCGCCAGCGCGAGTTTGCAGCGGACGCAAGTCACGAACTTCGCACCCCGCTGACCGTCGTCCGGGCCTCGCTCGACCTCCTTCGACGTCATCCGGAAGCTCCGGTGAACCAGGTCGGCGATGCCCTCGATGACATCGGCGCCGAAGTCGACAACCTGACCCACCTGGTCGAGGACCTGTTGCTGCTCGCGCGGAGCGACTCTGGCGCAGTACCACTCGAGCGCCAGTCGATGGATCTCGGTGACGTCGTCGCTGAGGCCTCCTCATCGCTGGCCCAGGCTGCGGCGCATCGTGCCGTGCGGATCGAGGTCGATCCGGCCCCGGCAATGATCAGCGGCGACGCAGCCCGCATCCGCCAGCTCGTGCTCATCCTCGTGGACAACGCCGTCCGGCACAGTCCATCCGGTGGGTTGGTGCGCGTTACCGCGCACGCCGAGGGATCGAACGGGGTGCTGGCCGTCGAGGATGAGGGTCCCGGGATCGCCCAAGGCGACCTGCCACACGTCTTCGAGCGATTCTGGCGCGGCGCAGGAGCCCCTGATGGCGGTTCCGGGCTGGGTCTCGCCATTGCGGCCTGGATCGTGAACGGGCACGACGGGGTCATCGGCGTCGAGAACCGGGAGCCGACGGGGGCGAGGTTCACGATCAGGATCCCGCTGGAGTCGTCCGCGCCGGCTTGAGCGCGTTGCGTGTCCCGCGCTGCGTCGGACGTCAGTCGAGATCGATCCCGTCGTTCCAGCGTCGGATTGCCGGGGCTTCCCGATCCCAGCCGAGGATCGAGATCGTGGCCGTGTCCAGCGCGAGTGACCCGCCGCCGGTTGGTGCCAGCCCGATCCAGCGTGCACCAAGGATGCGGAGCAGGTGGCCGTGGGCGAAACAGAGGGTGATGCCGTCGATCGCACGCGCCCGGTCGATCACGCGGTCGACGCGCTCGGCAACCGCCTCGAGAGGCTCGCCACCAGCCGGCCCTTGGGACCAGATCGTCCAGTCCGGTCGCTCGGCTCGGATCTCGACCGTCGTTCGGCCCTCGTCATCGCCGTAGTCCCACTCGACGAGGTCCGGATCGATCCGGACCTGATCTTCGAAGCCGGCAAGTCGCGCGGTGTCCAGAGCCCGCGACAATGGGCTCGAGACCACCGCCGCGAAGGTATGCCCCATCAGCCGCGGCACCAGATCGAGGGCCTCTTGGCGTCCAATCGCGGTGAGCGGGATGTCCGTCAGGCCGGTGTGCCGGCCGGCTCGTGCCCACGCGGTTTCGCCGTGCCGCACCAGCCACATTGATGGACCAGGCGTCGTGAAAAGGTCCGGGGGCGAAGGCATCGCGACAGTCTATGCGTGTCGGAAGTCCGCGGCTCGGCGCCGGCTCGCAGCGTCCGGACGCGGCCCGTTTCGCGTGCGACGATGCACCCGTACACCGGCAAGAGCGATCAGGAGGCGGGAATGGGCAACTCGGCCACGACGAGCTGGGCTGGCAAGATTGGCGCGCTTACGCTGTTCGTCGACGACCTCGCGGCTGCGAAGCAGTTCTACCTCGATGTCTTCGAGCTGCCGGTCCACTACGAGGATGGTGAGTCGGTCGTCTTCCAGTTCGGTGGGACGCTCGTGAACCTCCTCGCCTCGGACGCGGCTGTGGCGCTGATCGAGCCCGCGGTCGTTGCCCTCGCGGATCAAGGTTCGCGTCTGCAACTCACGATCGATGTCGATGACGTGGATGCGATGTGCGCCGACCTCGAACGGAAGGGTGTGCGCCTCCTGAATGGCCCGATGGACCGGCCATGGGGTATCCGAACGGCGAGTTTCGTCGATCCCGGCGGGCACATCTGGGAAATCGCGAAGTAGCGCCGAACCCGCACGCGGGGACGCGTCGGGGCAGGACGACGGGGCGCGAGTCCGCCGCCAGGTGGGGGCGAATTTCGGAGCGTAGACTCGCCATATGAGCTTCGATGTAGCCGCAGATGCATACGACCGCTACATGGGTAGGTACTCACGCCTCCTATCGCCACAACTGGCGGACTTCGCGGGAGTGCGATCGGGTCAACGGGTACTCGATATTGGCTGCGGTCCGGGGGCACTGACATCCGAGCTGGTGGCTCGCGTTGGGCCCTCGGCGGTCGCGGCCGTGGACCCGTCGGCCCAGTTCGTCGCCGCGGCTCGAGAGCGCCACCCCGGCGTCGAGGTGGTGCAGGCATCGGCAGAGCAACTGCCGTTCCCAGCCGCGGCGTTCGATGCGGCGATCGCGCAACTCGTTGTCCACTTCATGCCGGATCCGATCAAGGGATTGGCCGAGATGGCGCGTGTCACTCGGCCGGGTGGTGTGGTTGCGGCCTGCGTCTGGGACCACGCCGGCAGTCTCGGGCCGCTCAGCCTGTTCTGGAGACCGGCGCGCGAGCTCGACCCCGAGGTCCACGACGAGTCCGAACTTCCGGGTGTCCGCGAAGGTCATCTGGCGGAACTGTTCGAAGCGGCCGGGCTGCATGACGTCGCAGCGACGATCCTTTGGGTCAGCGTCGAGCACGTGACCTTCGAAGCCTGGTGGGAGCCATTCACGATGGGCGTCGGCCCCGGAGGATCCTATCTGGCGGGCCTCGGCGCCGACCGGCAGGTCGAGTTGCGCGAACGGTGCCGAACCTTGGTCCCGACGGCCCCGTTCGTGGTCAAAGCCAGGGCCTGGGCGGCTCGCGGCATCACCTAGGTGCAGGCACCAGGACCTAGGCGCAGGCACCAGGCCACCCGCGAGGATCAGGCACACCATCGCGAGCATGCGGCCATGAGACCTCGCGGTTGGTCAGTCCGCGTACTCCAGCGGCGTGACCACGAAGTCTTTCCGGCAGCTTGATTTCAATCAGATGGTCGGGCAATACGCTCTGGGGCCTGTGTTCTCAGCAGGTCAGTCGCATGCTCGACCCGTCAGCGGGTCGGCCAGCGATCGCGGAAGACCGTCTCATCTCGCGGCAGGCGCGCCTCGCCCGGCCCGCTCTTGGGCGCCCGCGCCGCCACCGTCGGGATCCCCAATTGGACGATCGTCCGGACCATGCGATCGTCCGGCAGCCTGAGGATCTCGCGGACGGCTTCCCGGACGTTCGTCCGAATCCAGCTGATCCCCGCGCCGATATCGAGCATCCGCGCCGCCACGAGGATGCGCTCTGCGACGCGCCCGTCGTCATAGGCGTCGGCAACGGCCCGGGCCGGGTCATCCGGAAGCACGATCGCGATCGCCGCCGTTGCCGTCGCGAGCCCGCGCGTCTGCGGCAGGCCGGCGTCGTGCAACGCATCGAGTGTGGCCGGGTCGGTGATCAAGATGAATCGCCAAGGCTGACTATTCTCGCTGCTCCCGGTCCAGCGGGCGACGTCGGCCAGCGCCTCGAGGATATGTGCGGGGACGGGAGTCGGCTCGAACTCCCGGAACTGGCGGGTCTGGAGAAGGGGGCGGACCACGTCCGCGGGTTGGTTCGTCATCGGAGCCTCGAGCGGCTTGGTGAGGCCATCAATCGACGTACTGCAGGGGCGTGACCACAAAGTCATCGGGCAACTTGACGCCAGTGGAGTGGATCGGGCAGTAGCCACCCGGATTCTTGCTCAGGTACTGCTGGTGATAGTCCTCGGCGAAGAAGAATTCCGGAGTGGGGCCATCGGTGATCTCGGTCGAGATCGCGCCGTAGCCTTCGGCAGTCAACCGCTCCTGATAGGCGTCACGGGACGCGATCGCAGCGTGGCGCTGCGCGTCGGAGTGCGGGAAGATCGCCGATCGGTATTGCGTTCCGATGTCATTGCCCTGGCGCATCCCCTGGGTCGGATCGTGATCCTCCCAGAACAGCCTCAGGAGCTCCTCGTACGTGACAACAGCGGGATCGAATACGACACGGACCGCCTCGGCGTGGCCGGTCTTGCCCGAGCATGCCTCGCGGTACGTGGCATTGGGCGTGAAGCCGCCCTGGTAGCCGACGGCCGTGACCCAGACGCCTGATGTCTCCCAGAAGACCTTCTCCGCGCCCCAGAAGCAGCCGAACGCGAAGTCGGCGATTTCGAAGCCCTCCGGGTAGGGCCCGCCGATCGGGCGGCGATTCACATGGTGGAGACCAGGCTCCATGATCGGATCGGGGCGACCCGGAAGCGCATCACTGGGGGTCGGCATGGAGGGACCGCGGGCTTGAAAGAACATCGAACATCTCCTGTCTGTGATGCGCACACTCTAGCCGGCGCCTGTTACGGGTCAATGTCATCGGGTGCTAGGCTCCCCGAATGGCCCACGCCCCTGCCGAAGCGCCGGATTCACTCGTATGTGCGGTGATCTTCGATCTCGACGGGGTCCTCGTGGATTCGGAAATCTGGTGGCACGAGGAGCGGGTCGACTGGGCCCGCCAGCGCGGCCTGCTCTGGACCCATGAGGACAGTGCTCATGTGATGGGCGCCAACTCGAGCGATTGGGCCCGGATCATGCGCGAGCGCATGGCGCTGCCGCCGAACGAGGAGGCAGCGATCGAGGACGACATCGTCGCACGGGTCGTTCGTCGCTATGCCGACGGCACTCCCGAGATTCAAGGGGCGACCGACACAGTTCGGGCGATCGCCGAACGGTGGCCGGTCGCGATTGCTTCTTCTGCCCATCGAGCGGTCATTGATGCCGCGCTCCACGAGACCGGGCTTGCCGCCATGATCCCGATCATCGTCTCGTCCGATGACGTCGCGCATGGCAAGCCGGCGCCGGACGTCTATCTCGAAACTGCGCGGCAGCTCGGCGTTGCGCCGGAGACCTGCCTGGTGGTTGAGGATTCGCTGAACGGCGTCCGTGCGGCGCGAGCGGCCGGAATGATCGTGGTGCTGGTCCCGAACGAGAGCATTCCGCCGGCGCCCGGTGCCTCCGAACTGGCGGATCTTGTGCTCGTTCGGCTCGCCGACCTCGACCCGGCGTCTGTTGCCCGACGCCCTCTAGCGCGCCCGTCCTGACGTGGACCGCGAAGATCGAAGGTCGGTGGCGGCGGCGGAGCGCCTTCCGCGCTCAGCCCTTCCGACCTGGAATCGCGCAGTTCGTTACTACACGTCCCGGCTCGTGGTGGGCCTGCTCATGCGCCTTCTGTTTCGGCTGCGAGTCGAGGGCCGGGATCAATTGCCGCCAGGCCCGGCGCTCCTCTGCTTCAACCATTTGAACTGGATGGACCCATTCCTGCTGTTCGCGACGCTGCCGCTCCGACCTCGGCTCTACATGTTCGGGCCAAAGGAGGAGGACCTCCGTCGCGGGGCCAGGAACCGGCTGATGTACTGGACGGCGACGCCGGTCCCATTCACGCCGGCAAAGACGGACCTCATCGAGACGACGCGCCGGGTCCAGGCCGTCTTCGAAACAGGCGGGGTCCTGGCGATCGCGGGGGAGGGGAGGATCCACGTCGGCGAGCGGAGCCTCCTGCCGCTTCAGGCCGGCGCGGCCTACTTCGCGCTCCGGGCGGGAGTTCCGGTCGTGCCGATTGCCCTCAACGGCCTCTCGTGGCTTGGATTCCGGCGCACGCTGCGGGTCCGGATCGGCATGCCAATCCCGACAGGTGAGCGCCCGACGAGCGACGCCGTCGCGCGGTTGACGGCCGTCACCACAGCCGCGCTGCTCGATCTCGTCGCCGATGCGCCCGATCCCGCGCCTCCCGGTCGGTTTGGGCGTTGGTTGACCGAACAGTTCAACGACTGGCCCGAAGGATCACGCGTGTCGGCGGAAGCAGCAGCCGAGGCGGCGGCCCGGGCCGTCGAGGACGAGCGCCCCACCTCGCACCGTTGAGGCGGCCAGCCCCGCGAGCTCATCTGGCATACTTTCAGCACTCGTTCAACCGTCGGTTTCGACGCCAAACTAAGGAGGTCGCGTGGGCGCGAGCGCACTGTCGGCTGACGCAACCGAATACCGGGCCCGTCTGGCCGATCAGCCCGACGCCCAACTTGATACCTGGGCAGCCGAGTTGATGCGCGATGTCGCCAAGCGACGCGGCGTCGTCCGGGTCGTGGATGCATTTCGCCGCTCGGCGAACCTGACCGAGGCTGAATTCGAACATGTGTTCACATCGGGCGGCGGTGCACCGGCCACGCTCGGTCGCGACGCCGCCGGCAACCTGATCGTGCCAACGATCTCGCTCTTCGCTCTGGTCCCGGGGCTGCGGGCAAGGACCACTGATGGTCGCGCACGGCTCACAGACTTCCTCGTCGCGAACTTCGACGAGCTCGTCTACGTCTGATCGGTCGAACTTCTCGACTCAGCCCGCCGCGCTTCTGGCGCGGATCCGCCTGGTTCATCCATTCCCCTCGATCCTCAATGGTCTCGTGGTGCTCGGGATTGCCTGGATCGCCGGTGGGTCGCCCGCATCGGTAATGCGGCTGGCTCTGGCGATGACCCTGATCCAGTTCGCGATCGGGACGACCAACGACCTTGCCGACGCCGCGCGCGATGGCGATCGGGTCCCGGCAAAGCCCATCGCAGCAGGCCTCGTGCGGCGCCGAACCGCCGCCGTTGCCGCCTCGGTGTTCGGGCTTCTGGGTCTCGCGCTGGCCGCCGTCTCGGGCGTGCTCACGTTCGGCATTGCGCTGGCGGGTCTTGCCTGCGGCCTCGTCTACAACGCCCGGATGTCCAGATCGGCCCTGAGTTGGCTGCCGTTGACCCTCGCCTTGCCGCTCCTGCCGATCTTCGCCTGGTATGGGGCCGTCGGGTCGCTTCCGGGCGGGATCGTGCCGATCGTGCCGATCGCGATGCTGGCCGGCGCCGGATTGGCGATCGGAAATGGGCTGATCGACCTTGACCTCGATGCAGCGCGGGGCCGTCGGACGACGGCCGTCGCGCTCGGAAGGGCCGCGAGTTGGGCGGTCCATGCCTTGGCCCTGATCGCCGCGATTGCCGCAGCGCTGACGCTGATGCCGAGCGGTGGGGGAGCGTCGGGTCCGGGACTCCTGATGGTCGGCGCAGGGACCGTTCTGGTCGGAATGGTCGGCCTGGCGGTTCGGATCCCGGCGGTTCCACGCCTCGCGTGGGCCATCGAGGCCATCGGGATCGCCCTCATCGGCCTGGCGTGGGTCCTCGCGGTCGCGCCCGAGGCCCGTTGACGGGTCGACAGGCTCGAAGGGCCATCGGATCCTGACGAACGTACCCCTAACGGGGCACACATCTGGATCGTTATCCTCGGTGAACCGCATCATGCAGGAGCTTGAACCCGTGCATTCCGTCCTTCGCCACCTCCGCCCGATCATGATCAGTCTCGTTGCGCTGACCCTTACCGCCGGGATCGCCTTGGCCGCCAAGCCGTCCGACGCCGGCGCGGGTCACGGCCCGAAGGCCGCCGAGGTGACCGAGAACGTCGATACCGACACGGATCAGGGAACGGAGACCGATACCGATACCGAAACGGACCCGACGACCGAGACCCCAACCGGCGCCGCGACCGGCGCAGCGAAGAATTGCCTGACTGATCCGACCACGGCAACGCCCGAGGCGTTGGCCGCGCTCACGCACGGCGCGATCGTCTGCTGGGCCGCCCACCAGGTAACGCCTGACGGCTACGCCAACCACGGGGCGTGGGTGTCTGAATGGGCGCGCAAGAACCATGGCGTCGATGCCAGCGCCAAGGGTCTCGCCAAGGCCGCCGAGAAGGCAGCCAAGCATGCCGGAGGCGCGGCGCCCGCCACTCCGTAGCGGAACTGGACCGTGATACCCGCGGTCCCATCCACGGAATCTTGAAGCCGGCGCTTGTGGCGCCGGCTTCTTCGTTGGCCCGAGCGGTCCGCGCGTCAGGAGTCGGAGACGTCTCCGCTCCGGACCATCGCGATCACGTTCTCCAACTTGAGCTTCGTGATCGTCAGGTACTTGGCTAGGTTCGCCCGATCGATGGCGCCAATGGCTGCCACCACGTCCGGAGCGCGGAGGACGTCCACGAGGTCTTCGACCGCATCCGCAAGGTGCTGTTTCGCGGTAATGAGTGAGTCATCGTTGAGCGGGGCGGACTCCGCCCGTCGGCCGGTCCACGCAGCGGCCGCGTCCTCGACCATGGCCTCGGACGCCGGCGCGTCCTCGGTCGCTCGCCCGGGAGCCTCCGCGGTCGACGGTCGCCGACCATCGATCTTGTCGCGGAGCTTCTGAAGGGTCAGCTCACCGCGGGCGACCTGCTGGCCCAATCGCTTGCGCTTCTTGGGATCCTCGACCTTCATCAGCTCGTAGGCATGGGACAGCGTGTCTTTGCGCAAGGACACCAGCTCCCGAACGTCGTCCGGGGCACCCGCCAGGCGGAGCCGATTCTCGAGGTAGCCCTTGTCCTTGCCCAGCTTCTGGGCGAGCTTCCGGACTGAGTACCCATGTTCGTGAACCATGCGGTCGAACATCGCGGCCTCATCGAGCGGGGAGAGGTCCTCGCGCTGGAGGTTCTCGATGATCGAGATCTCCAGGGCCGTGTCGTCGTCGATGTCCTCGACGAGCGCGGGGATCGTGTCGAGACCGGCGGCCTTCGAGGCGCGCCAGCGCCGCTCGCCCGCAATCAGCTGGTACTCGTTGTTGCCGCGCGGCCGGACCAGGATCGGCTGGAGGACCCCATGTTCGCGGATCGACGCCGATAGTTCTGCGAGTGCCGCAGGATCCATCGCGAGTCGCGGCTGGTCGGCGTTCGGGGAAATCTGGTCAACCGGAATCACGCGCACGCCCGATGAGTGGCCGATGCGATCCTGCGAGAGCAGGCTCAGGATGGCGGGGGAGAGCTCTCGCTCCTCCGAAAGGCGACGCGCCGCAACGGCGCGGAAATCGGTTCTAGCCAAGGTCAATGACCTCCCGGGCAAGCTCGCGATACGTCCGTGCTGCGTCGGTGTAACCCGCGTAGCTGGTAATCGGGCGGCCCGCAAGCGGTGCCTCGCCGAGCTTGACGGTGTTCCGGATGATCGATGCGAATACGTGGTGATCGCCGACGGCGCGGAGTTCGTCGAGCATGTCCTTCGCGAGGTTCGTGCGCCCGTCGTAGAACGTTGGCAGAAGACCCAGGATTTTCAGCTTCCGGTTGAGCTTGAGGCGAATGGTGTTGATGACCTTGACCAGGTTGTTCAGGCCCTTCATCGCGTAGAACTGGGTCTGGACCGGGATGATCACCCCATCCGCGGCCACGAGCCCGTTGACGGTGAGCAGGCCGAGGTTGGGCGGACAATCGATCAGCGCATAGTCGTATCGATTCTTAAGCTTGCCCTCGAGAGCGTCACGCAGGATTCCTTCGCGTCCGAGCATCGTGAACAACTCACCCTCGGTAGCCGCGAGATCGATGTGCGCCGGCACGACGTCGATGTGCTCGGTCTGCGTGGACACGATCACCTGATCGACCGTGGCGCGTCCGACGAGGACGTCGGCCATGGAGAGTTCGATGCTGTTGAGGTTGATGCCGAGACCCGCGGTGAGATTCGCCTGCGGATCCATGTCGATGCACAGGACCCGGAAATTCTCCTCCGCCAGCGCGCCCGCCAGATTGATCGTCGTCGTCGTCTTGCCGACGCCGCCCTTCTGGTTCGCAATTGCAATTACGTTGGTCACCGGAGAAACACCTCGGATGGGCGACAGGATGGAGCGCTGGCTGCGCATCGGTCGATCCGCAATGGTGGGGGAGCGACCGTCAAATCCTACTCCAGGCTGCCCGTTCTCTGGCAGGCGACTTATCCACAGGTTGGGAGACTTGTGCACCGAAGTGTGGATTACCGAGATGGTGTGTTGACGCCCGAGTACGGGCGTTTCAGGCTCGTTGGCCCCGAGAATCCGTGAGCTGCGTGGCGTGGTGTCTAGAATGAACGAGACCTCACCGATCCCGTGGAGCCGTGTCCTTGCGCAAAGACGGCTACCTGTGGGCCGATCGCAGCGATATCGACGAGCCGAATTGGAGACGAAGCGTGCCATCGAATGCAGAGCGTCTGAACCGACTCGCCGAGATGCGCGCTGAATCCGTGACGGGCGGCGGCCAGGCGCGAATCGATCGCCAACACGAGGCCGGAAAGCTGACCGCGCGCGAGCGGATCGATCTCCTGCTCGATGCTGGCTCGTTCGTCGAACTCGACGCGTTCGTGACATCTCGGTCTGCTGACGCCGGACCGGACCAGCCGCGCTATCTCGGTGATGGCGTCGTGACCGGGCACGGATCCGTTGACGGTCGATTGGTGTTTGTCTTCAGCCAGGACTTCACCGTATTCGGTGGGTCGCTGTCCGAGGCCTACGCCGAGAAGATCTGCAAAATCATGGATTTGGCGATGAATGTCGGCGCACCGATCATCGGCCTGAACGATTCGGGTGGGGCCCGGATCCAGGAGGGCGTCGTTTCCCTTGGCGGATATGCCGACATCTTTCTGCGGAACGTCATGGCATCGGGCGTAGTTCCCCAGATCTCTGTGATCATGGGCCCATGCGCCGGGGGAGCGGTCTATTCGCCGGCGATCACGGACTTCACCGTCATGGTCGATGGAACGAGCTACATGTTCGTGACCGGACCAAATGTGGTGAAGGCGGTGACACACGAAGAAGTGGACGCGGAGTCGCTCGGCGGTGCCTCGGTCCACACATCGCGGAGTGGCGTCGCCCACCTGGCCGTAGCCGATGAGTCGGACGCGCTCGATACGGTGCGGCGGATACTGTCCCACCTCCCACAGAACAATCTGGAGACGACCGCTGCGGTTCCGACGACAGACCCGTCGGATCGGATGGACGCCGCGCTCGACGTCGTCGTCCCCGACGATCCGCAGAAGCCGTACGACATGCATGACGTCATCGCCGGCGTCGTGGATGATCGCGAATTCCTCGAGATCCAGCCAGCATGGGCCCCGAACATCCTGGTCGGGTTTGCGCGACTCGGCGGGAGGAGCATTGGGATTGTTGCCCAGCAGCCATCGGTTCTCGCCGGGGCGCTCGACATCGATGCGTCGACCAAGGCGGCCCGATTCGTTCGCACCTGTGATTGCTTCAATATCCCGATCGTCTCATTTGTCGATGTCCCGGGGTTCCTGCCGGGTGTCGCCCAGGAGCACGGTGGAATTATCAAGCACGGGGCCAAGCTGCTGTACGCCTACTGCGAGGCCACCGTCCCCAAGGTCACGGTCATCACGCGCAAGGCGTATGGCGGCGCCTATGACGTCATGAGCAGCAAACACATCCGCGGCGACATGAACTTCGCGTGGCCCACCGCGGAGATCGCGGTCATGGGAGCGGAGGGTGCCGTCAACGTCATCTTCAAGGATGCGATTGCTGCTGCGAAGGACCCGGCGGCGGAACGAGTCCGGCTCATCGCCGAGTACGAGCTGGAATTCGCCCACCCGTACATCGCCGCCGCCCGCGGTTACGTCGATGATGTCTTTCGGCCGTCAGAGACTCGCCCCCGACTCATTCGCGCTCTTGACATGCTGGCCAACAAGCGCGCCACGAATCCGCGGAAGAAGCATGGCAACATCCCGCTCTGAAGTCAGCACGGATCCGTCTTTGCGCAAAGACGATCTGAGCACGCCGCCGTTTCGGCGTGTGCTGATTGCGAATCGAGGCGAGATCGCGGTCCGCATCATCCGGGCCTGTCGAGAGATGGGGATGCAATCGGTGGCCGTCTACAGCGACGCAGATGCCACGGCCGCCCATGTCGAACTGGCCGATCTGGCGATTCGAATCGGCCCGGCGGCGCCCGCCGAGAGCTACCTGCGAATCGATCGGATTGTTCAGGCGGCGCTCGATACCGGATCCGATGCGGTCCATCCCGGCTACGGGTTCCTGTCCGAGCGGGCTGCGTTTGCGCGAGCGGTCATCGGCGCGGGCCTGGCCTTCGTCGGGCCCGACCCCGACACGATCGAAGCGATCGGGGACAAGTTGCAGGCGCGTCGACTCGCTCGGGACGTCGGGGTCCTGGCGGTGCCGGGGTCTCTCGAACCAGCGATGATCGAGCGCCCAGACCAGATTGCCGCGATCACGGCCGAGGCCGAGGCGATCGGGTTCCCGCTCCTGGTCAAGGCGGCGGCCGGCGGCGGTGGCCGCGGGATGCGGAGGGTCGCGACGATTCGCGAGCTGGTGGAGGCGCTGGCAGATGGTTCCCGCGAGGCAGCCTCTGCATTCGGCGATGGCGCCGTCTATCTCGAGCGTGAGGTTCGTCCAGCTCGGCATGTCGAAGTCCAACTCCTCGGTGACGTCAGCGGTCATGTCGTTGCGATCGGGGAGCGGGATTGCTCCCTTCAACGGCGCCACCAGAAGCTCGTCGAGGAAGCCCCAGCTCCCGGACTGACCGGCGCTGATCGCGAACGCCTCCACGAGTTGGCTGTGCGGGTCGCACGCGCGGCAGGCCTCAAGAACGCCGCGACGGCCGAGTTCCTACTTGGCCCCGATGGGTCGTTCTACTTCCTGGAGGTCAATACCCGCCTGCAGGTGGAGCACGGGGTCACCGAACTCGTCTCCGGCCTGGACATCGTCCGGGAGCAATTCCACCTCGCGGCTGGGTTTTCCCTGTCGGCTGCAGCGATGGAGGCCGCCGCTCGAGCGACAGATCCTCGTGGCCATGCAATCGAGGTCCGCGTGAGCGCTGAGGACCCCGGTCGGGACTTCGCTCCGACACCTGGCCGTTTGACGGGCTGGGCCATGCCGAGCGGTCCGGGCGTCCGCGTTGACACTGCACTCGTTGCGGGCGATGAAGTTCCGGCAGCGTACGACAACCTCATGGCCAAGATCATGGTCCACGCCGGGACGCGCGACGAGGCCATTGATCGATTGCGGCGTGCTCTCGATGAGACCGAGATCGGCGGGATCCAGACGACCCTGCCGTTCCATCGCTTCGTCGCCCGGGATCCCTCGTTTCGGACCGGCTCGGTCCACACCGAGTGGGTCGGCGAGCATTGGGACGGTGCTGGGGAGTTCAAGCGTGCGGCCGGACTGGCGATGCTCGCGGCCGGGCTCGGTGTAGTCGGACGGCCCGGCGCGGCAGCGAGCCCTGGACGGGCCGCCGATTCGCTCGGCGACTGGCGCGCCGCAGCTCTCGAGGACGGTGTCGATCGGTGGCCACGTTGACCGCCGAGCGACGCACTGAACGCGGACCCGGAGTGGGGGAACCAGACCGGGCAGTACGCGCGAGCCTCGCGCCAGCGTCTGCCAGTGCCGGCCTCGACGCGGTCAACGTCGATATCGGCGCGGATCCGGGAGTCATCGTGGTCGACGGATCGACTAGCCCGACCACCTTCCGTCGTCTCGACCCGGAGCGATCTGAGCTCAGCACCCGAGGCTCGATCGTCCGCGTTCGTGACCGCGCCTCGCCGACGCAGCCCCGGGACTCAGGCACTGTACGACGGGAAGTCCTGATTGACGGCTGGCGCGTCGTTGTCGACCTGGAGCCTGCCGCGCGTGCAGCACTTCGTGAACGAGCGCGACGGGGCCGGGCCACGGGGACAACCGGTGGCCCCGCCGAAGTCCGTGCCATGATTCCGGGCGTCGTCGTCGCCGTGCCCGTCGCCGCGGGTGATAGGGTCAGCGCTGGACAGAAGCTCGTGATCGTCGAAGCCATGAAGATGCAGAACGAGCTCCTCGCGCCCCGCGATGGGGTCATCGATCGATTGAACGTGGTCACCGGCGAGAGGATCGAGGTGGGTGACGTCCTCCTCGTGATCAGCTGATAGCAGGGAGGGTGTGTGGCCGAGGGACAGGATCCAGAGAGGGACCGCTGGCGTAGCGATGCGCGAGCTCGTTCGCTCAAGGGAGCGACCGAGCGTCGGGACGGCTTCGAGACGTCATCCGGCCTTGAGATCCGGGACCTGTATACCCCGGCTGACCTCGCCGACCTGGACGAGGATCGCGACCTCGGGCGCCCCGGTGAATTCCCGTTCACCCGCGGCGTCCAGCCAACGATGTATCGGAGCCGATTCTGGACGATGCGCCAATACGCGGGCTTCGCGACGGCCGCCGAGACCAACGCCCGGTTCCGGTACCTCCTCGAACAGGGCCAAACCGGCCTGTCCGTCGCGTTCGACCTGCCGACCCAGATGGGCTTCGATTCGGACGCACCCGAGGCAGCGGGGGAGGTCGGCCGGGTCGGCGTCCCGATCGCGAGCCTGGCCGACATGGAGGTGCTGTTCGATCAGATCCCGCTCGGACAGGTCTCGACCTCGATGACGATCAACGCCACAGCCGCGACGCTCGTCGCGCTCTACGTCGTGGCCGCCGAACGGCAGGGCGTCGCGCGCGACCAATTGTCCGGTACGGTCCAGAACGACATCCTCAAGGAATATGTTGCACGCGGGACGTGGATCTATCCGCCAGGCCCCTCGATGCGCCTCGTGACAGACATCTTTGAGTTCGGGGCGCGCGAGCTGCCGAAGTGGAACACCATCTCGATCAGTGGCTATCACATGCGCGAGGCGGGGGCGACGGCCGCGCAGGAGCTGGCGTTCACCCTTGCGGATGCCATCGCCTATGTGGACGCGGCGCTTGCGCGCGGCCTGGCGATCGACGACTTCGCGCCCCGGCTCAGCTTCTTCTTCGCCGCGTGGTCCGAGTTGTTCGAGGAGGTCGCCAAGTTTCGAGCCGCGCGTCGGATGTGGGCGACGATCGTCCGGGATCGGTTCAGGGCCCAGAACCCGCGCTCGATGGCCTGCCGGTTCCACGTCCAGACGGCGGGAAGCTCGCTGACTGCCCAATCCGTCGATAACAACGTGGTTCGCACCACGCTCCAGGCGCTCGCGGCCGTCCTTGGAGGCGCCCAGAGCCTGCACACGAACTCGCGTGACGAGGCACTCGCGCTACCGACCGAGGAATCCGTGCGTCTCGCCCTACGAACACAGCAGATCATCGCGCACGAGACCGGCGTGGCCGAGACGCCGGACCCCTTGGGCGGATCGTGGTTCGTGGAGTCGCTGACGAACGATCTCGAGGCGGCGGCGTATGCCTATCTCGCCGAGATCGACGCGATGGGCGGAACGCTTGCCGCACTCGACGCGGGATTCCAGCAGCGCCAGATCCAGGAATCGGCCTATCGGACGCAACGAAACGTAGATGCCGGCACGCAGGTGGTGGTCGGCGTCAATCGGTTCCGGGACGAGGCGACGACCACGCCACCGACGCAACGGATCGATCCGGAGGGGGAGCGGCGTCAGGTCGAGGGACTTCGACGCGTCCGCGCCGAACGAGATCCCGCGGCCTGGGAGGCGGCGATGCGCCGACTCGACGACGCGGCTCGCGGTTCGGAAAACCTCATGCCGCCGATCATCGATGCCGTCCGGGCCTACGCGACGGTCGGGGAGATCGCCGACCACCTCCGAGCCACGTGGGGCGTCCACCGCGAACTGATCACCGTTTGAGGGTGGGAGCGAGATCATGAAGCAACCGGGCCGGATCCACCACATCGCGGTGATCGTGCCATCCATCGAGGACGCCCTCGAGCTCTATCGAGACCGGCTCGCGATGCCGCTCGAGACGATCATGGATATCCCCACAGATCGCGTGCGGATCGCCTTTCTCGGCGTCGGGGAATCGAAGGTCGAACTCGTCGAGCCGACCGATGACACGACCGGGGTGGCCCGGTTCCTGGCGAGTAGGGGCCCGGGGTTCCATCACGTCTGCTACGAGGTCGGCGACCTTACCGAGGAGCTGACCCGGTTGGCGATCGACGGTGTCGAGCTGATCGACAGCGCGCCGCGCCGTGGCGCGGAGGGTCCCGTTGCGTTCCTGCATCCACGCTCTTGCGGCGGGGTCCTGGTGGAGTTGATCGAGGCGCCCGGCGGCCCGGCCTGGGCCTCGCTCGGAATGACGGCCCCGAAGGCTCACTGAACCCTTCCGGGCGAACCGCCTAGAGCGACCAGGCGAGTAGGACGCTCGACGACTGGTCCGCACGTCGAGCAAACGCGACGAGTTCGCCGGCCAGTTGACGAATCCAGGGCTTCTCCTCGCGCGGCAGGTCGCCGAGTTCCTGCTCGACGAGCTCGATCCAGCGTCCGGTCACCGCATCGACGAGGCTGTCATTGACGCGCGCAACGCCGGTGATCCAGACGGGATCGATCCGTTCGACGGTCCGCTCGCCGATATCGCCCGGGCCGTCCATGTCCCGTCGCGCGTCGATGAAGTCCGTAGGCTGATCGTTCCCGGTGACGTCGCGGATCGCCTCGCTGAACAGGTCGAGCCATGTAGGGTCCATCGCGCCACCCAGTGCCACGTGGGCATCGAAGCGGGTGGGATCGTCGAGCCCAGCCCAATCGTCGACGGCCATCGCAAGGAGAATCTCGCGGCTCTCGCCGGCGACAAGGTCCATGAGGAAGCCCATCAGGAACGCACCGCAGACTAGCCCCGGTAGCCGGCTTCGCGAAGTAATGCCGGCAGTTCAGTCGGTGATCCGGCGACGAGGAACCCGGCGGCCTCGAGGGCGGTGACCTTGGACGCGGCGGTTCCCGATCCGCCGGAGATGATCGCGCCGGCATGGCCCATGCGCTTGCCTTCTGGGGCGGTGCGCCCGGCGATGAATGCCGCCTTGGGAATGTCGCGCAGATGCTCGGCAGCCCACGCGGCCGCTTCTTCCTCGGCCGCGCCACCGATTTCTCCGATCAGGACGAGCGCGCGCGTGTCCGGATCGGCGGCGAACAGCTTGAGGACATCGAGGAACGTCGTTCCGATGACGGGATCGCCACCGATGCCGACGCACGTGGACTGGCCGATCCCGGCGTCGGTCATCGCCTGAACTGCCTCGTAGGTGAGGGTCCCGGATCGGGATACAACCCCAACATCGCCCTCCCGATGCACGGAGGCCGGAATGATCCCGACCTTGGCCTGACCCGGAGAGGTGGCGCCGGGGCAGTTCGGCCCGATGAGTCGGGCGCCGGCCAGGCGGACGGCTTCGACCACCGGAACCATGTCGAGCGCTGGAATGCCCTCGGTGATGCAGAAGATCGTCGAAATTCCGGCGGCGACGGCCTCGAGAACAGCATCCGGGGCGCCTCCCGCCGGTACGAAGATGCACGAGGTGTCGGCACCCGTCTCGCGGACGGCCTCGGACATCGTGTTGAACACTGGAACCGATCCGTCGAGCGCCCTCTGGCCGCCCTTGCCGGGCGTCATCCCGGCGACGATTGAGGTTCCGTAGGCCTGCATGGCGCGGGCGTGGAACTCGCCCTCACGTCCGGTGATTCCCTGGACGACGAGCCGCGTGTCACGTCCGATGAGGATGCTCATCGGCTGGCTCCATTCGACGCGGCCACGGCCTTCGCGGCGGCATCATCGAGCGAGGTCGCCGTTTCGAACTTCGCGGCCTGGAGCAACGCAGCCGCTTCGGCGGCATTGGTCCCGACGATGCGCACCACCATCGGCACGGACCGGGTCTGCTGGGCACGCGCCTCGATCAGCCCACGGGCGACCTCATCGCCTCGGGTAATCCCACCGAAGATGTTGACGAGGATGGAGTTCACCTTCGGGTCCTCGAGGATCAAGGCCATCGCTGTCGCAACCTTGTCCGCCTTGGCGCCGCCTCCGATGTCGAGGAAGTTCGCGGGTTCGCCACCGGCGCGCTTGACCAGGTCCATCGTGGTCATCGCCAGGCCGGCGCCGTTGACCATGCAGCCAATCGTGCCGTCGAGGCGGATGAAGCTGATGCCCGCCTCGCGTGCCTTGGCATCGGCAGGGTCCTCTTCGTCCGGGTCGCGGAGGGTCTCGAGTTCCGGGTGGCGCGGGAGGGCCGAGTCGTCGAGGGTCACCTTGGCATCGAGGCAGACCAGCCGTTCCACGGTGCCGCCGGACGTCGTCTCCCGGACGATGGCCAGGGGATTGATCTCGACGAGATCGGCGTCATAGGCGAGCATCGTCCGGACCAGGCCCTTGGCGATCGCGACGGTTGCCTTGAGGTGAGCGCCGAGGCCCATCCGGAACGCGAGCTCGCGAGCCTGCCAGTCCTGGACGCCGATCAACGGATCGGCGTGGATGGTGACGATCGCCTCGGGCCGGTCGACTGCGACCTGTTCGATTTCGACGCCGCCCTCCGCGGATCCCATGAGCAGGATTCGCCGCGCCGCGCGATCGAGCACGGCCGACAGGTAGTACTCCTTGACGATATCGGCCGCCGCCGCGACGAGGACTTTGCGAACCGTGATGCCCTTGATCGACATGCCCAGGATCGCGGCCGCCACCGACTCGGCCTCATCAGCGGACCCGGCGAGCTTGACGCCACCGGCCTTGCCACGACCACCAACGAGGACCTGGGCCTTGATCACGACCTGATCCGCCCCAGCGGCGAGGATCGCCTCCGCCGCGGAACGAGCTTCAGCTGATGTGTGGGCGACGGACCAGGCGGGTACGGGCAGCCCCTGAGCCAGCAGCAGGCCCTTGGCGTCAGCTTCCTGAATCTTCACCCGCGCATCGTAGCCGAGGAACGGGCGGGAGGCGCCGCCGGCCACGCGAACAAGACATCAGTCGAACCCAGCGGCAGTGGCCTGACGCCGAGGCGACCCTGACGCGTATCAGGCACGGGCGAGGTGCAGCCTCCGCGCATCGGCGATCCGGTCCAGGGCGGTCGTCGACTTCGAGATGGACCAGACAAGCGCATCATCGATGCCGAGCGCCGCGAGCTCATCGAAGAAGTCCGCAAGACCCTGGGCATCGGCATCGAGGCCCAGAGCGTCGTCCGCCCCGTCGCCGGGATCATGCAGGCGGACCCCGACCGTCCGGCGCATCGAGGCTGGATCTCGACCCACCGCCTCGCAGGCGTGCCGGAGGGCGTCGAGTCGCGTGGTCAGGCGGTCCTCGACCCGGCCGAACCAGGCCGTGTTCCAGGCATCGGCCCAGCGCGCGGTCAGCCGCAGCATGCGCTCGCCCTTGGCCGCAACGAGGATCGGCATCCGGCGCTCAGGAGCCGGGACAAGTTCCGCGTCCGTGACCTGCCGCCAGGTGCCCTCCATGGTCACTCGCTCGCCCTTCAGGAGCCGCGCCGTGATCTCGAGGTCTTCGGAAAATCGCCCGACCTTGTGGTCATCCGGATACCCGAACGCGGCGTACTCCGGGTCGTGCCAACCGGACCCGAGACCGAGGATGACCCGCCCTCCGGACAGGTCATCGAGCGTGGCGGCCATCTTGGCCATCAGCGCCGGGTTGCGAAACGACGAACACATCACGAGCGAACCCAGCTCGACGCGGGGAACGACGGCTGCGATTGCGCTCAGCGTGGTCCAGGCTTCGCGGACACCTTCCTGTGGGACATCCGGGAACCGGAAGAGCAGATGGTCGAACACCCAGACCGAATCGAGACTGCCGGCCTCGGCCCGAGCGGCAAACGCGAGCGTTTCGGAGAAGGATGGGGTGTGGCCGTCAGCGGTATCGCCTTCGGCGAGCGGGAGGGTGACACCAATTCGCATCGACGGAGTCTAGCCGGGCGCCGCCGAACGGCGGCCGCCCGATCGCGGGGCTAGAATGGAGGCATGGCCCACACCGTGACCCTGATCCCCGGCGACGGCATCGGACCGGAGCTGGCGGAGGCGACTCGACGCGTCCTCGATGCATCCGGTGTTGCCTTCGAATGGGAGGTCGTCGAGGCCGGCGAGGCCTGCATCGCGGAGTACGGAACGCCGCTTCCGGAGCACGTCCTGGAATCGATTCGCCGAAATCGCATCGCCCTGAAGGGGCCCATCACCACCCCCGTCGGTGGTGGCTTCCGGAGCGTCAACGTGACCCTCCGTCAGGCCCTTGGCCTTTACGCGAACCTGCGGCCAGCTCGCTCGATCAAGGGCCTCGACACGCGCTACGAGGACGTCGACCTTGTGATCGTTCGTGAGAACACCGAGGACCTCTACGCCGGGATCGAACACATGGTCGGTCCGGACGCCGCGGAGAGCATCAAGATCATCACCCGGTACGCATCTGAGCGCATTGCCCGGTACGCCTTCGAGTACGCGGTCGCGAACGACCGCCACAAGGTCACGGCGGTGCACAAGGCCAACATCATGAAGCTGTCCGATGGCCTGTTCCTCGAATCCTGTCGGAGCGTGGCAGTCGACTACGAAGGTCGGATCGAGTTCGAGGATCGGATCGTCGACAACATGTGCATGCAGCTCGTGCAGAAGCCGGACCAGTTCGACGTCCTCGTGCTCCCGAACCTGTACGGGGACATCGTCTCGGACCTGTGCGCGGGGCTTGTCGGGGGACTCGGCGTTGCTCCGGGCGCCAATATCGGCGAGGACGGGGCGGTCTTCGAACCGGTCCACGGGTCCGCTCCGAAGTACGCCGGCCAGAATCGTGCCAACCCGACGGCGATGATCCTGTCCGGTGTCCTGATGCTTCGCCACCTCGGTTATCCCGATGTCGCCGACCGCGTGGAGATCGCGGTGCGCGACGTGATCGCCGAGGGCACCACCGTCACCCACGACCTGGGCGGCACCGCCGGAACGAGCGAGTTTGCCGACGCGATCGTCGCGCGGCTGGCATCGACATCGGCCGGCGCGGCACCCGCACCATGAGCGGGGGAGGGGATCCGTCCTGATGTTGTTCCGCTACCGCGGCCGCGAAGGCATGCTCGCCTGGGCGTTCCATCGCATCGCCGGCGTCGCGATCTGGGCCTTCGTCGTCCTGCACGTCATCGACATTTATCTCGTCGGCGGCAACCCTGGCGCGTACAACGAGTTGCTCCAGATCTACGCGAGCCCGGCAGGGCGCGTGATGGAGGCAGCGCTCGGAGCCGCGCTCCTGTACCACGCGCTCAATGGCCTTCGAATTATCCTGATGGACTTCTGGCCGGCACTGACCCGCTGGCATCGGCAGCTCTGGTACATCTCCTGGGGGATCTTCGTGGTCGTCGGCGTGCCGGTCGCATGGATCATCCTGAAGCCGATCTGGGAGGGCGTGCACCGATGAGCGCCTCTCTGGACCCTGTCGCCGCGGCCTCCGTGGCCGACGATCCCACGCCCACCCGCAGCCGTCGATATTCGCGCGTCGGGCGTCCGCGACCCGCGGGACGGGGCATGGAGCTCGCGATCTGGTTCCTCATGCGGGTCACGGGTCTGGGCCTCTTTGTCCTGGCCCTCACGCATTTCCTGATCCTCCACGTCCTGTACGACCCGGCCGAGCAGGACGCCACGTGGATCGCGCAGGTTCGCTGGAGCAGCCTGTTCTGGCGCGTCTTCGACTGGTCGCTCCTGATGCTGGTGTTGTTCCACGGGTTCATGGGCGTCCGGACCGTCATCGTCGACTACGCCGCCGGGCGGACCCGCCGGATCCTCGTGCTCGGCCTGTACCTGCTCGCGTTCGTCCTGTTCATCCTCGGCACCAACGTCGTCACCACGCTGCCCGTCGTCCCGAAGGGCTGATGCGGTCGATGCAGCACGAAGCCCTCATCGTCGGAGCCGGCGGCGCCGGGCTCTGGGCCGCTCTCGAACTGGCACGGGCCGGTGTCGATGCCGCGGTCGTGACCAAGCTCTATCCCACCCGGTCCCACACGGGCGCTGCCCAGGGCGGCGTCTGCGCTGCGCTCGGCAACCAGGAGGAGGACCACTGGGAATGGCACATGTTCGACACGATCAAGGGCGGCGACTATCTCGTTGACCAGGATGCGGCGGAGATCCTGGCCCGCGAGGCCATCGAGACGGTCATCGAACTCGAGCACATGGGCCTGCCGTTCAATCGCACCGCCGACGGCAAGATCGATCAGCGGCGCTTCGGCGGTCACACCAGGAACTACGGCGAGGGTCCCGTCAGGCGCGCGTGCTACGCGGTGGACCGGACCGGCCACATGATCCTCCAGACCCTGTACCAGCAGTGCATCAAGCTCGGGGTCAAGTTCTACGACGAGTACCACGTCGTCGACCTGCTGACGGAAGGGGGGGATCTCGGGTCGGGCGGGCGAGCTGCTGGGGTCGTGGCCTACCGGATCGCCGACGGCGAGCTCCACTCGATCCGATCGAAGGCGGTTCTGCTTGCGACCGGCGGATTCGGACGGATGTTCCGGGTTACCTCGAACGCGTGGTCGCTGACCGGCGATGGTGCCGCCCTGGCCTATCGACACGGGGTCCCGCTCCAGGACATGGAGTTCTATCAGTTCCATCCGACGGGCATCGTCGGGCTCGGGATCCTCCTGTCAGAGGCGGCTCGAGGTGAGGGCGGGACCCTCCTCAACGATGCGGGGGAGCGCTTCATGGAGCGCTACGCGCCGACGCTCATGGAACTCGCGCCGCGCGACATGGTCAGCCGTGCCATCTACCAGGAAGTCCGGGCAGGGCGCGGGATCGGCGGCAAGGACTTCGTCTACCTCGACGTCCGCCATCTGGGACGAGCCGTCATCGAGGAGAAGCTGGCTGATATTACCGAATTTGCCCGCGTCTACCAGGGTGTCGAGCCGATCACCGAACCCGTCCCGACCCAGCCGACGGCCCACTACGCGATGGGCGGCATCCCGACCGATATCGAAGCGCGAGTCATCCGCGATGAACACGGAACGGTCGTGCCAGGCCTGTACGCCGCCGGCGAGGCGGCCTGTGTGTCGGTTCACGGGGCCAATCGTCTCGGAACGAACTCGCTCGTCGACCTGCTCGTCTTCGGCCGTCGCGCCGGTCGTCGCATGGCGGCGGACGTGGCCGGCTGGGCCATCCCCGAGGTCTCTGCGGACGCTGACGATCGGTCCCGCGGCGAGCTTGAGCGGATTCGATCGGCGCCGCGCCGCGAGAATGCGGCCCGGATCCGCGCCGATCTTGCGGACGTGATGATGGACAACGTCGGCGTGTATCGCGATGAGGTGCTCCTGACCGCGGCACGAGATACCGTCCGGACCCTGAAGGAGCGGTACGCGCACGTCTCGGTCGATGACAAGGGCCGGACGTTCAACACGGATCTCCTCGAGGCGCGCGAGCTTGGCTACCTGCTCGATTGCGCCGAGGCGACGGTCGCGAGTGCCCTTGCCCGGAAGGAAAGCCGCGGAGCCCACGCGCGGGAGGACTACCAGGACCGGGATGACGTGAACTTTCTCGCACACAGCCTGGCCTATCAGGGCGAGGGCGGGCCGACGCTGCGCTACAAGCCCGTGACGATCACCAAGTTCCAGCCGAAGCCGCGGACTTACTAGGATTCCGATGCGATGAAGATCGATCTCCGGATCTTGCGCTACGACCCCGAGCGGGACGCCAAACCGCACTGGCAGAGCTATGTGGTCGAAGCCGACCCGGAGTCGGATCGGGTCCTCGATCTGCTCCATCGCGTGAAGTACGAACACGACGGAAGCCTGACCTTTCGCCGCTCATGTGCCCACGGGATCTGCGGCTCCGATGCGGTCCTGATCAACGGTCGCAACCGGCTCGCGTGCAAGGAGCGGATCGAGAAGCTTGGGCGCCGGATCTCGGTCGCGCCACTGCCGGGCCTGCCGGTGGTCAAGGACCTGGTCGTTGATATGGACGGGTTCTTCGAAAGCTACAAGTCGGTCATGCCATTCCTGGTCAACGACCAGCCTGTCCCCGAGCGGGAGCGGACGCAGTCCGTGGAGGAGCGAGCCCGCTACGACGACACGACGAAATGCATCCTGTGCGCGGCGTGCACGTCGTCATGCCCGTCCTTCTGGTCGAAGGAGGCGTACGTCGGGCCGGCTGCGATCGTCAACGCCCATCGGTTCATCTTCGATTCGCGTGACGACGCGGGCGATGATCGCCTCGAGATCCTGGCCGGGGACGACGGGGTCTGGCGCTGCCGAACGATCTTCAATTGCACCGACGCCTGTCCGCGCGGCATCCACATCACCCAGGCGATCCTCGAGGTCAGCACCGCGATCGTCGAGCGACGGCCATAGGGACGCGCCAGTCGGACGATGAGCCGACGCTCGGGCTGGATCTCGGGCCCGCACCCGGATCCCTGGCCGGTGATGAGCGACCGTCCCAGGCCGGGGCGCTCGGGTTCCTGATCAGGACAGACGGCGCCGCCCGCGGCAATCCCGGGCCAGCGTCCGCGGGCGCGGTGCTGATCCGTCTCGATCGGCCGGACGCGCGCCACCACCTGGCGCCCCCCGACGCGACCGTGTCCGAGTACCTGGGCGTTCGGACCAACAACGTGGCCGAGTACATTGGGGTCGACCGTGCCGTCACGCTGGCACGGGAGCTCGGAGCCGAGCGCGTCGAGATGCTGCTGGACTCGAAGCTGATCGTCGAGCAGTTGTATGGCCGGTGGCGGGTCAAGGACCCGAAACTGCAGGTGCTGTGGGCCGCCGTCATGAAAACGCTCCGAACGTTTCCACGCGGCTGGACGGCGGCGCACGTCCCGAGGGCGCAGAACAGCCAGGCCGACGCGCTCGCCAATGCGGCCATTGATCGCGTCGCGGCCGGGGGACCGGACGTCGTGGTCGTCCGGCCCGCCTGAGAATCCGGCCCGCCGAGGTAGAATCTCGAAGCCAGCGAGGCGAACGGATGGTCGCGCGTCGCCGGGGAAACCCGGAGGGCGTGAGGAAAGTCCGAGCTCCACAACGCAGGGTAGCGGGTAACGCCCGCCCGCCGTGAGGCGAGGACCAGCGCCACAGTGACGATGCCGGCGGTTTCGACCGACGGAGTGAAACGCGGCAAGCTCTACCCGGAGCAAGGCCAAATAGGAGGGCGTAACCCGGCTTGCCGGGGGAGAGGCGCGTTGCCCAGCTCTCGGGTCGGCTGCACGAGCCGACGGGTAACCGTCGGCCTCAGATGGATGGCCATCTCCGTGATCGCTTCGGTGGTCGCGGAACAGAACTCGGCTTACAGGTCGCCTCGCTGGCGCCTGCCCGTCCGTCCTCGGGCGGATCAGTCCTCGTCGGGTCGGAAGATGTGCGCGGCCGTGCAGTCGTTACAGACGCTCATGGCCGTATCGAGATCACCGATGGGGATCGGGACCTTACGGTCCGGGAGGAGGCACTCGACATCGTAGATGCGCTCGAGACGCGCATCGACCTGGATCAGCCGCCGGAACGTGCAGCGTTTGATCCGATGCGGCGCGAGCCGATAGGGATCGGGGTCCGGTGCGATGGGCGTGATCTCCAGTGCCACGATCCAGTTTGCCTCGACTCGGTATGTTCGAATGGTCGTCGCGAAGACACCTGACCGAAGCCTAGCATCACGTTTTCCGGGACGGCTACGCCGAAAAGGTACTAGAGTCAGCGTCCGGTTGGACTGGCAGCAAGTGGGAGGATCGTGGACGCACACGAAGAGCGGCAGCTGCTCTCGGCCGATCGACGACCGAGTTCGCGCCTCTTGACGCCCGCAATCGCGCTCTCGCTTGTTCTTCTGGTCGCGTCCGCTGCGGCGGCGATCACCTTTGTCACGGCTACGGGCGGGCTGCGCCTGGCAAGTTCCCTGCCACCCGTTGCCGTCGCCACCGGTTCGCCGAGTCCAACGCCCGCTGAACCAACGCCGACACCCGGTCCGACCAGCGAGTCGACGGCCTCGCCCACGCCTCCTCCCTCGCCCTCTCCCACGCCAGCGCCCACGCCGACCACGCCGACCCTGGCGCCGACACCGACGCCCGCGCCCACGAGTGATCGGTACAAGCTCCTGACTCCGTGCCCGGACAAGCCCGACTGCTATCTCTACACCATTCGTACTGGTGACAACCTGCAGAGCATCGCCAACTACTTTGGCATTCCCTATGCCACGGTCCGGCAGCTCAACCCCAACTTGAGGATCCCGATCCACGTGGGCGACGTGGTCATCCTGCCGCCGCCGACCCGCTGACCCTCAGACGTCCGGTCCGCACCGTGGGCGAGGCGTCCTTTGCAGGGATTGTTGACACGGACCTCGCCCGCGACTGATCGACGCTGTTCATCAAACCCGGGTCGTGCGCGCTCGGCCACACAGCCGAATCAACGGATATCGAGTACCGCCACGCTCGATCCGAGCGCTCCTGATTAGCCAGATCGATCACGGCGGCGGACGCCTAGTCCGTAGCGGCCGCCGGTTCTGCCGCGGCTGATTCCCCAGAGGTATCCGTCCCCTCGGGGTACTGCGACGCCCAGTCCCAGTATTTCCACGATCCCTGCATTTAGTCGTTGACGGCTGGCGTGGAGTCGCTATGATGCGCGCAGTGGCGCAAAGTGGGGAGAAGTGGGGAACCACATCCGACCCTTCGCCATCAGCGGACGACCGGTAGGGCACACCGGGACCTCCGCGACACAAGGACGGGCTCGCGGCTTCACTGTCGCGGGCCCGTCGAAGCCTCAGAAGCCATGGGTGGGGTCCGATCGGTGTTCACCGGCGAGTACCGGCACACGCTCGACGACAAGGGACGGCTGGCCGTCCCGGCGCGCTTCCGCGCACAGCTCGATGAGGGTGCCGTCGTATCCCGGTGGATCGATGGATGTCTGGCAATCCACACGCAGGCCGGATGGGATGCGTTGTCCGACAAGATCGCCGCACTGCCTATCACCGACGCGTCGTCCCGGTTGTTCGGCCGAAGCATCTTTGCCGGTGCGACTGACGCGACCCTCGATCGCCAGGGCCGGCTGCTCCTTCCGGAGTTCCTTCGCGAGGGCATCGGACTGACCGGCGAAGCCGTTGTCGTCGGGGCCCGGGACCACGCCGAGATCTGGGCGCCGACGACCTGGGCGGACTACCGCCGCGCCATGGACGATCCCGAAACCCTCGCCCAGGCGATTCAGGGCCTCGGGATCTGATGAACGATGTCCAGGTCCACGTGCCCGTCCTCATCGACGAGGTCATGACGATGCTCGCGCCAGCCCCCGGAAGCCTGCAGATCGACGGGACCGTCGGTGGAGGAGGCCACGCGGAGCGCATTCTCGAGGCGACCGATCCTGATGGCCGCCTTCTCGGTCTTGATGCCGACGGGGCGGCCATCGCCAGGGTCGGGGACCGGCTGAGGCCCCGCTACGGCGACCGGCTGCAGTTGCGTCAGGCCAATTTCCGTGACCTGTCGAGCATCGCCCCCGAGGCCGGGTTCGGTGCCGTGGACGGCTGCTTCCTCGACCTCGGCCTGTCCAGTCACCAGCTTGTCGACACGGACCGGGGGTTCGGGTTCCGGGCTGGTGGCCCACTCGACATGCGGTTCGATACACAGCGCGGCGTTCCGGCGTCCGATTTGCTGGCGACGCTGAACGCCACCGCCCTCGCAGCCCTCTTCCGCCGCTACGGTGAGGAGCCGTTCGCTGGTCGCATTGCGCGAGCCATCGTCGAGGCACGGTCCCAAGGCCCCGTCGAGACAGCCGAGCAGCTCGCTGCGCTCGTTGAGCGGGCAGCCCCGTCGCGGGCCGCCGGACGACGTCGCGTTCATCCGGCCACGCGCGTCTTCCAGGCACTCCGCATTGCAGTTAACGAGGAGCTCGAAGCCCTGGCCGAAGGTTTGGCGGGGGCGCTCGACCTGTTGCGGCCCGGTGGCCGCCTCGCCGTCCTCAGCTACCACTCGCTTGAGGATCGGATCGTCAAACAGTTCTTTCAGGCGGAACGACGTGGCTGCAATTGCCCGCCGGAAGCGCCCGTATGCGTCTGTGGTCGGGCTCCCCGAGTCCGCCTCGTCACGCCCAAAGGGATCACCCCCAGAGAGGAGGAAATCGCGATGAACCCCCGCGCCCGGAGCGCACGGCTCCGTGTCGCGGAACGCCTCGCCGCCTAGACCAAGGATGCGGATCGACGGGGAGGAGCCGTCGAGCGCCACCTGAGGAGGAGCCCCCATGAGCAAGCGTCACCAGAACAGCCGCCGCCGGGCATACGGTCGCCGTCAGCACGAGGTTCACGAGCGCCACGATCGACGGGTTGATCGAGGTCGTCCCGAGGTGCACTGGGCCGAGGCCGCCGATGCAAACCAGGCCGATCCGCTGTCGTTCATGGACCCTCGAACACCGCGCCTGCGCTTCGGCTTCGCTGACTGATGGCTGCGTATCAGGGCGCGCGCCGCCGCGGATTCGAACTGCCGCGACCGGACTTCGACTTTCATGTTCCTCCGGCCTGGGCCCGCAGCACGCGCTCGTCCGGCACCGGGCTGGTTCGTGCCGGCCGTCCGACGCGAGTCGGCACCATCCTCGTGGCGATCGTCATCGGGTTCACCCTGGCCTTCCTGTCGCTGAGCCAGAGCGTTCGTGTTTCCGCGACGAGCTACGACATCGTTCGCCTCGGATCTGAGTACGAGCGACTGGGAGCGCTTCGCCAGGATCTGCGATCGGACCTCGATCGACTCGGTTCTGAGCCGGCCATCCGCAAGCTCGGACTCGACAACGGACTCAACCAACTGGACGCGCCACTCATCATCCCGGCGCGGTAGACAGGCGGAATCAGGCAGTGATCCTCGGACGGACGGATTCGCGCGGCCGCCTCACCTTCCTGCTGCTTGCCTTCGTGCTGTTCGCCTGTGCGTTGGTGGCCCGGCTCGGGTGGTGGCAGATTGCCCAGCGCGACG
>JBDTOJ010000203.1:0-11985 GCA_039933295.1 Chloroflexota bacterium
CCGGCGGTCGTCGCCTACACCACCGAGGACGACGCGCACCGCGCGGTCCACCAGGCAGCTCAGGAGCACGCGCTTGAGCACGGCTGCGTGCTGGTCCTGTACGCGGCGGATGCGGCAGGATTCATGTCCGAGCCCCTGCCGAACGCGACCGATGCCGACGGAGCCGGTGATCGTTTCGGTGGTCGCCTGGGCCTCGCAGATCTCGCGTACCTCGGGCGGTCGGAAATCGCCGGCCAGGTCGCGGAGGGTCGGGGTGCGGGAGCTCGGGTCGCTGCCTGGCTGCCAAAGGGTCATGGGATGGGAGCGCTGGCGGAGTATGCCTCCGCTCAGGGCGCCCATATCGTGTTCCTGCCCGAGGAGCTCGCTTCGCACGAGGAGCTGAGCGCCAAGTTGCTAGGGCCGACGGACTCGGGCGGTGCGGCGCCGCCAGCCATCGAGATCCGGGTCGTGAGCTCGCCAGCCAGCACCTCGTGAGTGATAGGGCCATCCCGTCATCCAACGGCTAACCAGCGGGCGCCCGACTTCGGCGGCCACGATGGACCGGCCTGGCGTAGCACCCTCGGCGAACATCGATCCCACCGTCGCCGCCAGGTTTGGCATCAGACGAACGGGCGAGCGGCCAGCCGGATAGCCTGACGTCGTGCCGACCGAACGCGAGCCTGCGCTGTCCGACCAAGATGACCGGATCGGGCTGCCATCCCCGCTGCGGATCGTGATCTTCTCGTCGATCGCCGGCACCATGACCGTGTTCGGCCAGACGGCCGGCGTGTCGGTTTTTATCGACCATCTGATCCGCGACCTGGCCATCTCACGGCCCGCCATCTCGACCATCTACTCGATCAGCTCGTTGACCGCGGCCCTGGCGATGAGCTGGGTCGGGAGCCGGATCGATACCGTGGGGATCCGCCGGTCGACCCTCGTCGTGAGCGCGGCCTTCGGGACGGCCGTGTTCGCCCTGGCCGGGGTCTGGGAGATCGTGGGCCTGGCCATTGGCTTCTTCGCGATCCGGCTGCTCGGCCAGGGTGCTCTGAGCCTGCTGTCCAAGGTCGTCGTCGTATTGCGCTTCCGGCAGGGGCTCGGCCGAGCGGTCGGGATAAGTGGAGCGGCGGCGGCGCTCGGGTTCTCGATCCTCCCGATCCCGATCAGTGCCCTGATCGACCAGGTCGGCTGGCGCAGCACACTGGCGATCGGCGGGATATCGATCTGGGTGGTGATGATCCCGCTGACGGTCTGGGCTATGGACCGCACCAGGGACCGCGCGATGTCCGGGAAGGACCGCGACCATCACGCGGCGGCGGCTGGCGCGACCCGATCGGAAGCGATCCGCACCGGCATGTTCTGGGTGATCAGCCTGACCGTCGCCACGGTATCGCTGGTGGT
Organism: Chloroflexota bacterium; assembly: GCA_039933295.1. Taxonomy (GTDB): domain Bacteria; phylum Chloroflexota; class Limnocylindria; order Limnocylindrales; family CSP1-4; genus UBA5189. The sequence continues at coordinate 1,381 of JBDTOJ010000203.1, forward strand.
CACCGCCCTGACGTTCCACCAGATCTCGATCCTGGGCGAAACCGGGTTGTCGCCGACCCAGGCCGCGGCCGTGTTCTTTCCGCAGACCGTGGCGTCGACCCTGGCCCTCCTGAGTGTCGGTCTCCTTGCCGACCGGATTCCGGGCAGGCTGATGGTCGGCGCGTCCATGGCACTCCTGACCGTCGCGACACTGCTGATCCAGGTGTTGGATGTAGGTCCGGTCCCGCTGTTCTATGCGATCACCCTTGGAGCGGCGATGGGCACCGCGTTCGCTGCCGAGGGTGTGCTGTACCCACGCTACTTCGGGGTCCGCGAGATCGGGGCGATCCGCGGTCTCGCCTTCACCATCAGCGTCGGTGCGGCGGCCCTCGGCCCGATCATCGTCGGCGTCGCTCGCGGGGCGACGAACGACTATCCGCTCGCCGGCCTGGCGCTTCTCTGGATGCCGATCGTCGTCGGGCTGGCTGTGCTCGTGGTCCGGACTCCGACGATGGCCGCCCGGCGTTAGTCGGCGGGCCTGCCAGCGCCGGCATCACGCCATCAACGAAACCGGTGCCTGGCCGCTGCTTGACCTGCGCGCTCGTCGCCGACGGCCCGCCTGCTCCGGTTCGATCGAAGGCGCCGCGGGGCCAGCCGACGTGATCGCGACGACCGCAGTTTCGCCGCATCGGGCCCGCAGGACCTGTCGGCGAAGGTGACCCCGTGGTCCAGATGGGGACCGCTCAATCGATCGGGGGTACAGGATGCGGCTCCAGTCGAACGCCGGCGACACCCGGGTCACGGGCGCTCGCCATCGACGACGCTCGCGTCGGACCATCGTGACCTCAACCGGGATCGCCCTGCTGGCATCGATGGTCGTTTACGTGAGCGCGAGTGCCTATGTCTACAACAGGCTGTCCCAAGTCAGACCATGTCGCGGTTCGGCCGACGGCAATACCCCTGCGTCCTTCCACCTGGTCAACGACCTGACGAATGAGCCGATCGACGTCGCGCCGTACCTGATGCCGACGGCCGAGGACGTCCGGTTCGCGAGCCGTGGTGCCCCGTACATCCAGATCGCGGCGTGGTGGATCCCGGCCGAAGACGGTCGCCGTGCGCCGGTGGTGATCCTGGTCCATGGACAGAACTCCTGTCGCCACGAGCCCGAGATCCTGCTGGCGGCCGGGATGCTCCATCGGCACGGTTACGCGACGCTTCTGATCGACCTGCGCGGCCACGGGGATTCCACGGTCGAAGACGGACGGTGTTCCGCAGGCTCGAAGGAATACCTCGACGCTCTCGGCGCCTTTGACTGGCTCCGGAGCAGGGGCATCCCATCGACAAGCATCGGCATCGCTGGTATGTCGATGGGCGCGGCGGTCGCGATCAACGCGGCCGGTGAAGAGCCCGGTTTGGCCGCACTCTGGGAGGACAGCGCCTTCGCCGATGTCCCAGGAATCGTCCGCGACGAACTGGCGCACCATGGGTCTCCTACCGCACTCGAGCCCGGCGCCCTCTTGCTCGGCAAGGTCATCTCCGGATACGACCTGGCCGCCCACAGCCCGCTCGCGGAGATCGCCAAGGTGGCCGGGCGGCCGGTGTTCGTGACCCATGGCGGCGCCGATAGCCTCATCAGTCCCCGCTACGCAGAGGCCCTGGCCGCGACAGTCCGCGCGAACGGCGGGTCTGTCTCACCGTGGATCGTCGAGGGCGCAGAACACACCCGGGCGATCACGATCGACACCGCGCTCTACGAAACCAACCTCGACGCCTTCTTTGATGCCGCCCTGGTCCGGCCTTAGTCGATTCGTGGCCCGATGACTGTCTGCGGCGAGTTGACGCCTCAACACCGCCGCAAAGGCGCGGAACCCACTACGGAATCGGGCGCCACCACACGGCACCCGGCAGGCCTTTGGAGCCGTTCGGGTCCCAGCCGACGTTGGTGAGGCCCACGGCAATCTCAGCTGCCGTTGATGCCGCTGCTGCGTAGGGGCCGAAGCCCGTGAACACGGCGTCTGAGGCGATGCAGCGCCAGGTCCGGCCATCGGTTGACGCCCAGATGCCGCCAAGGCAGCTCTGGTCGCTCGATGGGCCGGTCGCGAGAAACCCGCCAGGTGTCGTGGCAACCTCGAACACCTGCCCATACAGGAACCGGTCGCCGGTTGCCTGGATCCAATTTCGCCCATCGGCAGACCACCAGGCCAGCACCGAGGGTGCGCTACCAGGGCCGACGCCGTGGGCCATTCCGACGATCACGAAGACCCCGTGACCGACAGTGACGCCGAACATGTCCACCGACGAGGACGGGTCAGTGACGGGTTGCGGGTGGAACATTGGTGCATCGGGGACCCGCGCCCAAGCCAAGCCGTCAGCGGAGGTCCAGATGGCGCCATAGCCGTCGGCGATCCCGACTGCGACGAGCCCGTCAGTGCCGCGAACGACGGCGTTCATCCCGCCACCGCCAAAGGACACCTGGTCCGGGACCCTTGCCCAGGTAAGCCCATCGTCGGAAGTCCACACCAGCGCCCTGACTGGCGCCAGGCCGCAGTTGTGATTGCAGGACGGGTCCTCCCGCCCAACGGCCAACCAGCCGGTGGTCGTCGCGATGATGTCCTTCACATCGACGACATCAGTTCCCGACGGTGCGACGGGTAAGGCGGCGGTCCCGCCCGTCCAGTTCAGCCCGTCGGACGAGAACCAGCTGGTCGGATGGCTACCCTCGCCGACGGCTACGACGCCGCGTGGCCCGGCTGCCAGCCGAAACGGCTGACCGGCCAGCGGAACCGGCTGCGAGTGCCACTGAATGCCATCTGAGGAGTCGAGGAACACGCCGCCGTTCCCAGCGAGCCCGACGCCCGACGCGACGAATCGTGTTCCGGTCCAGACCACGTTCTGCAGTTGGGCTCCAGTGACCGAGTCCTGGCTCGGGACTGGACGCCATCCTTCGGCGCCCGACGACACAGCCGTAGGGCTGGCGGTGGCAGTGGGACTAGGCGACTGATCCGCATCGGGGGTGGCAGTGACTGCGACCGACGAGGTCGGGGCCACCGACGCCACTGGTGCCGCCGGCGTCGAACAACCCGCGAAGAGGATCGCTGATGCCCCGATCAGTGCTGCAAGTTGCCGCATGGGTCCCTTTCGATTTGCTGGCGAGTGGGTGGCGGTGCTCAGACGCGAGCGTGACCCGGGTGTTACGCGCCGAACAGGCAACGCCGAACTGTCAGGTCATCGGTTTGTGATCCTCCAAGTCGCTCGCGCCGTCACTGGTCATCAAGGGGAGGCCCGCCGGGCAATAGGCAGCCTGGTCGCGCGTCCTGGTCCCGAGATGGCTGACTGTCGACCCGTCGGTGAGGTCTTGCTGATCGTCTGCCTGTTCGAGCTCGCCATCAGGGGAGCCAGCTGGCAATCAGCGACGGTGGCGCCCTAGACGCTCTGCCAACGGCGCCCGCCATTGTTCGGCGAGTGCGGGGTGCTCCATCACCGAGCGGACGAGATCGGGCTGTCGCAGGGCCGTGTCGCGCATGGCGAGATGGGCATCGCTGACCGTCACGGCCAGTGGATCCCGGGCGGCCACCACGATAGGCCCGCTCGCCGGGACCTCTCCGGGCCGAAGCACGCGCAGGTACCAGCCGGTCCGGCCAGATGACAGCATCCGCTTCTGTACGTCCGATCGACCGCGATGCAGGACGAGCTTGTAGCACGGCCATCGGGGCTGGGTGATCTGTAGCAGGGCCGTCCCCCACTCCCACACGTCTCCGATGCGAGCCTCCTGCTCGAGAACGCCCAAGGTCGAGAGGTTCTCGCCAAAGGGCGCGGCGCCGAGCGACTCCTCGAGCTCGAGGCTCCAGCCCGCCAAGTGCTCTGACGGGTAGCTATAGACCGCTTTGTCCAGGCCGCCATGGACCTCGAGGTCGGCCTGCCCGTCGCCCGACAGGTTGATCTCCGAGAGCCACAGCGAACTGGCGCTGTCCACCGGCGACTTCCGGATCCCGCTCCAGACCCGCTCGCCATCGACCTGGCTGAGGACGCTGGGCGTCGCGACGTTGACCGAAACGAGCTGGATCGCGATCGTCGCTCCTTCAGGAATCGTCGACCTCCTCGTATTGGCGCGGCCGCCTTCACTGCGCCCGGTAGTCGCCGATCTCGAGCGTGTGGGCCGCCGTGACGCCTCACGATATCGCTTCGGGGTCGCGGGGAACGGCGCCTTCTCACGAATCCGTCGATGACGATGAGGCACGGCTGCCTACCTGAGCGGTCACCAGCATCGACCTCAGGGAGCTCGGCGACGGCACGCATGACGCGACGTTCGACCAGCCGTCCTGCGCGACGCGCCACCTCGACGCCGTCCCAGGGAAGCCCGAAGGTTGATCAGCGCTCGTTCGCGGTCGCCAACGGCTCCGGCTCGAAGATCGCCTCGATCGGGCTCGCAAACACCTGCGCGATGCGGAACGCCAGCGGAAGCGATGGGTCGTAGCGCCCGGTCTCGATCGCGTTCACCGTCTGGCGGGAGACGCCGAGCGCGTGAGCGAGATCTTCCTGGGACCATCGGCGCTCCGCCCGTAGCACCCGGAGCTGGTTCTTCACCGGTAGCTTCGCCGCGCGAGCCCGAGGGCCGCAACGTACAGGACGACGAGCATGCCGAACACCACGAAGCCGCTCAGCCGCTCAACGCCAACCCCCTCGAGGAAGCCCCACGAGAACGTCGTGACCAGGGTGCCGAGGAAGGCCACCACCAGGGCATTCAATTGGATCCGCTGCTGCAGCTCGTCGTTCGCGCGGAACTGGTCGACGGACAAGGCGACCACGCCAACGGCAGCGGGGACCGGGAGAAGGGCAACGAGCGCCCGTGGCACGACGCCGGTCACTCCGCCGCCGGACAGGATGGCGAGGGAGCCGAGCAGCAGCAGCACATAGGTCAGGAGCGCAAAGCCGAAGGCGACCGTGCGGCGGCGTGTCGCGGTCATGAGCTGGGCCGCTGTCGGAACATGCGCACGCCGGTGAAGATCCCAACCGCTCCGCCCAGCCCGAGTAGCCAACCGATTGAGCCCATCGAGTCGGCGAACGCTGCGCCGACGCCCACCCCAACGGCCACCGCCATGCCCAGGCTCCATCCGTTCATCATGTCTTTGCTCCTTGTCAGTATGTAAAGGACGCTTTGCATTCCGGACGCTATCAGCCCGCCTCGTGGATGTCAAGGGTCCTTGTCATAGCCGGCGGGGCCGTCCGGCAAAGTCGCTCACCACGGGGCGGCCAAGCACAACCTCGGCGAACGCTAGATCCGAGAGCGACGGCGGCACCGATATTGCGGTGTCGCGAGCACGGGTCACCCTGCGCCGTCGCCTGCGTGCGTGCGTGCTTGGAGTCGCGGGTCAAACCGTGCGGCATCGAGGTGCCGCGAGGCTCGGTGTCGGTCAGCCCAGTTGCCGGCGCCCGCTCCGGGCGGCGGTCGGCGGTCGGCGGTGGCAACTTGGCCGATTGGGCCACCCCTCGGGCATAGGCAGACGCGAAACGAGGGACGGGCGGCCGCTTCGGCGTCGCCTCGTCAGTCGACCCAGATGTCGTACCGCTGGCCGAGCGCGGCGATGAATTCAGGTTCGTCCATTTGCGACGGGGCGAGAGATGCCAGCTCTGCGAGGTAGTGATCGAAGCCGCCGGGGGTGAAGACGGTGAGGAACCGGGCGCCGTTGGCAGCGGACACCTCGTGCCTGACATCCGGCGGCACGGTGACGGTCATGCCCGATCTGGCCTGAACGGTCTCGTCGTCGAATGCGAACGTCGCCTCCCCCTCGAGGACGTAGAAGATTTCGGTCATCGCCCGATGATGGTGACGCGGTAGGTGAAACCCGGGCTTGAGGATGTCCTCCACGAGCGTGACGCGTCCATCCGTCATCTCCATCGGGGTCTTGATGAAGACGTGGTCGTTCGTCCAGTCGTAGTCAGGGCCACCGCCCGCCGGAACGACGTGATGCTTCATGAGGCCTCCCCAGGAGCTGTGCGGTCGCCGTGCTCGAATCCTTCGGAGGCGACGGCGAAGATGACCGGGACGAGCGCGAGGAGCGCGGTTCCCAGGATCGGTGAGACGAAGTAGCCAACAGCAGCGGCGACGGCAGTCGTTGACACGCCGACGACCGCGCCGATGCGGTCCGCTCGGAACCCGTGGGCGTGGCCCGGGTCCTCGAGCAGGTCGGGGTTCGAGGCGAGGACGTGGAACAGCAGGCCCCACGTGAGAGCCCCGAGCATCGTCACTCCGGCATAGAGGAGGATCGCCTCATGTGCCGATACGCTGGCAGAGTCACCGAGCGTCTCGGCCAAAACGGACGTTGCCCACGGGACCAGCGCGACGCCGGCGAGCAGAACCAGATTGGTGCCGTTGAGCGACCGTGAGATCGCCTTCACCCGGACGAATACGTTGTGGTGGTTCGTCCAGGCGATCCCGACGAACGCGAACGCGCCGGCAAACGCGAGGAGCGTCGGCCACTGCGCGACGAGGCTGTCGAACAGCGTCACAGGTGGCACCGCGTCGGACTGCGGATGGATCCGGCCGAGGTCGAGCGCAAGGAGGGTGATCACGACGGCGAACACGCCGTCGCTGAACGCCTCCAGGCGGCTCGACTCGGTCGGTTTGCCCCGACGGAGGCGTAGCTTCACGAACGAGCCCCTCGTTCCAGCATCGTCGGCCGGCTACCCGGACACGATCTCGGAGCGGGCCATCGACATCGTGGACATGTCGAGCATCGAGATGAACTGAGTGGACACGTCGGTCGTGTCCGACCCCATCGCGCGCGCCGCGCTGTCCGCGTCGCGGTAGCGCAGGACGAGGACCCACTCGCCGTCCTCGGTCACGGACGCTTCGCGCCGCTCCAGACCAGCGATGTTCGGGGCGACCTCCGTCTGAAACCGTTCGTTGAGGGCCCGGAACGCCCCCTCATCCGCTCCGTCCTGGAGCCGGAACCTGACGATCTCGATCACTGCCATCGTGTGCTCCCCTTGTCGTCCTTCAGCCACGCTGCTACCGTAGTTGCGTGCGCAGTCACGTATATTAGGTGCGGGCGCACCTATCTGTCAACAGGAAGGACTCGATGGCCGACCACGAAGACAGGGTCGCAGACTTCACCCCGCTCGAAGCGGGTGCATGGGGCGGGCTTCTAGGCGTCCACGGCCGGCTGATGCGGCTGATCGAGCAGGATCTCGCGGAGCGGTGCCGGATCTCGCACGTCGAGTTCGAGGTCCTGCTCCGCCTCTCCTGGGCCGAGGGTCGCCGGATGCGGATTCAGGATCTCGCCGCGGACAGCGTCCTGACCCGGAGCGGCATCAGCCGGGTCGTGGAACGGCTCGAGCGGGTCGGCCTCGTGATCCGCGAGAGTGCACCCGAGGACCGACGGGGCGCCTACGCGATCCTCACCGATGCGGGCCTGGCAATGCTGCGGACGGCATTGGACGGACACGTCGTGCTCGTCCGGGCGCGCTTCCTCGATCGGTTCGGCCCCGACGAACTCGAGCAGATGGCGGCGTGGTGGCGCCGCGTCGAGGACCCCGACGACATGGCCAGATGATCCGGCCGGTCGGCTGGTCGCTGTTCACGCCTCCCGGTCGCCGCACTGCCACTGCGTGGATCGCCCCGTCTGCGCGATCGGCGCCGGCGAGATTAGGGTGCAATGGGTAACGCCGCTGAAGCCCATCGGCTTCTGAAGACAGCCAATGGACCCGATTGTCGCCGTCGACTATCGAGAAGGAGCACGAAATGGAATATGTTGAAGTTGCAAAGTACAAACTGAATCCGGGGTTCACCGATGAACAACTCATCGCAGCGGAACGGGAGGTCCGCGACGGCATGATCAAGGACATGCCCGGATATGTCGGCAGAGAGCTCTACAAGGGTGAAGACGACGAGTGGTGTCTGATCCTGAGGTTTGACTCCAAAGGACACATGGATGCTCTGCTCGCTTCATTGAAGAAGGAGCGTCATCCAAGCTTTCACAACTACGCTTCGATCATTGATCTTGCGACAATGCAAGTGGAGTTCTTTGAAAAGAGGATTTGAAGTCCCCGAATATCCATTGCCTTCCATGGCTTCGTCCGGACCTCGTCCGCGTGGGTATGACCGCGTGTCCGTCGCGCACGGAATGGGTGGCGAGAGGCGCAGGCGAACCGCCTACTCGTCCGTTCGGGCCAGGCCCTCGGGCTCCGGCAGGCGCGGCGCCAAGATCCACACGAGTTGCGCAGTCGTCGTCGCCGCCAACTTGGACCGCGCGTTCGCCAGGTGGTGCTTGACCGTCGAGTGCGACAGGCCCAGGCGGTGGGCGGCTCCCTTCTCTGATCCGGCGACCAGGACCGCCGCGACAACGACAACCTCACGGTCCGTGGCGCGCTCGGCGTGGTGGCGCCGCGTCGAGGCCACCGGCGGGAAGCCGTGACCGCAAGTCAGGAACAAAGGCGACATGGCCCAACCGGCCAGCTAGAAACCGTATCCTCGGTCGCCACCCTTGAGGGCATGCCGTCAGCCGCCTCCTGACACGAGGGGGTACGAATACTTAGGAATGGTCGGGGCGAGAGGATTTGAACCTCCGACCTCATCGTCCCGAACGATGCGCGCTACCAAGCTGCGCCACGCCCCGACCGAGGGAGCCCGTTTGACAGGGCCCGCGGATGATACCAGTCGATCCCCGGACTGGTCGCCGACCCCTCGTCGAGGGGCCGATGACCTCGGCTAGTCGGCAGCGATCGTTGAGACCGGAGCGCACGAAGTCGTCGGCGCATGCCTCGGAGCGTCGCGAACCGGGAACATGACAATCGCGGCCGCGATGAACGAGAGCGTCATCAACCAGAACACGATCGGCAGGCCGGTGGCCTCGCCGGCGAGCGCGATGATCGCGCCGTAGAGCGCCGTCCACATCGAGCCGACCCCGAAGGCCAGCGTGAAGTAGATCGCGAACGCCGTGTCGCGGATCCCGGCGGGTGCCGCGTCGGCCAGGAGCGCCTGGAGCTGCGGGCTCTCGGCAAATGAGAACAGGCCCATCACGGCGAGGGCGACCCACAGCCCGACCATCGAAGACCCGGCGGTGATGAATGTCGCGAAGCCGATGGCCCCGCCGAGATAGGCGCCGACGATCACCGGCCGCCGCCCGAAACGATCGGACAGCCAGCCCGCGACGAGCGGCATCGGGACGGACAGGACGATGAGCCCGCCATACATCAGGTTCGTCGTCGATGGCGGCAGCCCGAGGACCTTGGTGAGATACAGCAGCGCGAACAGATTGGCGACACCGAGCCCGCGGCCACCGCCGCCGAGTACCGAGGCGAGATAGACCCGCCGGATCGTCGGGATGCGCCGGATCTGTCCGAGCGCCTGGCGAACCGAGCCTTCGGCCCGCGCGGCCGCTCGGTCCGTGCCGTGCTCGACGACCCAGCGCACGATGGCAATCGCGATGAGGGCGGCCGGCAAACCGAAGATGATCGATACCCCGCGCCAGCCAACCGCAGCCATGAGGAACGGCCCGGTCAGGGCGACGATAACCGTGCCGACGTTCCCGCCAGAGATGTGGGCGCTGATCGCGAAGCCGCGGCGCGATGGCGGGAACTGTTCGGCGAGGAGCCCGTTGCCGACGGGATGCTGCGGCGCACCGCCGATTCTCGAGACGATGCTCGTCGCCGCAAAGGCCCCGAAGGTCGGTGCGGCGGCCTGGGCCGCGAAACCGAGGCCGAACAGCATCCCGCCGATGCCCATCAGGTATCGCCGCGGGACGTGCCGGGTCAGGTACGCGAAGCTGGCCTGGACGAGCCCCGATGCGATGGCCCCGGCTGCGGCGACGAACGTGATCGCTTCCACGCCGACATGGAACTCGTTGATGACCGCCAGGAAGATCAGCGGGAGGAGGACCGCCTGCGCGTGGTTCACGGCATGGGCGATCGACAGCAGCCACAGGGTTCGCTCCGGACGAATCTCCGCCGGCGTCCGTGGCATCAATTCGTCGGGCACCCGCGGAGCATAGCGATCTCGTGGCGGGAAGGAGCGGTGGGACGGCGGGCGGGCGGCCCGCACGCCGTTCACCGCCGGTCTCTGCGTCGCCCGGCGCCGCGCCGTCCGTGGCAGGGCGACTGCGGGGCGCCGTGCCCCCTCGGTGGTGACTACCCCGAAGCCAATCGCGCCGCGAACAGTCGGTCGCCCTGACCGTGCTCCACACGAAGCCATCGGCGGCAGGCATTGGCGTGACCGGGTCCGATAGCGCCTGGAGCCATCGCCGGCCGCGTGCTGGAAACCGGCTGTCGAACATGCTTGAGAGGGATCTGACCAGCACGCGATTTCGTCGCGTTCCTCTGATCACCAGGAGGCCGGAGACGATCGAGGGTGGAGCATCCGCCGATCGCGCCGCACGCTCCCGCCGGATGGCAGCGACCTTGTCTGCGAGGCCGCGAAACACATCGCCGACATCGGTCACAAGATCGACGATCTCGATTACCGCGACCTCGCGCCCGTCTCCGCGCGACAGGTAGACATCGATGCTGCGGGAGCGCGATGCGCCGGGGTCGATGGGCCGTTCCGGCCGCGCACGCCAGCCACCCGTGGCGGCGAGGCGGATCACGAGTTCCTGGCGTCGAAGGTGCTCGATGTCCCGCGGCAAATCCGCG
>JBDTOJ010000204.1:0-6695 GCA_039933295.1 Chloroflexota bacterium
CGACCATCAGCGGGCCGGCGTCGATGTGGACCATGACACCGGCTCGGCGGGCAACACGCACCGCGAAGGCGAAGTCGACCATCGCGCGTTCCGGGTCGACGCCGGTCACGAACATCTCGCGCATCGGTCCCAGCTCAAGGACGTCGGCCCGCTCGAAGGCCGCGACGATGGCACCTTCGGGGCTGGCGAGGGCGGTCGGTGCGATCGCGAGCCGAACATAAGCGCCACGCTCTGCCGCGGCTCGATCGAGCACTTGCCGCAGCTGCGACAGTCCGCGCTGGCTCCCAGCGGGCGTGGTCTCGGGACCGCCATCGGACCCACGAGGACGCCAGTGGACGTCCTGACCCAGCTGGCCCAGGCGAATCGCGAGTTCCCGCGTCGCCGGAACCTCGACGCGGGCCAGGTCGAACCCGGCACGCACGAGTTGTCCCGCCTCGCGCTCGGCCGCCTCGATCGACGATTCGTGGATGGTCGCGCCGATCCATGGTTGGGGCCGATCGTGGAGCAGATCGATCAGTTCGCCGCGGGCAACGCGATTCGCGTCGATCCGATCGACGGCCGCGATCGCGAGGCGGGACAGCAGATCGGCGGCGGCTGCATACCGCTCGGGCTCGGCCAGGAGCGCCGACTCGAGCTGGAGGTCCACGGATCCGGCGGCTACGTCGAGCGCCAGTTGCTGCGGCGTCGTGTCGTACTCGAGGAGCGCCATGGCGAACGGGAACCCGATGCCCATCGCGAGCCGCGTCGCCTGTCCGTCCACGTACCGATCGACGACCTCAGCCGCCAGGGGCCTGCCTTCGCGATCGAGCCCGGTGACGCCGATGAGTCGGAGAATGGCCCGCTCGCGCCCGAGCGAAGTCGCGCCATTGGCGACCCGTGCGAGCCGCGAGGCCACGGTGCGCGCCCGCTCGAGGAGCGCCTCGAGTTCTGCCTGGAATTCCCCCGGGCCGATCAACGGCATCATGACCAGAGCATACGGGCGGACATCACCCTTGGTCTGCCTCGTGCGGGCCCTCGCGTGCGGGGGAGCCCATCCAGACATGGCCGTCGGCGAACCGCTCGGCCTTCCAGATCGGCGCGCGGGCCTTTGTCTCGTCGATCGCGTAGGCCGCAGCCGCGAAGGCATCCGCGCGATGGGCTGCGCAGGCGACGATCGCGATCGACGCTTCGCCCAGCGGGACCGATCCGGTTCGATGCACGATCGCCAGCCGCAGCACCCCGAATCGATCGTGAATCTCGTCCGCGATCTCTCCCAGGACGCGCAGGGCCATGGGTTCGAGTGCCTCGTAGTCGAGCGACTCAACGGCGCGGCCGGCGTGCCGTTCGGCTTCGAGCTCCTGCCCGGGAGCCGGCGTCCCGGGCGTGGCGCGGGTGATGCCGAGGAACCCGACGACGGCCCCATCCGCGGGTGTCGCGAGTCGCTTCGTAAGCTCGGACAGGATCGACGGGGACAGTGGCTCAGCCTGCAGCTCGAGGATCCGACGCGTCTCGAGCGGGCTCCCGGGATCGCCGCCCCCGCTGACCGGCGGGATCATGGCCACCTCATCCCCGTCCGCAAGCGCCTCATCCGCGAAGGCATAGACGCTGTTCCGGGCGAAGCGTACGGACGCTCGGCCAGGGGCGAGGACCGGATGCAATTCGACGAGCGCGGTCCAGGCATCCTCGATCGTCGCCCCTGCCCGGAGGTCCAGAGCCACCTCGCGAGTCCGCGCCAGCTCCCGCTGGATCGCGAACAGGCGAACGCGGACGCGCAGCGTCACGGCCGCCAGGTGGCTACGAGGAGGCCGTCCCCGATCGGCACGATGGTCCCGCTGAAACGCCGATCGCCGAGCACCCATTCGCAGAACGTTCGAAGTTCCGCGGTCCCGTCACCGGCCACCGCCGGCCGGACGCCGGAAGTCCTCCCGCCCCAGAGGACGTTGTCGGCGACGACAAGGGCCCCCGGTTCGAGTCGCGGCGTCAGGGCCTCGAGATAGCCGGCGTACTCGCCCTTCAGGGCGTCGATGAAGACCATATCGAATGGTCCCGCGAGCGCCGGATTCGCCGCGGCGAACGCATCGAGGGCCGGTGCGTTCACGACGATGATTCGATTGTCCGGTACATCCGCTGTTCGCCAGTGCTCGCGCGCATCCCGCGTACGTTCGGCGTTCGGATCAATCGTCACGATCGTTCCATCGGCGGGCTGGGCCAGCGCCATCCAGAGGGTCGAATAGCCAATGGCCGTTCCGACCTCACAGATCCGACGACGATCCGAAGCGAGGACGCCGAGAACGCGGCCGGCATCACGATCCAGGATGGGAACCCCCGTCGGTGCCGCAGCGGCCTCGATCGCCTCGAACGCGGGATGGAGGGGCTGGGCCAGCGATTCAATCCAGACACTGTCTGCCTCGCCCGGAAACCATGAACCGTCGGACCGCATGACGCCTCCCTAGACCAACAGGCCGGCGCCGAAGTACAGCCCGGACGCAAGGATTGTGCCGGACGCGATCGTCCCGACGCTGATGTACAGGAGCCCCGTCGCCGACTCCATGGAACGGCTGCGGGCGGTCTGGATCGCGGCCCAGCAGACGACGAGTGGAAACACGATCCCCACAATGAGCCGAAGCCAGACGAACAGTGCCCACGAACCCGTCAGCGCACCGAATCCGGCAGTACCGGATGGGCCGAGGCCGACGGCCAGCGACCCGACGAAAAGGGCCAGCTGCGCGGCAACGATCCAGGTCAGGATGCGCGAGAACAGGATGAGCGGACCTTCGCCCAGCTTCGGCGTGACGAGATACCAGTGGCCGAGAATCATCGCCGCGAGGACGCCACCCGTGGCACCCGCCAGGAGGGTCAGCTGCACGAACAGGGCGAGCGCGCCGCCGGCCGACCCGCCCCAGCTGGCGGCTCCCGCTGCCAGCGCCGCGAATCCCGCTGCGAGACCACCCAGCCCCAGGACGCGCGCGCGCCGGTCACGCCCGATCGAGAACACGAAGGCAATCGTGAGGACGGCGAGAACCACGAGTGCGGTCCGGCGGACGTCCGCCCAGCCGATGTCGCCGACGAACGCACCACCGCCTCGGGGCAGGGCATCGTCTGACAGCACGGCGAGGATTGCCAGGAGCCCGGAACAGAAGGCGGTGAAGCCGAGGTAGCCGCGGGTGGCATCCGTTCGAAGGCGACCGAGCACAACCGCCCCGAGCGACCCGATGGCGAGGCCCGCGAGGACCGTCCAGTTGACGTACGCAAGGTTCTCGGCAATCCGTTCAGCGGGCATCGACCGAGTGTACGATGGCCGAGGAGGTACCCCATGCGACGCGACGGTGAGACGGCGATCACGTGGTTCGGTCACGCTTGCATCGAGATCGTCAGCCCCGGCGGGAAGGTCGTGCTGATCGACCCGTGGTTTGCGAACCCGATGAGCACCCACGCTCCGGAGACCGTGGATCGGTGCGATCTCATGCTCGTCACCCACGGCCACAGCGACCACTTCGGCAACGCGCTGCAGATTGCCTCGCGCACACGTCCCGCTTGGCCGGCGATTCACGAGTTGTCGCTCTGGCTCGCCCGGAATTACGCCGGCAAGGACGATGTTATCGGCATGAACAAGGGCGGAACGGTCGAGGCCGCCGGACTGCGCGTGTCGATGACCACGGCCGATCACTCGGCGGGTGACTGGAACGCCGGAGGGGAGACGACGCTCTACCTCGGCGAGCCGGCAGGGTTCGTCGTGGAACTTGAAGACGGAACCCGGATCTACCATGCCGGCGACACCGCGCTGTTCGGGGATATGCGCCTGATCAAGGAGCTGTGGCGGCCGGATATCGCGCTGCTTCCGATCGGCGGTCACTTCACGATGGATCCGGAGGCGGCGGCCATCGCCGTCGAGTTCCTGGGCGTCGCCCACGTGATGCCGATCCACTACGGGACGTTTCCGATCCTCGCCGGCACGCCGGATCGTCTCCGGACGAGCCTGACGGCGCGAGGGCTGGAGTCCGTCTCGGTACATGCCCCCCGCCCCGGCGAGACCGTCCGGATCTGAGGCGAGCGTCGGCTTCGGCCGCCCGATGCCGGGCTGCGTGCCCGCTGGGCCTCCAAGGGTCCTGGGACCCGATGGGAAGATTAGGTGACTGCGCACTGGCACCACGACCTGCGATACAGGTCCTGACGTTGTCGATCCGCCGGGGAATGCATGCAGCCCGATCCACCAGACTCGAGCACAGGGTTCGATGAGCTCAGCGAGGGCCGCCACGGCCTTCGCGCGGTCAAAGTTCGGCTTGCCCTAACGCTCATCGCAGTGGCGATCCTGCCGCTCGCCGCCTTGGCGCCGCTGGCCCGATCGGTCCTCGACGATCCCCGGATCGCCCAGCGAGAGCGGCTGAACGCGCAGAGCGCCCGCATGGCGACCGAGGTACGACGTCAACTCGAGGAGATCCGCGGCACGATGCTGGCGGTGTCGGCCGTTCCCGCGATCAGCGCCGCCCTTCAGCCGAAAGCTACGACCAAGACGCTCGCTGCGGCCACCCAGGAACTGGACCCGGTCCTGGATCCACCGACCGGGCTGGTCGGTGCGGTCGCCCTTGTCAACAGCGCGGGCGCGGTGCAGACGCAGGTCGGAGACACCGCTGCCGACATCGCGAGCATCCCGATCCCGCGCCCCGGCGCTTCTGCATTCCGGCTGGTTCCAGCCACGGGAGACCAGGCCTCCCGATTCGTGATAGCGGTTGGTGTCCCGGGAGGCGCCGAGGGTCGCCCCGCAGGATCGCTCATCGCCGCAGTGCCACTCCCGAAGATGCTGGTCTGGATGAATGCCACCTTTGCAACATCGTCGGATCGACTCAGTGTTCTGGACCTCCAGAGTCACGAACTCGCCGGGATCCAGACGACCCACCGATCGCCGGCCAGCAGCGAGCCCGGGATTGAGTTCACCGCCGACTCGGCGGTGCTCGGGACCGGCATCGCGGATCTGGGTATTCCTGGTGTCCCTGGGCTGCAACTGGTCGGGACAGCCCCGTTGACGATTGCTGTGCTGTCACTGCCGGCCCTCGCGACCTTGCTCGCCCTCGCCTGCCTGTTGGCGGCATTCGTCGTCCTGATGGGACGGCGGATCCTCGCACCGGCCGTTGCGCTCGAAGAGCAGCGCGCAACGTTCCAGAAGCTCTACCTATCCGCAAGGGAAGCCGCCCTGCAGGACCATCTCACAGGCCTCGGCAACCACCGTGCGTTCCAGGAATCGCTGGGCCGCATGGTCGAACGATCCCGCCGCCACGGACATCGATTTGCGGTGGTCATGCTCGACATCGACGAGTTCAAGCGCGTCAATGACACACGCGGACACGCCATCGGCGACGACCTCCTGATTGAGGTCGGGTCACTGATCCGGGCCGCCATCCGCGCATCGGATGCGGGCTTCCGTGTCGGTGGGGACGAATTCGCCCTCATCCTGTCCGAGACCGATGCGGAGGGCGCGGCCATCACTGCTCGCCGGATCCTGGGCCGTGGCCTCGAGGATCGGGCTATTGGCGACTATCGTGGCCCCATCTCGTTCAGCGCCGGCGTCACGGCCTGTCCGGAATTCGGTGCGACCCGGGTCGAGCTGACCGGACAGGCCGATGCCGCCCTCTACCGGGGCAAGCGCGCGGGCCGGACCGCCGTGTCCATCTACGACCCAGCGCAGGATCGCGGGCACCTCGACGAAACGATGCGCTCCGAGCTCTCCGCTTCGATCTCGGCGGTCGTCGAATCGGGGTCGCTGACGCCGGTCTATCAACCGATCGTTCACCTCGAGACCGGCCGCATCCTCGGCTATGAAGGCCTCGTCCGGGTGGACGCGGCGTCGGGCTTTCCACATACCGGCGCGCTGTTCGATGCGGCCGAAGTTGCGGGCCGCGTCCTGGAACTGGATCGGGCCGCCCTCGATGTCGTCCTGCGGGGAGCGAAGGAGGTACCGCCGCTCACCTTGCTCAGCGTCAACGTGTCGCCACGCAGCTTCGAAGCACCCGAATTCAGCGCCGCGGCCTTCCTGGCGATCCTCAGGCGGCACGGGGTCGCCCCCGAGCGCATCCTCCTCGAACTCACCGAACGGGACGTGATCCGCGACCCGGACCGGCTCCGGGCAGCGATCCACGCGCTGCAGGACGCGGGGATCCGGGTGGCTGCGGACGACGTCGGCGCCGGCAACGCCGGTCTCCGTCTGTTGAGCCAGTTCCGGTTCGATGTCGTGAAGATCGACCTGTCCCTCGTTCAGGGCGGGGCGGGCGAAGTGCAGACCCTGTCCGTCCTGAGCACGCTTGTCGATCTCGCTCGTCGCTGGGGGGCGCTGACGATCGCCGAGGGCGTCGAGACGCCCGAACAGCTCCAGATGATCCGCGTCCTGGACATCGATGCCGGCCAGGGCTACCTGCTGGGCCGACCCTCGGCCGAGGTTGCCGACGTGGACCTCGACCTCGACGCACTCGCCGGGACGGCAACACCCGTGCGCAGCCCGATCACGTCACCGCGGCCCACGCCGGCGCGCCCGTCATTCGACATCCTTCCACCGGCCAAGGTTCCGGCCAACACGGCTGCGTCCATGATGGCCGGCGCGCTCCAGAGCCCATTCCGCCAGAACTGACGCCACGTAGGAACGTTCCGCGTTCCGGAACGCGCAACCCGCCCCCTCGCGTCCGCGTCCCAGCTGTGATCCCATGGAGGTTGTTGCGTAGCGACCTCCC
>JBDTOJ010000205.1:0-12084 GCA_039933295.1 Chloroflexota bacterium
CGGCGCCCGCGCCCAGGTTCAGCCTTCGGCAGCCTCGATGGCGAGGACCTTGTTGAGGCGTCGGACGTGCCGTGGCTCACCCGAGAACCTCGCGGCCAGGAACGCCAACGAGGCTTCGAATGCCGGCTCGGAGCCAATGACCCGTGACCCGAGCGTGAGCACGTTCATGTCGTCGTGCTCGACTCCCTGAT
Source organism: Chloroflexota bacterium (assembly GCA_039933295.1). Lineage (GTDB taxonomy): Bacteria > Chloroflexota > Limnocylindria > Limnocylindrales > CSP1-4 > UBA5189. Next base: position 192 of record JBDTOJ010000205.1, read on the forward strand.
GTGCCGAGTAGGTGTCGTGGCAGACGGCGGCGCGGACGCCACGGATCTTGTTGGCGGCGACGGACGCGCCGACCCCGGAGCCGCAGATCAGGATCCCGCGATCGACCTCGCCATCGCGGACCGCGTGCCCGAGCCGGGCGGCGAAGTCCGGGTAGTCGTCCATCGGATCAGATCCGTCGCCACCGAGATCGATCAGCGTATGCCCCAGCTCAGCCGCGGCAATTCGGCTGATCAACTCGCTCTTGAGCGCCGCGCCGGCATGATCAGCAGCGAACCCGATGCGCATCAGCCGGCCCCGTGATCCGGTGTTCGAGTCAGCCCGTGGGGTTGGTGCCCGGGATCGAGTGTCGCAACCCGCCCGAGCTCCTCGCCAGCGGCCACTCGCCGCGCGATGTCCGTCACGCGATCCGTGGTGAACCCGAAGTGCTCGAGGATCGTCTGGGCCGGCGCAGACGCCCCGAAATGGTCGATCCCGATGATCGCGCCTGCGTCACCCGCGTACCGCTCCCAGCCGAGGGAAATGCCCATCTCGATGGTGACCCGCGCCGTGACGGCACGCGGCAGGACCGACTCCCGATACGCCGCATCCTGGGCGTCGAACCGCTCCCAGCAGGGGAGCGAGACCACGCGTGCCGGCGTCCCCTCGGCTTCGAGCGAATCCGCCGCGCCCATCGCGAGCTGGAGCTCTGAGCCGGTGGCGATGAGGATGATCGCGGGAGCCCCGCCACCTGCCTCGGATGACGCTGGCCGGAGGACGTACCCGCCGCGCCGCAGCCCGTCGCGTGCAAGTTCCGCCGTGCCGGGCAATGTCGGCAGCTTCTGGCGGGTCAGGGCCAGGGCAACCGGGCCGTCGCCCCGTTCCACGGCCAGCGCCCACGCAGCAGCGCCCTCGTTGGCATCGCCCGGGCGGACGAACCAAAGGTTCGGGATCGCGCGCAATGCCGCGTAGTGCTCGACGGGTTGGTGCGTCGGTCCGTCCTCGCCCAGGCCGACCGAATCATGCGTCCACACGTAGATGACATGGAGGCCCGCGAGTGCGGCCAGCCGGACCGAGCCGCGCATGTAGTCGCTGAACGTCAGGAACGTGGCGGCGTACGGGATGAACCCGCCGTGGTAAGCGATGCCGTTGGCCACGCCGCCCATCGCGTGCTCGCGGACGCCAAAGCGCAGGTTGCGCCCGGCCAGTTCGATTTCGAAGTCGCCGGCGCCCTTGATGTCGGTCAGGTTCGACTCGGACAGGTCCGCGGCCCCGCCGAACAGTTCGGGCACGGAATCGGCCAGCGAGGCGATCGCCTGCTGGCTGGCCTGGCGGGTGGCGAAGTCCTCGCCGAGGGCGTACGTCCTGAGTCCCGCGTCCCAGTCGTCCCGCAAGTCGCCGGCCAAGCGGCGCCGAAACTCGGCCGCCTCGGCCGGGAACGCATCCGCGTAGCGCGACATGCGCCCTTCCCAGTCGGCGACGAGCGCCTGGCCCTCGGGAATGGCCGCGCGGAAGACATCGAGCGCCTCGTCCGGGACGAGGAAGTGGGCATCCGGATCCCAGCCGTAGGCTTCCTTCGTCAGGCGGACTTCATCCTCGCCGAGCGGCGCGCCGTGCGCCTTCTGGCTGTCGTGCTTGTTCGGGCTGCCGAAGCCGATATGGGTTCGCACCGCAATGATCGACGGCCGCGCGTCGCGATGCGCGTCCGAAATCGCCGCCGCTATGGCCGCGACGTCGTTGCCGTCCTCGACCCGGGCGGTCTGCCAGCGATATGCCTCGAACCGGGCGAGGACGTCCTCGGACCAGGCCATGTCCGTCGGCCCGTCGAGCTGGATGTTGTTGTCGTCGTACAGGACGATGAGCTTGCGCAGCATCAGGTGGCCGGCGAGGCTCGCCGCCTCGGACGCGATGCCCTCCTGGAGGTCGCCGTCGCTGGCCAGCGAGTACGTCCAGTGGTCGACGATGTCATGTCCCGGGCGATTGAATTCATGACCCAGCCGGCGCTCCGCAATCGCCATCCCGACGGCGTTGGTGAAACCTTGTCCGAGTGGGCCCGTGGTCGCCTCCACGCCGGCCGTCAGCCCGTACTCCGGGTGACCGGGCGTCCGTGAGCCCCACTGGCGGAACGACTTCAGGTCGTCGAGCGTGACGTCGTACCCGGTCAGGTGGAGCAGCGAATACAGGAGCATCGAGGCGTGCCCGGCGGAAAGGACGAATCGATCCCGGTCCGGCCAGGTCGGGTCGGTTGGCGCGTGGCGCAGGAATCGCGTCCACAACGTGTACGCCATCGGGGCCATGCCCATCGGCGCCCCCGGGTGGCCGGAGTTCGCCTTCTGCACGCCGTCGATCGACAGCGTTCGAATCGTGTTGATCGCGAGGCGTTCGAGGTCGGGGGTCATGTCAGGCATCACGGTGATCCTACCAACGCAGGGCACGACACCGATACCATGGTCCCATGCCCGTCACCCAGAAGCCTCGCGTCCTCGTGCTCGGCGACCTCGTCCTCGATGTCGTGCTTGCCCCGGAGCGCCCAATCGAGAGTGGTACAGACGTGCCCGGGAGCGTCGGCATCCGGCAGGGTGGATCGGCCGCGAACACCGCCCGTTGGCTTGCCCGGCTCGGCATCGACGTGCAGTTGGTGTGTGCCGTCGGTCGGGATGGCGCCGGTCGGAGCCTCGTGTCCCAGCTGGAGGCGGACGGCGTCCGCGTCCGGGCGGCCCGCATTGCCGGCCAACGTACGGGTCGGGTCGGCGTTCTGGTGGCGCCCAACGGCGAGCGGTCGTTCGTGGCGGATCGACGCGCGGCGCTCGCCCTGCGGCCAGACCATCTCAAGGATGAGTGGTTCGCGCGCCTGGACCTGGTCCACGTGCCGGCATACTCGCTGATGGGCGAACCGATCGCGGCGGCCGCTCGGGCTGCCGTCGCCATGGCGCGGGCAGCATCGGGCGCGGCCGTGTCCCTCGACCTGTCGTCCATCGGGCCGTTGCTGGCGGAGGGTCGTCGCGCCGCCCGCGAGCTCGTCGCGTCCGTCAAGCCCGATGTCCTGTTCGCGACCGAAACGGAGGTCGAGGCGTTCCTCGGGCGGAATGCCGGTGACGGGATCCTCGATCACGCGGCGATCGCCGTCATCAAGCAGGGTTCCCGGGGCGCGCGCGTGGTGGCGCGCGGAGCTGCCACTGAGGCGTTGCGCTTCGACGTCGCGACGCCGCACGTGACGGTGGCCGATACGACCGGTGCCGGCGACGCGTTCAGCGCAGGGTTCATCGCCGGCTGGCTGACGGCTCGGGCGGCTGGTCGACAGGCACCCGATGCACTCCATCGCGCGACCATCGCCGGCCATCGGGTCGCCGCGCGACAACTCACCACATCGAAGACAGAGCTTCCACCCGGATGACCGCATCCCTTCGCGATCGCCTGACCATCGTCCCCGAGATCAACAACGCCCTCGCCACCGGGCGACCCATCGTCGCGCTCGAGTCGACGCTCATCAGCCATGGGCTGCCGTATCCGCAGAACGTCGAGGTCGCCCGCGCCTCCGAGGCCGCGGTTCGCGAATCCGGCGCGGTACCCGCGACGATTGCCATCCGCGACGGCCGGATCCTCGTTGGTCTGGACGATGCAGCGCTCGAGGAGCTGGCAACCGCGCCATCGGGGAGCGTGCTAAAGGCGGCCCGGCCGAGCTTGTCAGCCGCACTAACGCGGAAGGGATGGTCCGCAACCACGGTCTCGGCCACCATGATCGCAGCCCACGCGGTGGGCATTCGGACGTTCGCCACCGGCGGGATCGGCGGCGTCCATCGCGGTGCGCTCGGTGGCCCCGACGCGGTCCATCCCCCGACATTCGACATTTCCTCGGATCTCGAGGAGCTCGCCCGGACGCCGATGGTCATCGTGTGTGCCGGGCCGAAGGCCATCCTCGATGTGCCCGCCACGCTCGAGGTGCTCGAGACGCGCGGCGTCCCGGTCGTGGCGGTTGGACAGGTGGATCTCCCCGGATTCACGGCCCGTTCCGCGGGCATCCGGGCCCCGTGGAGCGTGCCCGACGTCCCTGCCGCCGCGGCGCTCGCGGAGGCGCACCTTGCGCTCGGGATTGGCAGCAGCATCGTGATCTGCGTGCCGGTTCCAGCCGATGTCGCACTGCCGGATGACGTTGCCCGCGCCGTCGCTGAACGCGCCGCGCGCGAAGCCGAGGAGGCTCGCGTGCATGGTCCCGCGCTGACGCCCTGGCTCCTGGCGCGGATCGCGGAGATCACCGATGGCGCGTCGGTCCGCGCCAATACGGCCCTGATCATCAACGACGCCCGAGTCGCCGGCGAGATCGCGCTGTGGCTCTCCCACCTGCCGCAATGATCGAGTTCCTGCTCGGCAACCTCGTCGTCGTGGCGGCTCTGATGACCGGCCTCTGGTTGGTATCCCTGATCATTCGAGACGCCTCGATTGTCGACATCTTCTGGGGCATGGCCTTCGTCGCGATCGTCTGGGCGCAATACGCCCGCGCCTGGGTACTCCAGGGCCCGGCCTGTCTCCCGGAGCAGTGCGAGGGTGGTGCGTATCCGCCCGCGACAGCACTCATCGTCCCCATCCTGGTCACGATCTGGGGCCTGCGCCTGTCTCTCTACCTCGCCTCGCGGAACCTGGGCAAGGGTGAGGACCAGCGCTACGTGAGGATGCGTGAACGGATCGGCCCGCGGTTCCCGCTCGTCAGCCTGTTCATGGTGTTCCTGCTCCAGGCTCTCCTGGCATGGGTCGTTGCGCTGCCGGCACAGGTAGCGACCGCACGGATCGCGACCGAGGCGCCACTTGCGATAGCCGGCTTTGCGCTGTGGGCCGTCGGCCTCGTCTTCGAGACGGTCGGCGATCTCCAACTGGCGAGCTTCAAGCGCGATCCCGCGAATCGAGGCCAGGTCATGGATCGGGGCCTGTGGCGATACACCCGCCACCCCAACTACTTCGGTGATTTCTGCGTGTGGTGGGGCATCTTCCTGATCGCCGCCTCGATCGGGGAATGGTGGACCGTGATCGGGCCGATCGTGATGTCGATCCTGCTCATCCGCGTCTCGGGCGCGGGCCTGCTGGAGCGGACCATCGGCGAACGGCGGCCCGGCTACGCCGACTATGCGCGACGGACGAGCGGCTTCTTTCCACGGCCGCCCCGCCCATGAACGAGTCGATCCCGTCGTTTGCGATCGAGGTAGACGCGGTTCGCCGTGTCTACGCGGCCAAGCCCGCGCCGGTCGTCGCCCTCGAGGGCATCGACCTGCGGGTGGAACCGGGCGAATTCTTCGGCCTGCTCGGTCCGAACGGCGCCGGCAAAACCACGCTGATCAAGATTCTCACGACGCTCCTCTTGCCCTCGTCGGGCCATGCCCGCGTCTTCGGGTTCGATGTCGAACATGACACCAAGAAGATCCGCCGGATCATGAACATGGTCGCGGGCGGCGAGCAGTCGGGCTACGGGATCCTCACGGTCCGTGAACAGCTCTGGATGTTCACCCAGTTCTACGGCCTGGCCGGGGGCGAGGGCTGGCGTCGCGTTGATGAGCTCATCGAGGCGGTGGGCCTCGCCGAGCAGCGCGTCCAGCGGGTGAGCACGCTGTCGACCGGGCAGCGCCAGAAGATGAACCTCGCGCGCGGGCTGCTCAACGACCCCTGGATCCTGTTCCTCGACGAGCCGACGCTCGGGCTGGATGTCTCGGCCGCACGGTCCCTTCGCGAGTTGATCGTTGACTGGAAGGGGGCCGTGCCGGGCCGGACGATCCTCATCACCACGCACTACATGGCCGAGGCGGACGAACTGTGCGATCGGATCGCGATTGTCGATCGCGGCCGCATCCTGGCCATTGGTTCGCCGGACGAGCTGAAGCGGCGAGTTCAACGCGAATCGATCTTCCGGCTCGAGCTGGACCACCTCGTCGGTGGCGCGGCCGCGATTGCCAGCCTCCCCGGCGTTGTCAGTGCAAACGAGGCAGCCACGGCCCCCGATTCCGGTGCTCGCCAGACCGTCGTGATGAACCTCGTCCTCGAGGACGACGGGGCGCTCGGGCAGGTCGTTGGTGCCCTGGCACGGACGGGATCGGAGATCCTCGGGCTGCGCAAGTCGGAACCGACGCTCGAAGACGTCTTCGTGGAACTCGTGGGTCGAGGCTTTGCCGAATCCGATGTCGACGCGCCCGATGTGGCCAGCTGATGGCGTCATCCATCGATCTCGTCGGGCGTTCCGGCGCCGGTCCGCGCCAGGCCGCCGACTGGAGTCGTCGGCAGGAGCTGATGACCGACCTGCGATCCGTTCGCGGGCGTGCCTACCCGCGCATTGTCGGACTGATGCGCGAACCGTCCTGGGTGCTGTTCGAGATTCTCCTGCCCTTCCTCTCGACGTCGGCGTTCGTCTTCGTGTATCGCGCCATCGGGGCCCCGCAGGCATATGTCGGGTTCGTCGTCCTGGGTGGAGCGCTGACGGCGTTCTGGCTGAACGTCATCTGGATGATGGCGAATCAGCTGTGGTGGGAGAAGAGCCAGGGCAACCTCGAGCTCTATTTCGCGGCCCCGATGCACTTCATGTCGATCCTGTTCGGGATGGCGCTGGGCGGCATGTTCATGAGCTCGACCCGCGCGCTCGTCGTACTGGTGATCGCCGGTACGGTCTTCGGGGTCCGGTTCAGTGTCGATCAGTGGGCCCTGCTGATCAGCGTGTTCGTGCTGACGCTCGGCGCGCTGTACGGGCTCGGCATGGTCCTGGCGAGCCTCTTCCTGGTCTGGGGTCGTGAGGCCTGGCACCTCGGCCAGATGATGACCGAGCCCGTCTATTTCGTGTCCGGGCTGAACTTCCCCGTGGCCAGACTCGGGTTCCTTGGCGCGCTGTCGGTGGCCTTCATCCCGCTCGCCACCGGGCTTGATGCCATGCGTCAGCTCGTCTTTGCCGACGCGGCGTTTCCCGTCGGCACGCCGGCGCCGCTCATCGAGGTGGCGATTCTCGGGGTCATGACGGTCGTCTCGATCCTCGGAGCGCGCTGGATGCTGATCGCGATGGAACGTCGCGCTCGGCGCGACGGCCGCCTCTCGGTGCGCTGGCAATGACCGCTGCGGCCGGCCCGGCCCCCGGACCGGACCCAGCGCGCCGCCGGCCCGCGAACCCTTTCGACTTCGCGAAGGCCGAGGGCAACGGGATCCAGGACTTCATTCGAACCTTCGCCGTCGCGGTTCGTCTGGGCTGGCAGCTCGAGGCCAACTGGACGGATCCATTCCTGTTCTTCATCTACTCGGTCGCGAAGCCGGTCAGTTCGGCACTGATCCTCGTGGTCATGCTCGAGGTCATCGGTGGCGACGCGGGCCGCGCCTTCCGCCCGTTCGTGGTGGTCGGGAGCGCGCTATGGGCGTTCGTGGTGAGCGGCATTGCCGGGCTGGCGCAGTCGATCCTCGAGGATCGCGAGCGCTACCGAACCCTCAAGTATGTGTACGTGAGCCCGAGCGACTTCCTGACGATCCTGATCGGACGTGGCGTCGCCCGCCTTGGGGTGGGCCTCGCTGGCGCCGTCATCACCCTCGTGGTCGGCGTCATCGTGCTTGGCGTGCCGTTTGATCCGGCCACCGTGGACTGGCCGCTGCTCGCCGTCGTCTTCGTCCTTGGGCTCGGCTCGATCATCGCCGTCGGCCTCCTCATGGCCGGGATCGTGATCCAGACGCGCCAGGAATCGTGGCAATACCCGGAGGCGTTCGCCGGCGCGATCTTTCTCGTGGCCGGTGCGGTGTTTCCGCTCGGCGTCCTGCCGGCCCCCGTGCAGGTGATCGGTTTGCTTACTCCGTTGACCTGGTGGATCGCCGGGGTTCGCCGGGCGCTGTTCGTCGATGGCCCGGGTTCGATCGGGGGCGACGGGACGGTATTCGCCAGCCTGTCCGGCCATCTCCAGCCCTCCCCCGAGGAGATCGTGCTCGCCTTGCTCGCCACCGGGGCCCTCGCTACACTCGGTGCAGTTGCGGTGTTCCGAATCAGCGATCGACGCGCGAAGCAGGCGGGTCTGTACGATCGAACGACTGGCTCGTAGGGGCCGCAACATCCCGCATAGACCAGGGAGAATCAATGCGCATCTATGACGGCAGTCCCCGCCAGGATTTTGAGGAGGTCCTCCGCTCGATCGGGGCCTACCTCGATCAGCGTGGGATGAAGGACGTGATCGTCATGGAGGCGCCGGACGGGTTCATCGTCCAGGGCCTTGCACGTGTCGGGTCATTGGCCAGCACATGGTCCGAAACCATCGGGCAGATGACCAAGGAGACGATGACATTCCTGGACGAGGACATCGGCAAGTTCATGGACGAGTCCGTTGCCCGACGCGGAACCGGGCCGCAGGCGCTGCTGCCGCCGCCCGGTCGCTATGAGCATGCCTTCCGGGTCATCGGTCACTATATCGATGAGCAGAAGCCCAAGGACATGTTCTTCTTCGAGCAGGACGGGGCCTTTGTCCTGCGGCTCCATGTCGTCAGCCAGAACGCGGATCATCACGAGCTCGCGGAGTTCACTCGCGACGATGTTGAGGCGCTCATCGCCCGAGGCCCAACGTTCCGCCTGCCACCCCGACCAACCGGCCAGCAGGCCCACTGAATCGCCCATCTCCGCAGCAAGGGGGAAACAACATGCGTGCACTCAAGACCGTTGCGGTTGCCCTGGGGGTCACCCTCGGCGCGCTCGTGGTCATCCCACTGATCGTGCTTGCCGGACTCTTTGTCTGGCTGAAACTGACCGAGGAAACCGACGAGGATTCGCTCGACCTTGATCAGGATGGCGCCTGATCGATCCCGGCGCCGAGTCAAACACTACTGAAGCGCCCGTCGGCCATCCGACGGGCGTCGTTGTGTCCGCGCCACCCGGCGCGGAGTTGCCGACCGGCGCCGAATTGCAGGCTGGAGCGGAGTTGCCGCCGACTCGGTCGCCGGTGAACCGGGCCTGGCTGGCGGGACACCGAGCCGCCGAGCTCGGGGTGCTGGTAGTCGTCCTCGCCTGGGCAGCGAACTTCATCGTCGTCAAAGGCGCGAATCGCGAGATCCCACCGATCGCCTTCGCCTGGCTCCGGTTCTCGTTGTCGGCGCTGCTGCTGCTCGGCCTGTTGCGTTGGCGCGAGGGCTCCGTCGCGATGACCCGCGCCCAGGTGCTCCCAATCATGGGTCTCGGGGCCATCGGGTTCGGCATTTACCAGATGCTCTGGGGCACGGCCCTGCAATCAATTCCGGCCGGTGATTCGGCCTTCCTGATCGCCGCGACCCCGGTCTTCACGGCCCTGTTCGCCTCGATCGCCGGGTCCGATGTGCTCACCCGCCGCAAACTCGCCGGTGCGCTGGTGTCGTTTGCGGGCGTGGGCATCGTGATCGCCGCCGGCCCGGGCCTCGGCCTCGGCGCGTCGCTACTCGGTGACGGCCTGACCCTGCTCGCCGCGGCCTGCTGGGCGATCTACTCATCGTGGGGTGCCCCGGTCCTGATTCGCCATTCACCGCTCCGCACCACGGCGTGGGCGATGGTCGGCGGGAGCGTGGCGCTGCTCCCGATCGGCCTGTTCCAGGCTTCGGGCACGGACTGGGGTTCGGTCAGCCCCGGGGCATGGGCGGGGTTCGCCTACTCCACGGTGATTGCGGCTGGCGTGGCCAATGTGGTCGTCTTCCACGCGATCAAGCTGCTCGGCCCGACCCGGATCACGGGCCTCCAGTTCCTGGTTCCGTTCGTCGCCGTCCTGCTCGGAGCCGCCTTCCTCAGCGAGGCGATCCAGCCAGCGCAACTTGCGGGCGGCGCCGTGATCATCGCGGGCGTCATCGTCACCCGGAACCTTCGCCTGCCTTTTCGCACTGAACGCCTCGCGGTGCGTCGCCCGGGTTAGTTCGTTTGCCTGCGCCTCGAGGCGGAGATGTGCGTCCAATGGAGAGATGTGCATGGTATGATATGCACATGCATTCAGAACGAACGCAGGTTCTCCTGACGCCGTCGCAGCGAGAGCGGCTGAATCGGATCGCGGTGCGCGAAGGCCGCTCGATGGGAGCCGTGATTCGCGAGGCGATCGACGCCTATACCGTGCCCCGCGCACGTCCGCCGGCCGAGGCGCTCCAATCGCTCCTGACCCTGAGTGCTCCTGTCGCCGACTGGGAGGCCATGAAAGCGGAGATCACAGACGGGGCCGCAGGCGGGCGCGGGTGACCGTCTTCATCGACACGGCGATCGTGATGTACGCCGGCGGCGCCGACCACCCCATGCGACAGCCGTGCCAGCGCCTGCTCGCGCGCGTCGCGGACGGCACCCTTGATGCCGTGACGTCTGTCGAGGTGATCCAGGAGATCCTTCATCGGTTCACGGCCATCCGGCGTCCGGAGATCGGGGCTGCAATGGCTCGCGACGCACTTGATCTATTCGCACCCGTCCTGCCAGTGACGCACGCCGTCATGCGTCGAATGCCGGAGCTGATCGAGGCGCATCCGACGCTCTCCGCACGGGACCTCGTCCATGTCGCCACGTGCCTCCAGGAAGGCATCGCCGACATCGTTAGCCCGGATCGCGGGTTCGATTCCGTGCCTGGGATCCGGCGGGTTGACCCTCTGGGCGCCGAGATCGCCTGACACCGGGCTGGCGGATCGGCTGACCATCCGGTAACATTCGAAAAACCCCCGGAGGACCCGACCCATGGCGAAGTATGTCTTTGTGACCGGAGGCGTGACCTCCTCTCTTGGCAAAGGCATCACCGCCGCCAGCGTCGGGCGCATCCTCAAGGCCCGCGGTCTCAAGGTCTCCATCCTCAAGCTCGATCCGTATATCAACGTGGATCCGGGCACGATGTCTCCGTACCAGCACGGCGAGGTCTTCGTCACGGACGACGGCGCCGAGACCGATCTCGATCTCGGTCATTACGAGCGGTTCATCGACGAGAACCTGAGCCAGCTCTCCAATGTGACCACCGGCCGCATCTACCAGGCGGTGATCGCGAAGGAACGCCGCGGCGACTATCTCGGCGGCACCGTCCAGGTGATCCCGCACATCACCAACGAGATCAAGGAACGGATCGGGCGAGTCGCCAAGGACGGCGACCCCGACTGCGTGATCGTTGAAGTCGGCGGAACGGTCGGCGACATCGAATCGCTGCCGTTCCTCGAGGCCATCCGCCAGATGCGCAAGGACGTCGGCCGGGCCAACGTGCTGTACGTGCACGTGACGTTGCTGCCGGCACTCGCGGCGACCGGCGAGCTCAAGACCAAGCCCACCCAGCACTCGGTCAAGGAACTTCGGGGGATCGGCATCCAGCCCGACGTCATCGTCTTGCGCTCGGACCACGAGGTGCCTGATGAGATCCGCGAGAAGATCGCCCTCTTCACCGATGTGGACGTCGACGCCGTTATTCCTGCACCAACCGCCTCGACGATCTACGAGGTACCTCTCCAATTCGAGGAATTCGGACTGGGTCGGCTCGTCGTCCGGGAACTCGGCCTTGGCGATCCGCATGCCGCCCCGGACCTGGATGGCTGGCGTGCGTTGGTCGACCGCATCAAGCGACCCAAGCCGATCCTCGAAATCGCGCTGGTTGGCAAATACATCGAGCTCCCGGACGCCTACCTCTCCGTCACCGAGGCCCTTCGACACGCTTGCTGGGCGCATGGTGTCGACGCCAAAGTTCGCTGGGTGGATTCCGAGGCACTGACCCTGGAGAACCTCCACGATCAACTCGATGGCGCGGCCGGAGTCCTGGTGCCGGGCGGTTTCGGGCATCGCGGGATCGAGGGCAAGGTCCTCGCCGCGCACTTCGCCCGTGACCACAAGATCCCGTACCTCGGACTGTGCCTCGGTCTCCAGTGCGCCGTCATCGAGTTCGCTCGCGAGGTGATCGGCAAGTCCGACGTCAACTCGACCGAGTTCGACATGTTCACCGACAACCCGGTCATCGACTTCATGCC